>DASXRC010000086.1:0-7614 GCA_036506795.1 Micromonosporaceae bacterium
CTCGGCCACGCCACCCTCACCACCGACCGGGCCTACACCACCCTTACCCCCAGCCCACCAACACACTGACCACCAAAAAGATCGTCAGGCGCGACACATGTCCCGGGACATGTCTTGACACATGTCCCGGGACATGACAGGGCCGGCAGGCCCGCATCCGTTCCACGATCCCGATTCGCGCGTGACCACCCGCCACAGGCCGCGTCGTGGCTGGTGACCGTCGGTCTGGCCGGGTACCTCGTCGGCACCCGATCGATCGCGCCGGGCGGGCAGTGGCGCTATCTCCGGCTGCTGCGCGTGGCCGCGCTCGCGGTGACGGTCTGCCTGGCGCTGCTGCGCACCGTGCTGGGCGGCGCCGGGGTGGTCGCCGTAACCGCGGCGTGGGCGGTGCTGCTCGCGGCCGCGGTGTCGCGGCTGCGGCCGCGACTCATGCGCCAGGTCGCGGCCGACCAGCTCGCCGCGTTTCACGCCGAGCGCTGAACGGGTTCACGACGAGCGGGTCGTGCGGCCAGGTGCGACGCACCGGATCGGGTCGTCCCCGACGATCTCGCAATCGACCCACCAGTCCGCGATCGGTAGCCGCCGACAGCCGGGGTTGATTGGGCTGGCGGTGGCGCCGATCGGGTAGGCGTCCTCGGTCGGGGGTACCAGGTTTTCGACGATCAGCGCGGCTTCGACCGGGTCGGGTCCGCCGTATTCGACGGGCGCGGTGAGGCCGGCCCAGATGCCGCGCAGCAGCAGCGTGTCTCTCACGCGGTCTTGGGCTGGTCGGCGGCGCGCTCACGGAAATACGCCACGGCCCGTTCGTCCAGCTTGATGTCCGGTGTGCCATCGGGCCCGACCACGATGGTCAACCCGGCCGCGGCGGCCTCGGCGATCTCCCGCAGCCGACGCAGCTCGTGGATGGGCACGATGACGGCCAGAGGGTTGCTGGAGTCGGCGATCACGTAGTCGTCGTTGGGATGGGTGATGGCCTGCTTGACCACGGTGCCTAGGCTCGCCCGCAACTCCGTAAGGTTGTACGTCTTCGCCATGTACACATCCTAACCGATGTGTACATAGTCCCAGGTCCACTTCATGCCATGACGGCTGCGACGGCAAGGAACTGGCCCATGGGATCGGCGCGAAATCGGCCCTTCAGTCGTAGCCGCCCGCCTCGTTACGTTGCAAGGAAACCGACGGGAGGCGGACCGCATGGCAACGATCGAGATCGCGACCCTGGAACGCGGCTTCACCGGGCAGCTCTTGCGCCCCGGCGATGACGGCTACGACGCCCCGCGGAAGGTGTGGAATGCGATGGTCGACCGGCGCCCGGCGCTCATCGCGCGCTGCGCGAGCCCGGCCGACGTCGCTGCGGCGGTGCGGTTCGGTCGTGCGCGTGGCCTCGAGATCGCGGTGCGCTGCGGCGGACACAGCGTGCTCGGGATCTCGGTTCCCGAGGGCGGTCTGATGATCGACCTGACGCCGATGGGCGGCGTCCGGGTAGATCCCGACCGCCGCCGCGCCTGGGTGCAGGGTGGCGCCATGCTCGGCGCGCTCGACGCGGCCACCCAGCCGTACGGCCTGGCGACCACGGCCGGCAACGTGTCACACACCGGAGTCGGTGGCCTGACGCTCGGCGGCGGGATGGGCTGGTTAGCGCGGCGGTTCGGACTCTCCTGCGACAACGTCGCGGGCTTCGAGGTCGTGTCGACCGACGGCGAGGTTGTCCGGGCCAGCGAGTCAGAGAACGCCGACCTGTTCTGGGGCCTGCGTGGCGGCGGCGGCAACTTCGGCGTGGTGACCGAGTTCGAGTTCCGGCTCCATCCGGTCGGGACCACGACCCTCATCACGGACCTGGTGTACGCGCCGGACGACGCACCGGCCGCTATGCGGCGCTGGCGCGACCTCATCGCTGACTCGCCGCGAGAGGCGACCTTCACCGCGTGGGTCGGCACCACGGGCCCGTGGCCGTTCCTGCCGCCCGAGCTGCACCAGCGGTGGCTGGTCATGCTCGGGTACGTGTGGGTCGGCGAGCGGGACCGCGGCCGCGGCCTCGTCGACGCGCTGCGCGCCGTCGCGCCGCCCGTGGCCGAGCGCGTCGCCGAGCTCAGCTACCTCGACCTGCAGACCATGGACGACGAGCGCGAGGGCCACCGATGGCGGCGCTACTGGAAGGGCCACTACCTGCGGGCCCTCGACGATGGCGCGATCGACGCGTTCCTGTCGCGCGGCGTGCCGGCGGCCGAGGACGCTGGTGACGCCGAGCTGGCCGTACTGCCCGCGGCCAGCCTGCAGGTGTACGGCGGCGCGATCGCCGAGGTTGGCCGCGACGAGACGGCGTTCAGCCACCGGGACACGCTGGTCGAGTTCGTCGCCAGCGCGCGGTGGACGGACCCGGCACAGGACGAGGCCCGGATCGCGGCCGCCCGTCGGTTCGGCGCCGCGATCGAGCCGTACGCCAGCGGCGCCTACATCAACGCCCTCGGCGACGAGGGCGCCGCGGGCGTGCGCCGGGCGTACGGCGAGGCCAAGCTCGCCCGGTTGGCAGCGCTTAAGGCGCGTTACGACCCCGACAACGTCTTCCACCTCAACCACAACATTCGCCCGGCCGGATCGGGTGGTGCCGGTGCGTGAGCGTCAGGCGCCGGCGCCGAGCTGCGGACGCAGCTGCGGCCTCCTGTCGACCTGAATCCGGCCGCGGCCGAACGCGTCGACGCGGCCCCACCGTCCGGGGATGTCGAGCAGCGCGATCAGGCCGATGCCCTCGGGGAGGGCGGGGTCGACGATGAGGTGGTCGCCCACCGGCTCGAGGCCGAGCATCGAGCGCAGGAGCAGCAGCGGCGCGCCGGTCGACCACGCCTGCGGGCTGCACGCGGTCGGGTACTGCACGGGGTACCGCGTCACGGAACGCTCGTACCCGCCGAACGCCTCCGGGAGCCGCCCGCCGAAGAACTCCGCCGCGTCCAGGATGCCGGCCGCGATCCGGGCGGCTTCCCTCTTGAAGCCGTACCGGCGCAGCCCCCACGCGATGAACGAGTTGTCGAACGGCCACACCGTGCCGACGTGGTAGCCGATCGGGTTGAACCGCTGTTCGCCCTCGGCCAGCGTCCGCACGCCCCAGCCGGAGAAGAGCCTCGGTCCGAGCAGGTGCCGGACGACCGCCCGAGCCTTGGACTTGTCGACGATCCCGCTCCAGAGCAGGTGGCCGATGTTGGAGGAGAGGACGTCGAGCTGGCCCCCCTCCGGGTCGAGCCCCAGCGCGTAGTAGTGGCCGTCGGCAACCCAGAAGTCGCGGTTGAACCGCCGCTTGAGGTCCGCGGCCTGCCGCTCCAGCTCGTCGGCGTACGATGCGTCCCCCCACGCGAGGCGGGCCAGCCGAGCGGCCCGCACCTTCGCGTCGTACGCGTACCCCTGCAGCTCGCACGTCGCTCGCGGGTAACCCGGCAGGCGGCCGTCGGCGTACGAGATCGAGTCCCAGGAGTCCTTCCAACATTGATTCTCGAGCCCGGTCTGCTCGTTGCGGCGGCGGTACCAGACGTACCCGTTGCCAACCAAGTCGGCGCACTCGTCGATCCAGGTCAGCGCCGCCCGCGCCTCGACCTCGAGGTCCTGGACGAGGTCGCGGTCGCCGGTCCACCGCTCGTACTCGTCGAGCAGCACGACGAACAGGGCAGTCGCATCGGCGTTGCCGTAGTACGGCGTGTGTGGCTGCTCCTCGAACGCCGCCGATTCGCCATACCGCATCTCGTGCAGGATCCGGCCCGGGTCCTCGTCACGGAAGTCGTCGATGCGGCTGCCCTGCCTGGCGGCGAGCTCGCGCAGGGTGGTGGCGGCCAGCTCGGGGGCGAACGGCAGCGCCTGCAGGCTGGTGAAGATGCTGTCCCGGCCGAAGATGGTCATGAACCAGGGCAGGCCCGCGGCGGGCAGGCTGCGACCGCCGGACGTCAGCGGCGAGAAGCGCAGCGCGGCCAGGTCCACGAGGCTGCGCTGGTACGTCGCGTGGAGCGGCTCCCAGTCGCACTCCAACCGCGGCGCCGCGGCCAGCCACGTCTGCAGGTCCGCGTGCATGTCTGGCCGGTCACCGTCGGGCGTGTGGGCCAGGCGAAACGTTCGCCCGCCGGGACCGATCATCGCGGGCGCGACCCGCAGCTCGGTGCCCCACCTGCCGTGCGGCTCCAGGCGTACGCCGAACGTCAGGCCGCCCTCGTCGACGGCGGCCGGCGCGCTCGTCGTGATGGTGGTGGTGCGGTGGAACGTCTCCCGCTCGTAGCCGTACACCAGCCGCTCCGCCTCGACGCGGCTGTACAGCTTGCCCCTCTTCGCCTGGGCGTTCTTGACGTCGAACAGGTCAGCGAAGTCGGCACCGGCGTCGAGCCGGATCGTCAGCTCGACCGGCTGGTCGTCGTGGTTGAGCACCGTCAGCTGCTCGACGAACCCGTCGTCGACCGCGCGGGTACGGATCACCGACAGCTTGGCGTCGACGTAGACGGTTCCGGTCCCAGGCACCAGGAAGAACCGGGTCTCGAAGTACTGCAGGTCGTCGACGGACAGCGGGTTGAGCCGGTGTCCGTCGACCATGAGAACCCACCTCGACAGGAAGCGGGTGTCCCAGGCGAACAGGCCATCAGGTTCGGTCGGGGACGCCTCGATGTCGCCCGTTCCGTCACTCACCACGAAGGTGTTCCCCTTGAGAATCCGGATCTCGTCGGTCATGACGTGCGCCCCCTGCCCGCGCCGGCCAGTCGCCGCGCGCCCGACGTGTTGGTCTGACGGCCCGGCAGCAGCCGCTGGAACATCATCAACAGCTCCAGATCGCCCTCGACGGCGATTTGGCCGCGCAGCAACGCCGCCAGCGCGTTCGTCTCCCCGGAGGCGATCCGGTCGAACAGGTCGGCGTCGATCCGCACCCGGCAGTCGGCGGTTCGGCTCCGCTTGGACACGGCCACGGCGCCCCGGTCGATCGTTACGAACCACCGGTCCGTCCCACCCGGACGGTCCAGGTCGATCCTGATCGTCCCGGACGCGGCCCGCAGCAGCGGCTCGTCTGGTCGGCTCGCCAGGTCGGCGAAGAATCCCTCGGTGGCGCTCGGCATCGCACTACCCCTCTCACGGGCAGACCCGCGCTTGTCAGTTCACGATCTCCGTGTCGGTCAGTAGCCGCATCACCCGTCATGGGTGGGATTTGGCGTCGCCTGAGCCTGGATTCATCTGCAACGGGTGAGGACGGTGCGCGTCCTCGAGGCTTGGCTGCATGTGTAGGCCGACTCTCGTACGCGGGTGCCATTACGGCGCCCGCCTGGCTGTGATCAGCGCGGCGATGAGGCACGATGAATGAGCAGGGACCAACTCGGGGCACAGGGTCCGAGCCGGGCGATCCCGGTATGCTCCTGCGGTCCCGCAGCTACTTGGCGCTCCTTGTGCTCGCCGCGATCCTCGGCGTGCCGATCTCCGCGGCGGCGTACTTCTTCTTAAAGCTCGTCGACCTCCTCCAGGAGTGGATCTTCGACGATCTTCCCAAGGGGCTCGGCTTCGGCACGGAGCCGAGCTGGTGGCCAGTGCCCGTGCTCGGCGTGGCGGGCATCCTGGTCGGGCTGACCATCCGTTACCTGCCGGGCAGGGGCGGCCACTCCCCGGCCGACGGACTCAAGGCCAGCGGTGTGGCTGCCCCCATCGAGCTGCCCGGCATTTTCTTCGCGGCGCTGGCCACGCTGGCCCTCGGCGCTGTACTCGGACCTGAGGCACCCCTCATCGCTCTGGGTGGCGGGCTCGCCGCCCTCGCGGTACGCCTGGCCAAACGTGACATGCCTTCGAGGACCATCACCGTAGTGGCCTCGGCGGGAAGCTTCGCCGCAATCAGTACGCTGCTGGGCTCGCCGATACTCGCCGCCTTCTTGCTGATGGAGGTCTCCGGGCTGGGCGGTCCGACGCTGGGGGTCGTGTTGGTGCCGGGCCTGCTGGCCGCGGGCGTCGGCGCGCTCGTCTTCGTCGGTCTGGACGCCTGGACCGGATTCGGCACGTTCTCGCTGGCGATTCCCAATCTGCCGCCGTTCGGCCGGCCGGACATCGCCGAGTTCGGCTGGGCACTCGTAATCGGTGTAGCCGCGGCGTTTGTCGGTGCGGGAATCAGGTGGCTCGCCCTCCTCATCCGGCCCCACGTGGAGCGGCGGATAGTCTTGGCCACATCGTTGGTGGGCCTGATCGTCGCGGCGCTGGCCGTTCTTTACACCGAGGTGACTGGAAAGGGCTCCTCCGACGTACTGTTCTCGGGCCAGGTCGCGATAGGCCCACTCATCACCAACAGCGCCAGCTATACCGTGGGAACGCTTCTGCTGCTCATCGCCTGCAAGGGACTCGCCTACTCGGCATCGATGAGCAGCTTTAGAGGCGGGCCCATCTTCCCGGCGATGTTTCTGGGAGCGGCCGGCGGCATCGCGCTATCTCACCTGCCCGGGCTGCCGATGGTTGCCGGTGTCGCCATGGGCATCGGGGCGATGTGTGTTGCCATGCTTAAGCTTCCGATGACCTCGGTCTTGCTTGCTACGCTGCTCCTGCTCTCCGACGGGCTCGCCCTCATGCCACTCGTGATCGTCGCGGTCGTGGTGGCGTACGTGGTGTCAGCCAGAATCACTCCCATAACCCCTAGCAGTGCCACCGAACCCGCGCCCGCGGCCAAGGCGCGGGTTCCGGCATCATGAGACCAAGGCCTGTGGCGGGCCAACGTGCCATTGCCTGCCCAGTCCCCACGATGAGGCGGTCGCACGCGGCGGTCACCTCAGCTCCTCGAGCCGCTCGTAGAGGATGATGTGTGCGGCCGCCTGGATCAGCGCGAGGTGGGAGAACGCCTGCGGGAAGTTGCCCAGGTGGCGGCCCGTGTCGACCTCGTACTCCTCGGCGTACAGCCCGAGCGGTGAGGCGACGCGGAGCAGCCGCTCCATCAGGTCGCGCGCGCGGTCTATCTCGCCGATCCTCGCGAGTGCGGACACCAGCCAGAAGGAGCAGATCAGGAACGTCCCCTCCTTGCCCGACAGGCCGTCGTCGGTCTCGTCCGTGCGGTACCGCAGCACGAAGCCGTTCTCGGTCAGCTCATCGGCGATGGCGTTGACGGTGTTATGCAGCCGCTCGTCGCCTGGGGGCAGGAAGCCGAACAGCGCGGCGAGCAGCGTCGAAGCGTCGAGCGCGTCGGTGGCGTAGTGCTGGCGGAGCACGCCGCGCTCCGAGACACCGTTGGCCAGGATGTCCGCGCGTATCTCCTCGGCGGTCGCCTGCCAGGTCTCGGCGAGCTGCGCGTCGCCTCGAATGTCCGCGAGCTTGGCCGCCCGGTCGAGGGCGATCCAGCACATCAGCTTGGACGAGACGTAATGCTGTGGCTCGCCGCGAGCCTCCCAGATCCCCTGGTCGGGGTTCTTCCACACGCGGATGGCGCCCTCGGCCTGCGAGTTGACGATCGGCCACAGCCGGCGCGGAAGCCGCTGGCTGCGCCGTGTGTGCAGCAGGATCGAGTCGAGCACGGCCCCGTACACGTCGTTCTGCCGTTGGTTGAACGCGCCGTTGCCGACCCGCACCGGCTTGGCGCCGGCGTACCCGGACATGTCTTCGCGGGTCGACTCGGTGAGGTCCCGGCGCCCGTCGATG
>DASXRC010000087.1:0-7405 GCA_036506795.1 Micromonosporaceae bacterium
GCGGGTGCAGGCCCGCCGCGAGGCCGACACGCTGCGCGCCGACGCCGAGCGCGAGACCAAGCAGCTGCGTACCGTCACGGCGCACGAGGTGGCCGAGCTGAAGTCCACCGTGGAGCGCGAGGTCGCGTCCCTCCGTGCGACCGCCGAACGGGAGATCACCCAGCTGCGGGCCAAGGCAGCTCGCGAGGCCGAGGAGAAGCGCGCGGAGGCCAGCAAGATCCTTGCCGACGCCCGGGACAAGCGCGACAAGGACCTGCAGGCGCTGCAGCTGGAGATCGCCGAGCGTCGCGAGAAGGCCGAGCGGGAGGAGTCCCAGCGGCACGCCTCCCAGGTCGCGGCGACCCAGAAGCTGGTGGCCGAGGCCGAGCAGCGGGCACGCGCCGCCGAGGACCGGGCGAAGGAGATCGAGCAGCGGGCAGAGGCGCGCCGCATCGAGTCGGAGCGTCACGCGACCGAGACCGTCGACAAGGCCAAGGCGCTGGCCGACAAGACCCTTAACGAGGCGCGGGCCGAGGCGCACCGCCAGGTCACGGAGGCCCGCACCGAGGCCGACCTGACGACGAACGCCGCCCGGCGTGAGGTCGACGAGCTGACGCGTCAGAAGGACGCGGTCACCGCCCAGCTGGGCCAGATGCTGTCCGGCCTGGCTGGCATCGTGCCGAGCGTCGCCCCCGCGGCCGTGGCCAAGCCCGACGCCAAGAAGGGCAAGCCCGCGGACGAGTCCGACGAGCCGGTCGGCGCCTCGGCCGCGGGCTGATCCGCCAGCTCCCGCCGCCACACCGCTGTTCCGGTTTGGCCGGTGGCAATGGTCATGCCGGCCACATAGCACGAGATGCGCACGTCCCGTCACGCTGGTGGGTATCCGCGCATGACGGGACGATGCGTGTGAGGATGGTGCCATGTCGCACGGCGGGGACTTCTTTGCTCTGGGTGAGGGCGCTGGCGCCGAACCGACCTTCGAGATCGGGGTCCGGGGCTACCAGCGCAAGCAGGTTGACCGGTACGTCCACCAGGTAGAGGCGGAGGTCGCGGCGCTCGTGGCCGAGCGCGATCAGGCGTATGCCCAGATTCAAGCCCTGGCCGGGCAGGTCCAGCAGCTACAGGTGGAACTCTCGGAGCAGAGCCGGCGGGCCGGTGTCGGAGACAAGGCCTCGTACCGACATCTCGGGCCGCTCGTCGAGCAGATCTTGACTCTCGCGGAGCAGCAGGCGGACGCGATCCGCAGGTCGGCGAGTCAGGACATCAATGACCGCCATGCCGCGGCCGATCAGATCATCGTGGAGGCCCGCGCGGAGGCCGAGCGGATCGTCGAGGAGGCCCGGTCGAAGGCCGCCGACGCGACGAGGGACTTCGAGATCGCACTGGCCGCGCGACGCTCCGAGGAGGCACAGGTCGACGAGGAACGCCGGGCGGCGTTTCGAGCCGAGCTCGCCGCGACGGAGGAGCACATCGCCAAATTGCGCGCCGAGGCGGACGACGGGGTCGGCGCGGCCCGGCAGGAGGCCAGGCGCATCAACGAGGCCACGGTTGCGCACGTCGAGCGGACCCGTGCGGAGACCGAGGCCTGGGTCAACGCGACCCGCGCCCAGGTGCACCAGGAGCTGACGCAGTGGCGGGCCGCCACCGAGCAGAAGCTGGCCACGGGGCGCGCCGAGGCGGAACAGCAGATCGCCGCGCAGCGCGCCGCCGCCGAGCAGGAATGCGCGAACATCCGCGTCGAGACCGCACGGTGGGCGGATAACCTGCGCGCGCACACCGATGAGCGCGTCGCGGAGGCCCAGCGGCTCCTCGCAGCCCAGCTCGAGGAGGGTGAGCGTCGGCTGGTGTCCGGGCAGCAGCAGATCGCCGCCTCACACCAGGAGATCGCGGAGGTTGGTGAGCGGCTCGCCGGGGCCCACCGGGAGCTCGCGGCGGCCCGAGCACAGCTCGCTGAGGTGCAGCGGGAGGCCGTCGCGGCGACACATGAGCGGGGCCAGGTGCGCGAGGGCCTGGCGGAGGTCACGCAACAGCTCAACGTCGAGCGGAAGCGCGTCGCTGAGGCGCAGCGGGCCGCGGAGCACGCCGAGCGGCACCTCGCGCAGCTCCGAGCGGAGGCAAGCCGGGAGGCCGAGGCGGCTGCGTCGGCGCAGGGGGAGCCGGCCGATGCCGCGCGGGCCGAAGAGAATGCGCCGGCCGACGTCGGTGAAGAGCGCGCCGCCGCCGAACCCGACGAGCCGCCGACGGCCGACGCCGACGAGGCCGACGAGGCCGACGCCGGTGCCGCTGAGAAGGTCGGCGCGGAGCGCCGCAGGTAGCACGATCGCTATACGCCTGCGGCCAGTCAGGCGACGAGCACCTCTGCCGTGACGCCGAGCCGGCGCAGCTGCGCCGCGATCTCCTCCCGATAGGCGGGGTTGGTGATGACCACCGCCCCGGGCCGTATCTCCGTGAGCACCGCCGGCGGGTCGACCCGGTACGCCGTGACCGGCAGGTACCGGCCCCACTTGCGGGGGTTCACGTCGACGACGGCCGCGAGCCGGTGGTCGGGATCGGCGAGAGTCAGGAACTGGACCCCACGCGAGCCGGCGCCCCACAGCACGGGCTGGGCGCCGTCGGCCGCCAACGCCGCGATCCGCTCGCGCCAGGCGGCGCGCTCCGCGTGATGCCGGGCGGCGAAACCGCGGACGGCGGCGAGCTGCCGATCCCGCTCGGCCGGGCCGGGCAGCGGCCCGTCCGCGACGCGTGGCTCGTCGTCCCGGTTGGCAGAGATCTCCATGAAGCTGAACATTCCGGAGAACAGCGTGCCGCTGTCCTCGACGCGCCAGCCCGCCCGCTCGACGATGCGCCGCAGCGGGTACGCGTCGAAGTAGGACACGTGTGGGTAGATGACCTCCCAGCCGGCCGTGGTGAGGTCGTACCCCGCGTCCGGCACCTCCAGATAGCCGAAGACCGGGCGGCCAGCGGCTCGCTCGCGCAGGTCGACCAGCAGCTCGTACGGGTCGGCCACGTGCTCGTACCAGTGCCGCGAGGTGATGAGGTCGAACTGCGGAAGCTCCGCACCGCGCGGCGCGTATCCGCTGTGGAAGGTGGCGCCGGACGGGTCCGGGCCGACCGGGCCGGCGTACATGGCGTCGTAGCCGACGCCGGTGCACCCGGCCACGTGGCACAGCTCGCGCAGGAACTCGCCTTGGCCGCAGCCGATATCGAGCACCCGCTTGCCGGCCAGGGCGTACCGCTTCGCGAGGTGGGCGACCAGCTCCGCGGAGAACGCCTGGAACGCCGGCGAGTGGTGCAGGTTCGTGTCCATCGTGGTGTCGTACACCATGACGGTGGGGTCGAACGCCAGGTTGCGCACGTACGCGCAGCTCGGGCAGTAGGCGAGCACCATGCGCCCGACCGGACTGGCCGCCGCTTCGGCCGCGTCGGCCCAGTGCACCCCACAGAGCACCGGAATGTCGCCGAGGTCTACGAACGGCACCATCGTCGCCCCGTCGCAGGCGTCGCAGGATCGGCTCAGACCCATCGGAGCACCGCCTTCCGGCAGACGAAGCCCTCGGCGTACCGAGAATGGCACTCCATCCCGCGAAGCCGGGCGAGGCCGAGGAAGACCTCGTCGTCCCACCAGTCGCGGGCCTTCTGGGATGGGAAGCACGTGTGCAGTAACTCGACCTTGCGCCGGGCCAGCTCCGGGTCGAGCGGGACGTAGAGGTTCGGGCGGCCGAGGTCGCCGTCCCATTTCGGAATCTCGTAGTGCAGGGCCAGCGCGGAGCGGAACACCGTCGGCGCCAGCTCGCCCACCAGCCGGTGGTCCTGGTGGGCGTCGTCGGTCGTGGGGCACAGCACCAGATCGGGGTCGAGCACCGCGGCGGCATCGTGCAGCCACTGCTTGATGCTTCCCCAATGCGCGGGCAGCCGACCGTCGGGCAGGTCGTGCAGGGCGAAGGTCAGCCGAGCACCCGGCAGGAACGCCGCGGCCGCGGCGCGGGCCTCCGCGTGTCGCTCGGCGGAGCCGGTGAAGAGCACGTAGTGCACGCGTAGGCCGGGCCGGGCGGCCGCGGCGGAGAGCAGCAAGCCGCCGGCGGCGATCTCGACGTCGTCCGGATGTGCGCCGAGCGCCACGACCGACCGGACCCCGGACAGCTCCAGCATCAGCGCGGGATGGCGACGGCCGGTACGCGCGTTTCCGAGCTCTCGCCGTTCGCTCGCCGGACCCCGGCGGCGGGCCGAGCGGCCAACACCTCGGCGGCCGGATCGCGGCGCAGCGGGTCCCAGAGCATCCACGGGCACTGTCCCTTGTGGAACATCTCCTCGAGCTCGGCCCGGTCCTTGAATGTGTCGGCCGCGCGCCAGAACCCGGTGTACCGGTGCGCCATGAGCCGGCCCTCCGCGAGCACGCGGCCGAACGCGTGCGGCATCAGGTCCTCGCCCTCACGCAGCGTGTCGAAGATCTCCGGGCGGAGCACGAAGTAGCCGCCGTTCTCCCACTGCATCAGGTCGGAGACCGCACGGACGCCGGTCACCCGGCCGGCATCATCCATCTCCACGACGTGGTGGGTGGAGACCGGCGGAACAGCCAGCATGCTCGCCACCGCATCGCTCCCGCGGAACGCCTCGACAAGGTCGTTCAGCGGCGCGTCGGTGAGCGTGTCGGCGTAGTTGGCGAGGAACATCTCCTCCCCCTCGACGTGGCCGCGCACGCGCATGAGCCGCTCGCCGATGGTCGAGGTGAGCCCGGTGTCGATGAACGTCACCGTCCAGTCGGTGATGTCCGTGCTGTGCATCCGCACGTCGCGGCCGCCGGCGGTCCCGCCGGCCACGAGCGTGAAGTCGTTCGACTGCGTCTCGTCGTACCGCAGGAAGTACTCCTTGACCGCGGCCGCGCCGTAACCGAGGCACAGGATGAACTCGGTGTGGCCGAAGTGCGCGTAGTAGCGCATGACGTGCCAGAGCAGCGGCCGGTCTCCGATCATGTTCATCGGCTTCGGGGCGCTCGTCGCGTGCTCCCGCATGCGCATCCCGAGGCCGCCGCAGAACAGCACGACCTTCATGCGCGCACCACTTCCAGCGATGGAATGGGGAATACCAGGCGGCCGCCCCAGTCGGCGAGGTACCCCAGCTGGTCGATGAGCTCCGCGCGCAGGTTCCACGGCAGCACCAGCACGTAGTCCGGCTGGTCCGTCGCGATGCGGTCCGGGTGGTGGATGGGGATGTGCGTACCGGGCAGGAATTTGCCCTGTTTGTACGGGCTGCGGTCGACCGTGTAGGCGAGCAGGTCGGACCGGATCCCGCAGTGGTTGAGCAGTGTGTTCCCCTTGCCGGGCGCGCCGTACCCGACGACGGTCCGGCCGTCCGCGCGCGCCGCGACAAGGAAGCTCAGCAGGTCCCTCTTGATCGCGAAGACCGCCTGGGCGAAGCCGGCGTGGCCGAACACCGTGTCGAGCCCGGCGGTGGCCTCCGCCTCCAGCAACTCCTTGACGGCGGCGGACGGCTCGCCGGCCGACCCGGCCGGCCGGGCGTGCACACGCAGCGACCCGCCGTGCGTGCCGAGCTCCTCCGCGTCGACGACGGTCAGGCCGCCCGTCGCCAGCGCCCGCGTGGCGGTCCGCAGCGTCAGGTACTGGTAGTGCTCGTGGTAGATGGTGTCGTACTGCCGCCGCTCGATCAGCCGCAGCAGGTGCGGGAACTCCAGGGTCACCAGCCCGGAGGGCTTGACGAGCGCGGCCAGACCGGCGGTGAAGCCACGGATGTCGGGCACGTGGGCGTACACGTTGTTCGCGACGACGAGGTCGGCCCGGCCGTACCGCGCGGCGATCTCCTCGCCGGTCTCGGCGGAGAGAAACTGCACCTCCGTCCGGACGCCGCGGGCCCGCGCGGCCGCCGCGACGTTCCCGGCGGGTTCGACCCCCAGCACCGGTACGCCGGCGGCGACGAAGTGCTGCAGCAGGTACCCGTCGTTGCTCGCCACCTCGACGACGAGCGAGTCGGCGCCGAGCTCGAGCCGGTCGGTCATCGCGACCGCGTACCGCCGGGCGTGGGCCACCCAGGAGTCGGAGTACGACGAGAAGTACGCGTAGTCCGAGAAGATATCTTCGCCGGGCACGTACGCCGGCAGCTGAACGAGCAGGCAGCTGCCGCAGATCCGCACGTGCAGCGGGTAGAAGGTCTCCGGCCGGTCCAGCTGTTCGGCGCCTAGGTAGCTCTCGCACAGCGGGGACATGCCGAGGTCCACAAACGTGTCGGTGAGCTCCGCGTCGCAGAGCCGGCAGATCGCCGCGGTCATCGAACCCCCCAGAGCGGCAACGGCGGACGCCCGAAACCTACTGGGCCGGCCCCGCCCGGGTCCCAAGCTCGTCGGGTATCCGTCACTCGCCCCTGGCGTTAACGGGCGCCTGCGTAGAGTACGCGGGTCCCCCCTCCTGACCTGATCATGGAGCCCGTATGCGCGTCTTGGTCACCGGCCACCTGGGATACCTCGGCAGCGTGCTCGTGCCGAAGCTGACCGCCGCCGGGCACGACGTGGTGGGGTTGGATACCGGCTTCTTCGCCGCCTGTACGCTCGGCCCGCCTCCGCCCACCGTGCCGACGGTGCGCGCCGACCTGCGGGAGGTGACCCCGGCCGCGGTGGCCGACGTCCGCCCGGACGCCGTGCTCCACCTCGCGGCGCTCTGCAACGATCCGCTGGGCAACCTCGACCCGGAGCTCACCTACGACATCAACCACCGGGCCACGGTGCGCCTGGCGAGGGCGGCCAAGGCGGCCGGCGCGTCGCGGTTCCTGTTCTCCTCCTCGTGCAGCCTCTACGGCGCCGGCCTGGACGACGGTCCGCTCGACGAGGACGCGGGCTTCGCCCCACTGACGCCGTACGGCGAGTCGAAGATCCGCTCCGAGCAGGACCTGCTTCCGCTCGCCGACGACGGCTTCTCCCCGATCTTCCTGCGCAACGCGACGGCGTACGGCTTCTCGCCGCGGCTGCGCGGCGACCTCGTCGTCAACGACCTGGTCGGCCACGCGCTGCTCGCCGGCGAGGTTCGGTTGCGCAGCGACGGCATGGCCTGGCGCCCACTCGTCCATGCCGAGGACATCGCCGCGGCGTTCCTCGCGCTGCTCGAGGCGCCCCGCGAGATCGTGCACGGCCGGGCGTTCAACGTCGGCGACACCGCCGAGAACTATCTCATCCGCGACGTGGCAGAACTCGTCCGCGAGGTGGCCGGCGGCACCGTCACCTACGCCGAGGGTGCCGGCGCCGATGCCCGAAACTACCGGGTTTCCTGCGACCGGATCGCGCGGGAGGTACCCGCGTTCCGTCCGCAGTGGACAGTGCGGAAGGGGGTCGAGCAGCTGGTCGAGGCGTACGAGCGGCACGGCCTCACGCTCGAGGCGCTCATGGGCGAGCGGCACCAGCGGCTCAAGCGGATCGACGCACTTC
>DASXRC010000088.1:0-5287 GCA_036506795.1 Micromonosporaceae bacterium
TGGGCGGTCAGATGAGGGACTTGGCCACCGCGTCCGCGGTCGCGACGACGCGCGGGCCCAGGGTCGCGGCATCGAGCGGGGCGAGCGCGATCACGCCGACGCTCGCCTCGAGTCCCTCGACGCCGAGCACGGGAGCGGCCACGCCGTACGCCCCGGCCTGCAGCTCGCCGGTCGTGCTGACCGCGGCCGCCTCGCCGCGGCGGCCGCCGAGGATCGCCCGCCCGGCCGCCCCCCGGTCCAGGGCATGGCGGGTGCCGGCCCGGTACGCCACGTGGAACGTCGTCCAGCTCGGCTCCACCACAACGAGCGCCACGGCCTCCCCGCCCTCCGCGACCGTCAGATGGGCGGTGGCGCCCACCTGCTCGGCGAGCCGGCGCAAGGCCGGCAGGGCGGCGTCGGCGACGAGCGGCTGCGCCCGCCGCGCGAGCTGCAGCAGACCGAGCCCCATGCGCAGCCGACCGCCGCCGTCGCGCCGGATCATGCCGTGCTCCACGAGCGTGCCGACGAGCCGGTAGATGACCGCGCGGCCCACCCCGAGCCGGCTGGCGGCCTCGGTGACAGTCAGCCCGCCGGGCGCGTCCGCGACGAGCCGGAGCAGACGCAGCCCACGGTCGAGCGTCTGAGCGGTCTCCGGTCGTACGGCCCCGGTCACACCGCGAGCGTACGGCCACGTCCGGACGCCCGGCGGAGGCCCGTTGGCTACCCTTGCAGGGTGACGCTGAGGCTGTACGACACCGCGACCCGCTCGGTGCGGGACTTCGTCCCGCGGGAACCCGGCAAGGTCGGGATCTACCTGTGTGGCCTCACCGTCCAGGCTGGTCCGCACATCGGGCACCTTCGCTCCGGCGTCAACTACGACGTGCTGCAGCGGTGGTTCCGGCACGCCGGATACGAGGTGACGTTCATCCGCAACATCACCGACATCGATGACAAGGTGCTCGCGAAGTCCATCGAGCTCGGCCGGCCGTTCTGGGCGATCACGTACGCAAACGAGCTCCTCCTCGAGGCGTCGTACCGGGCGTTGAACGTGTTGCCGCCGACGTATGAGCCGCGGGCGACCGGCCACATACCGGAGATGCACCAGCTCATCCAGCGGCTGATCGACCTGGGCCACGCCTACGTCGCGGAGGACGGCTCCGGCGACGTCTACTTCGACGTCAAGTCGTACGCGGACTACGGCACGCTCTCCGGCCAGCGTCCCGAGGCGATGCAGGCCGCGGAGGACGGCTCGGAGCGCGCCAAGCACGACCCGCGCGACTTCGCGCTGTGGAAGGGCGAGAAGCCCGACGAGCCCGCGGACGCGTACTGGCCGAGTCCATGGGGACGCGGCCGGCCGGGCTGGCACATCGAGTGCTCGGCGATGTGCTGGCGCTACCTGGGGCCCGAGTTCGACATCCACGGCGGCGGGCTGGACCTCACGTTCCCGCACCACGAGAACGAGATCGCCCAGTCCAAGTCGGCCGGCCTGCCGTTCGCTCGGTACTGGGTGCACAACGCGCTACTCAACTTCGGCGAGACCAAGATGAGCAAGTCGCTGGGCAACGTGGTCGACCTGGCGTACGTGCAGGCGTTGGGCATTCGGCCGGTCGAGCTGCGGTACTACATGGTCGCCCCGCACTATCGCTCGCCCATCGACTACTCGGACGAGGCGCTGCGCGAGGCCGCCGTGGCGTACCGCCGCATGGAAGGCTTTGTCGAGCGCGCGGCGGAGCTGGTGGGGCGGGGCGAGCCGGGCCCGCTGTGCGCCGAGTTCGTCGACGCGATGAACGACGACCTCAACACGTCGGCGGCGCTGGCCGCGGTGCACGACGCGATCCGTGAGGGCAACACCGCCATGGCGCGCGGCGACAAGACGACGTTGCGCGGCGCGCTCGCCGGCGTGCGTGGCATGCTGGGCGTCCTCGGCCTGGATCCGCTCGACTCGAGCTGGGTCGGCGCGGAGACGGGTGGGGACCTACGCCCGGTCGTGGACGCCCTGGTCGCGCTCGCCCTCGAGCAGCGCACACAGGCCCGCGCCCGTAAGGACTGGGCCGCGGCGGATTCGGTGCGGGACCAGCTCAGGCAGGCGGGGATCGTCGTGGAGGACACTCCGCACGGTCCACGGTGGAGTCTCGGAGAGGACTGATGGCGGGCAACTCGCAGCGCCGCGGCCGGCGTACCACCTCGAAGAAGGGTGCGACGACCGGATCCGGCGGGAAGAACCGCGCCAGCCTCAAGGGCAAGGGCCGGACCCTGCCGGCCGACGAGCGACCCTGGCACAAGGGATACTCCGGCACGGAGGAGCTGCCCAAACGCACCGCCTGGAAGCAGGAGAAGGAGCGTCGGGCGGCCGTCGCCGAGGGCCGCGCTCCCAAGGTGGGTACGCCGGGCAGCAAGGACACGACGTGGGGTGCCGGCGGCAGCGGCAAGTCGACGCGCGGCATAGCGGCCCCGCCCGCCCGCGGCGGCGCTCGACGCGGCGGCGGTGTGCGTGGCGGAAAGCCGCCCGCGCGGGTGAGCCCCGGTCGGAGGGCGGCTCCCGCGCGGGACGCGCCCGAGCTGCTCGTCGGCCGCAACCCAGTGCTGGAGGCGCTGCGTACGCACGTCCCCGCGACAGCTCTCTACATCGCGCTGGGCATCGACATCGACGACCGGATCTCCGAGATCGTGCGCACGGCCGGCGACCGCGGCATCGCGATCCTCGAAGTCAGCCGCAACGAGCTTGACCGAATGACCGGCGGCGTGCTGCACCAGGGCGTAGGGATACAGGTTCCGCCGTTCGCGTACGAGCCGTTCGAGGACCTGTTGGCGGCGGCGGTCGAGCATCCCTCGCCGCTGCTCGTCGCGCTCGACGGCGTGACCGACCCGCGCAACCTCGGAGCGGTGATCCGATCGGCCGCCGCGTTCGGCGCCCAGGGAGTCGTAGTGCCGGAACGTCGCGCGGCGGGGATGACGGCGACCGCGTGGCGGACCAGTGCGGGCGCGGCCGCGCGGGTGCCGGTCGCGCAGGTGACCAACCTGACCCGGACCCTGAAGGCGTGTCAGAGCGTCGGGTTCATCGTGGTCGGGTTGGATGCCGATGGTGAGACCGACCTCTACGACCTGGAGGCCGCGGTGGGACCGCTGGTCCTCGTGGTCGGCTCGGAGGGCCGGGGACTGTCCCGGCTCGTCGGCGCGACCTGCGACATGCTCGTCGCGATCCCGATGGCGTCTACGGTGGAGTCGCTGAACGCGAGCGTCGCCGCCGCGGTCGCTCTCGCCGAGGTGAGCCGCCGCCGCGCGGCGTCGCTACCGTCGGTCACCCCCGTCGCCCCGCGCTGACTAGGCGTGGTGTGGGTAGGCGGAGGGGGCGGCCACCCTGGCCGCCCCCTCGAGAGTTGATGGTCAGAGGCGCTCGCCGGTCGTCGCGTGGAACGCGTGGTGGTGGCCGGCGCGGGGCTTGACGTAGACGGTGTCGCCGATGTGCGACGGCACGCGTCCGTCCGTGCGGACCACGAACCGCTCCTGGGCGCCTTCGAGCTCGGCGTGGCCGTACACGAACTCGTCGGAGCCGAGCTCCTCGACCAGGTCAACGACCATCCCCATGCCGCCCTCGCTCTCGCCCACCAGGTCCGTGGACTCGGGGCGGAAGCCGACGGTGACCTTGCCGTCGCCGTCGCCGGCCCGGGCCGCCTCGATCTGCTCCCGGGTCAGCGGCAGGGTCATCCGGGCGAACACGGCGCCCTGGTCGGTGAGCGGGACGGTCTTGATGTTCATGGCCGGTGACCCGATGAACCCGCCGACGAACACGTTCCCCGGCGTGTCGTACAGCGCCCGCGGGGTGTCCACCTGCTGCAGGAGGCCGTCGAGCAGCACCGCCACCCGGTGGCCCATGGTCATGGCCTCGACCTGGTCGTGAGTGACGTAGACGGTGGTCGTGCCGAGCCTGGCCTGCAGGGTCGCGATCTGCGACCGGGTCTGCACCCGCAGCTTCGCGTCGAGGTTCGACAGCGGCTCGTCCATCAGGAAGACCTGCGGCTCGCGGACGATCGCGCGGCCCATGGCGACCCGCTGGCGCTGGCCGCCGGAGAGCGCCTTCGGCTTGCGGCTGAGGAAGTCCCCCAGCTGGAGCAGCTCCGCGGCCTTCTTGACCTGGATGTCGATCTCATGCTTGGGCATCTTGCGCAGCTTGAGGGCGAACGCCATGTTCTCGTACACCGTCATGTGCGGATACAGGGCGTAGTTCTGGAAGACCATCGCGATGTCCCGCGCCTTCGGCGGCAGGTGGGTGACGTCGCGGTCGTTGATGTAGATCGCGCCGGTGTCGACGTCCTCGAGGCCCGCGAGCATCCGCAGGCTGGTGGACTTGCCGCAGCCGGACGGGCCGACCAGGACGAGGAACTCGCCGTCCCCGATCTCAAGATCGAGGTTGTCGACCGCGGGGCGTTCGCTGCCGGGATAGATCCGGCTCGCCTTCGTGTAGGTGACCGTAGCCATGAGACGCGCTTCCTTTCACCGGCAGGAACGTGCCGGACGATCCGAGTGAAAGGGCCACCCCGCGGAGCCCGCGCGGGCCCTTTTTGGGCGGCGTTCGGGAGCTGGCCCGCCGCCGCCCGGTTAGCTCACGGTAAACGGGTTTCCGCAGCCTGCCAAGGCCGCGTATTACCCTTGGCTCGGCACCTCGGGACCAGACGGACAAATGCCGTTACCCAGGCCCCCGATATGCTGGCCCAGCGCCCCTGTAGCTCAGTTGGCAGAGCACTCGCCTTGTAAGCGAGATGTCGCCGGTTCGAATCCGGCCGGGGGCTCCATCTCTACCAGCGCTTTCCCGATGCGCATAGTTCACAACGGCGCGACGACGAGCGCGACTGAACGTCGGGCCTCGACATCTTTGTTCGCACAGGCCCTGGCTCCGGTAGCGAGCGGGAGAGCCCGGCTCGCCGTCGATCAGGCGGTTGGTCAGCAGCGTCGCCGCTCCAAGGTGATCGATCACGCCGTGATGACTGCGGCGTGATCACGGGCAGTGTAGGGCCGAATCGAGGTGCCGTGGCAGCTCGACAGTGACCCGTCGAGTCTGGCGGTGGACCGAGCCGGCCGCACGTGGGGCGAGGTGGCTCGGCCCGACAGCCGGACGCTCGACTGCGGGCGGGCCGGCACACCGATACCGCCTGGCAGGTGGTCTGCTGATCGGCCAGCGGTCCGGCTTGCAGCCGTTTCAGCTCGCGCGTGTGGAGCCCGCCCGCGATGCAGCGACCTCGCCCCAACGAGGTTGCCATGGCCCGCGGTCACGCCTTGGATTTCGGTCATTGGGCGGTGTAGCCGCCGTCGA
>DASXRC010000089.1:0-2309 GCA_036506795.1 Micromonosporaceae bacterium
CGCGGACGCTGGTCGACCCCGCGGACGCCGCCTTCGTGACCCCCACCAAGCCGATCGGGCGGTATCTGCCGGCCGCGGAGGCGCGCGTGATGATCGAGCATGGGCAGGTCTGGCAGGACCGCGGTCAGCGCGGGTGGCGCCGGGTCGTCGCGTCGCCGGAGCCGCGGGATGTGCTCGACGCGCCCGCCGCGGTGACCCTCCTCGAGGCGGGCTACATCGTGGTCGCCGCGGGTGGGGGCGGGATTCCGGTCGTGCGGGACGCCGACGGCGGGATCCGCGGCGTGGAGGCGGTCATCGACAAGGACCTCACCGCCGCGCTGCTCGCGCGCGCCGTCGGCGCGCGGCTGCTGATCATCGCGACCGATGTCCCGGCCGCGATGCTCGATTTTGGTACGCCGAGAGCCCGTGCGCTCGGCCCGGTGACCGCGGCCGAGCTGCGTCGGTACGCGGGCGACGGCCACTTCACCGCCGGCTCGATGGGGCCCAAGGTGGAGGCGGCGTGCCGGTTCGTTGAGTCCGGCGGCGACCGCGCCGTCATCACGTCCCTGGACCGCATCGCCGACGCGATCGACGACCTCGCCGGCGGCGCCGGCACGGTCGTCACCCTGGACCGAGAGGAAGACCGGCATGCCCGACCCCATTGACGTCCACAAGGTGCCGCTCGCCCACGTCTCCGACGCGTCCGGCCTGGTCGAGCTCGTCAAGTCCGGAGCGCTCGGCGCCGACCGGGTGATCGCGGTCATCGGCAAGACCGAGGGGAACGGAGGAGTCAACGACTACACCCGGATCCTGGCGGACCGCGCGTTCCGGGAGGCGCTCGTCGCGACCGGGACGCGGCCGGCCGACGAGGTGGCCCGGGTGCCGATCGTGTGGTCGGGTGGCACGGACGGGGTGCTGTCCCCGCACGCGACCATCTTCGCCACGGCGTCCGACGCGCCCGCGTCGGATGACCCGCGGCTGACGGTCGGGATCGCGATGAGCGAGCCGATCCTGCCCGAGGAGATCGGCCGGTCCGGGATGATCGATAAGGTCGCGGCCGGCGTACGAGACGCGATGGCTCGAGCGGGAATCACCGATCCAACCGACGTGCACTATGTCCAGACGAAGACGCCCCTGCTGACCATCCACACCATTCGCGAGGCGAAGAGTCGCGGGCAGACCGTCTGGACGGAGCAAACCCACGAGTCCATGGACCTGTCCAACGGCACGACGGCGCTCGGCATCGCGCTCGCACTGGGTGAAATCCCGCCGCCCAGCGAGGACGACGTGATGCACAACCTCGGCCTCTTCTCCTCGGTCGCCTCCTGCTCGTCCGGCGTCGAGCTGGATCGGGCCCAGATCGTCGTCGTCGGCAACGCCCGCGGCGTCGGCGGTCGTTACCGGATCGGTCACTCCGTGATGCGGGACGCGCTGGACGCGGACGCCATCTGGGCGGCGGTCCGCGACGCCGGACTGGAGCTGCCGGCGCGACCGCAACCACGCGACCTGGGGGGCCGCCTCGTCAACGTGTTCCTCAAGTGCGAGGCCTCCCGCGACGGCACCGTGCGCGGTCGGCGCAACGCCATGCTGGATGACTCGGACGTCCACTGGCACCGCCAGATCAAGGCGTGCGTCGGCGGGGTCGCCGCTGCCGTCACCGGCGACCCCGCGGTGTTCGTCTCGGTCTCGGCCGCCCACCAGGGGCCGGACGGCGGGGGCCCGGTCGCCGCGATCGTGGACCTGGGCTGATGACGGCTCCGCATTGGAGGGTGCACCTTCCGCCCGGCTCGACCGACGTGGACCTCGCTGCCGGCGGCTCGCTCCCCGGCGCGTTCACCTCCGCGTGGGCCACCGATCCCGGCCGCGTCGTTTTGTCCACACTGGATGGAGTGCGGCTGAACGCGGACGAGCTCGCAGCCCGCACCTCCTCCGCGGCGGGTCGGTACGCGGGGGCCGGCCTGTCGCCGGGCGACCGGGTCCTGCTGAGTGCGGGGACCTCGGTGGACCTCGTCGTGGCGTACTTGGGCGCCCTGCGGCGTGGACTGACCGTGGTGCCGGCCAACCCCGGCTCCCCGGATGCCGAACTGGCCCGGCTGGTGTCCGGCTCGAGGCCCGCGCTGGCGGTGCTGGACTCGCCGGGACGGTTGGGCGACGCCCGGGTGCCGGTCACGACCCCCGACCTGGCATCGCTGCCGCGGTCCGGCGGGCCGGTAGACCTCGACCGCGCCAGACCGGAGGACGTCGCGCTCATCATCTACACATCGGGGACGACCGGCCGGCCCAAGGGGGTTCCGCTGTCGCACGCCAACCTGCTCGCGAGCGCGCACGCC
>DASXRC010000090.1:0-14444 GCA_036506795.1 Micromonosporaceae bacterium
GCCACTGTGCCGCTACTGGGCGATCGCCGACCTGGAGACCGCCGCGGGCTATCGCCGGTCGTTCGAGGCCGCAGGCTTTCGCATCCACCTGCTCGAAGACCTGTCGGAGCGGGTGATGCCGAACTGGGAGCGTGGCTACCAAGCGGCGCTTCGAGCCCTCGCCGAACCGGTCCGCCTCGGCCAGCTCTTGCGCCTCGCCGCCGATACCGTCACACACGGCAGCCTGGCCATCCAGGCAGCCAAGGACCATTTCCAGGTCGCGCTGCTGGCCAAGGCAGCCGGCGAGTCTGGGCTGCTGCGCTACGTGTACGTCCTGGGCGAGCGAGTGTAGAAGGTAGAACGCTGCCAACCCCGGACGGCCGACCGGGCTCCAGGGTCACGGCAAGATCGTCGGTAATGGACCAGGATCTACAGCAGTGTCGGACTTCGGCCGACCCTGCCGCGGGAACGCGCGACAGGAACTCCCGCCTCACGTCCGCGATGTCTTTGCCCCACACGGGTACGCTGCGGCCGACTAAAGATCAACCAACGTTGCGAGGGGGTCAGAATTCAACCGTGTGGGTGCCGAAAACGTCATCCATGCGCTGTTACCTGCGGTTGTCGACAAGCCCGGCTGCGGCGCGTCGACCGGCGACTGGACCCGGCTGACCCTGCACGACCGGGCCGCCGAGACCCTTGCCGCGGTCGCCGATCAGCCCGAGATCGATGCCAATCGCATCGCCCTGCTTGGTGGCAGCCAGGGCGCTATTCGGTCACCTTCAGCGTCCTACGCAGCACCCGCATCACCTACCGCCGCACGGAGGACCGAGAGCAGGCGCCCAACCCGATCCGTACCGCCGACCCTCAGCTACGCCGGCGTCGGCTGGCACACCACCGGCGACGCCCTGCTCGCCAACACCGCCGCCGCGATGGCGCGGGCCAGACAACAAGCCGCCCGCGAAGAACTCGCTCACGAACTCGGCTCCACCGTCGCCGTCGGCGCGCTGCCGGCGGCCGCCTGATCAATTCAACGCAAGGAGGTAACCCCGATGGCCAGCCGCCCCGCGTTAGTTCTCACGCCGAAGTGGTACTCGCCCGCCGAGGTTGCGGTGCTGCTCGGCTACGGCCTGTCCAAGGTCAAGATGCTCATCGCCACCCGCGAGCTCCGCTCCGTAAAGGACGGCAAGTATCGCCGGATCCTGCCCGAATGGGTCGACGTATACATCCAGCACCGAGTCGACCGCCAGGAGGTCGCGTGATGACGACCAAACGTCGCCGTGCGAACGGCGAGGGTTCGATGTTCCCGTATCGAAACGGGTTCGCCGCCTACGCGTGGGTCACCAAACCCGACGGCAAGCGAACGCGGAAGTACGTGTACGGCAAGAATCGTGACGAGGTCCATGACAAGTGGATCACGCTTCAACAGCGCGCACGAGAAGGTCCAGTGCCAACCAAGACGCCGACGCTCGAGTCCTACCTGAACTACTGGTCGCCGCTTGATCCGACGAGAAACCAAAACTGAGCGCTCGAACGACACCCTTCCGCTTCCGGACATCTGCCTAACGGCGCTGAAGCATCGAAGGGCTGCTCAGGAGGCGACGCGGACCAAGGCGCGCCACCTCTGGCACGACTCCGGGTTGATCTTCACGACCAGGTATGGCGGACCGATCGAGCCGCGGAACTTCAACCGAGCATGGGAGGCACGAATCGCTGGTGCGGGCGTTCCCCGGATCACAGTGCACGACGCTCGGCGAACCTGCGCGTCCCTCTTGGTCGATCTAGACGTCCACCCGAGGGTGGTGATGCAGGTACTTCGTCACGCTCAGTTCTCGATCACGATGGAGATCTACGCTCGTGTTAGTTCGAACGCGACGAGGGACGCCTTGAAGCGGCTCGGCGAGAGCTTGGAAGGGCAGTGACTGCTGTACTTCGCTGCTGTACGGCTAACCAAAAGGGCCACCTCGATCACCCAAGATGGCCCTTGACCTGGGCGCGCCCGAAGGGACTCGAACCCCCAACCTTCTGATCCGTAGTCAGATGCTCTATCCATTGAGCTACGGGCGCAGACGCCTGACCAGTGTACATACCGGTCTGAGCGCGGAGGCTCCGGGATTCGAACCCGGGAGGGGCTTTAAGACCCCAACCGCATTAGCAGTGCGGCGCCATAGACCGGACTAGGCGAAGCCTCCAGGTGGGCCCCTGTGGACCACCGCCGGTCGAGGATACAGGCCCGCCGCAGACCCCAGCAAAGCGACTGCTGACCGGGCCGGGCAGGGTGCCGCCCGAGCGCGATCTTGGCGCACTGTGAAGATCACGTCGGTTATGCATCGGCCGACCCGACTACGCTCCCTCGACATGGACGAGCAGCGCCGTCGACCGCCGGCCCCACCGGTGACGTTCCAGCCGCCGGCGATCCCGGCGCAGCCCGGTCCCGCCGAGCAGGGGACGCCCCGGGCGCCGCAGACCGCCGGCGCGGACGCGACGCCGCCGGACCCGCAGCCGAGCACGACACCGCGCAAGGCAACCAAACGCGCCGGCCGCGCAACCGACGCCCAGGGCGAGCCGACCCCGAGCGGTGAGCCCGCGAAGAAGGCCGCCAAGATCACAGCGAAGAAGCCGGCCACCGCCAAGAAGACCACCACCGCGGCCAAGAAGGCCACGCCCAGGGCCGCCGTCCCGGCGAAGGTCGCGCGCGCACCCAAGCCCGAGCCGGCAACGGAGCCAGCGGCGCGTACGGCTGCAAAGGCAGCACCACCCACGGCCGCAACCACCGGCGGGGTGTGGTCGCGCATCCAGGCCAATCCCGGGTACGCCCCCGAGCACCTCGCAGTCGCCGCCGTCGACGCGATGGGTCCGCAGGCCCGGGACTGGGCCCGGGATCTTCGAGCGGCGTACCCGACCGCGGACGCGCGCGGCCTCACGCGCTTGGCCACGGTCCGGTTCACCCGAATGGCCCGCGTCGCAGCGGTGACGTCCGCCGCGGCGGGCGCGCTCGCACCGGCCGCCGAACTGGTCGGGCTGGCGTGGGTCCATTCCGCGCTCGTGCTCCACGTCGCCGCCGCACACGGACGCGACCCGACCGAGCCCGCCCGCGCCGCCGAGCTCCTCGTCCTGCTCGAGGTGCACCCGAGCCTCGACGCCGCCCGTGGGGCGGTGGCCGACGCCGATGCGGCCCGAGCCGGCGAAGCGCCGGAGCCAACCCGCCTGATCGCCGCGGTGGTGGCCCGAGCGCGCCGGTGGGGGCTACGGCGGCTCGCACGCCGGCTGGCTCCCGGAGCGGGTGGACTGCTGGCGCTGGCTCAGGCGACAGACGCCACCAACCGCTTGGCCCACCGGGCCGCCCGGCATTATCGCGCTACAGCCAGCTGACCTTGTTGTGCAGCAGGGTGTACCCGACAAACGCCACCACGTCCACCAGTGTGTGCGCGATCACCAGCGGCAAGACCCGCCGTGTCCGCACGAAGAACAGCGCGAATACCACGCCCATGATCGCGTTGCCGAGGAAGGCACCGAACCCCTGATACAGGTGGTACGAGCCGCGCAGCAGCGAGCTCGCTGCGACGGCGGCACCGACCCGCCAGCCCAGCTCGCGCAGCCGCGTGAGCAGGTAGCCGGTCACCACGATCTCCTCCAGCACCGCGTTCTGCAGCGCCGACAGAATCAGCACCGGCACCGCCCACCACACGTGTGGCAGCTGCGCCGGCACGACGGTCGCGTTGATCCCCAGCCCTCGCGCCGCGAAGTACAGCCCGAGACCCGGTAGCCCGATCACGGCGGCCAGCAGGCCGCCGGCGGCAAGGTCAAACCGCGGCCGTCCGCGAGGATCTAGGCCGATCGTTGCTCGTGCATCGCCGGGCTCCCGGTTGAGCAGGTGTACGGCGAGGAGCGCGGGCACGACACCGAAGAAGATCCCGAGCAGCTGGTACGTCAGATCGAGCCACGGTCTAGCCGACTGGGAGACGTTGAGCGCCACCGTCTGCTTGCTGAGCGGCCGCTCCGCGGTCAGCCGCGCGATCAGTGACACGAGGGCGTACACCGCCGAGGCGCCCAGCGACACACCGAGCACCAGGAGCACCTCGTTGCGCAGGAGCGTACGGGTCGGCGTGCGATCGCGTACGAGATCAACCGTCACCCGATAACTGTGCCTGACCGGCTGCGGCGGTCGGCCGGCCGGGGCCGCCCGCAATCGCACAGCCTGTGCGATAGATGGGTACGGAGGGTGGCCAGCCTTATCCGGCGCGCCTCACCATCTGACCACCCCTCGAGGGCAAGGGGTTCTATGGGCAACCTCTCGCGCATCCTGAAGGAGAGCTGGACGCTCCTGGACGAGCAGCAGGACAAGGTGGCCGGCTACTTCTATGCCCGCATCTTCCTGTCGAATCCCCAGTTGCGCGACCTGTTCCCGGTGCAGATGGACGCCCAGCGGGCGAGGTTGCTCGGCGCTATAGTCACCGCCGTGCAGACCCTCGACGATCCGGAACGGTTCGAGGAGTACCTGCGTTCGCTGGGCCGCGACCACCGGAAGTTCCACGTGGCCCCCGAGCACTACGACCTGGTCGGCGCCGCGCTGCTCGAGTCGCTGCGCACGTTCGCCGGCGAGAAGTGGAGCATCGAGTACGACCAGGCGTGGACCGATGCGTACGCGGTCATCTCCAGGAAGATGCTCGCCGGCGCCGAGGCGGACACCAACCCGCCGTACTGGCACGCGGAGGTGCTCACCCACGAGCGGCGCAGCCGCGACATCGCGGTGTTCACCTGCCGGCCACTCACCCCGATCGAGTACCGAGCCGGGCAGTATGTGAGCGTCGAGTGTCCGCGCTACCAGCCCCGGCTGTGGCGCGTGTACTCGATGGCCAACGCCCCGCGCCAAGACAACTCGATGGAGTTCCACGTGCGGGCCTTGGGGGCCGGCTGGGTCTCCAGCGCCCTGGTGCGCCGCACAAAGCCGGGCGACATGATCCGCCTGGCGGCGCCCATGGGTGAGATGACCCCCGACCGGGAGTCCACAAGGGACGTTGTGTGCGTCGCCGGAGGCACCGGACTCGCCCCGATCAAGGCGCTCGTCGACGAACTCACCCGGTACAACAGGACCCGCTGGGTGCACGTGTTCTTCGGGGCCAAGGATCGGGAAGACCTCTACGACGTCGCGGAGCTCAACCGGATGGCGGCTCGACACCCCTGGCTGTCTGTGGTGCCAGCCTGCAGCGACGACCCGGGCTACTCCGGCGAACGGGGCAACATCTGCGACGTGCTCGCGCGGTACGGTCCGTGGGACGACCACGATTTGTTCGTCTCCGGGTCGCCGGCGATGGTCAAGGCGACCTTGCGCACGCTCGCGGAGATGCAGGTGCCGGCGATCCGGATCAAGTACGACGCCTTCGGCGACGGTTAGGCTACCCTTAGCGAGTTGGGTAGTCGTCGGCCCCCGAGCCGGCCGAGAGTGGCGAGGTGACTGACGTCGGTCGTTAATCATGTACCCGTGGAGGCGAGTCGGCTCGCACCGATCACCGCGACCCTTCGGGCCGCGTTCGGCACCGACGCGCTGCCCGGTATCGCCCCCAGTCTCGTGATCAGCGGCCACGCGGACTGGTGGCCGGCCGCGGACCTGGTCAGCGGCGTACGACTGCCCCAGCTGCTCGACGCCGCCAAGCACCGCTGGCGGGCGTCGCCACACGCCGCGGCGGCGCTCGCCTGGAAGGCGTACACCTATTGGCTCGCCCTGCCGGCCGTCCTCGGCTGGGCCTCGGCCCGCCGCGTGCCGTTGGTCGATCCGGCGAACGTACTCGTGCACTTCGAAGCACACCGGCCGCTGCTGACGATCGGGCTGAGCCCCACCATCGAGGTCGCGGTCCTGCCGACCGATCCGCTCGCCCTCGCCGGCGCACCGTTCGTGCGGGCCGTTCCGGACGAGGCCGCGCTGCTGGCCTCGTTCCGAGAGTCGCTGCTCGACGCGCACCTCACGCCCATGCTCGGTCGCATCCGGGAGGGCGTTCGGCTCGGGGAGCGCACCCTGCTGGGGTCGGTCGCGTCCGGTGTGGCGTACGGGATCCTCCGCGCCGCCGGCGCGCTGCCCGGCTCCACGACGGAGATGATCCATACGCTGCTGGACGCCCTCGGTGTCGAGGACCTCGTCGACCTGGTGCCCGGCCCGGACGGGCGGCCGACCGTGCAACGGCGCACGTGTTGTCTGGCCTTCACGATCCCCGAGCCGAAGATCTGCTCGGGCTGCTGCATCCGGCAGCCGTAGGAGCCGGCCGACCGGTCGTGCGACCCGGCACGTGCCGGGGCCCGATCCGCTCACCAGCCGCCCTTGGGAGATGTTGCAATGGCCTACGAGACTTGATTCAGAAATGAATCGGACGATCGGCTCGTGACCGCTCGATTCACATCTGAATCAGGTCTCGTAGGTGCCCGCAAGCAACCATCTGGGGCAAGCACGGAAGTAGATCAACCGACGCTTAGCCCGGCCGGCCCGGCCGGCGTACCGTCCGAACATGGCCGCCCGGCACGATCCCCGCGGCACGGCCGCCCTCGTCGTGCTCGTCGCGTTGACGGTCGGCGCCGGCCTGTGGC
This sequence comes from Micromonosporaceae bacterium, assembly GCA_036506795.1. Lineage (GTDB taxonomy): Bacteria > Actinomycetota > Actinomycetes > Mycobacteriales > Micromonosporaceae > DASXRC01. Next base: position 6,553 of record DASXRC010000090.1, read on the forward strand.
GCTGGTCGGCGACCGCCGCTGTCTCCACCCCGGCGCGTACACCGTTCGCCGCCGGGGCGCCCGTCTTCCGCGTACCGGCGGAGTGGCTGGCCGCGGCGAACCGTGCCCTCCCGGCCACCGACCGGGCGGCTGGGCGACGTGGTCCGATGGCGTTGGCGACCGCCGTGTCCGCCGACATCCCGGTGGCCAGCGGCCCGCACGACCTCGAGTTCGTGTGCGTTGGAGACGCCCGCCGGCAGGGCCTCCTGCACGTGACGGTGCCCGGCGCGACCACCGATCTCGTGGGGTTCGGTTGCGGCGTAGAGCCGCAGATCGTCCGGCTCCCGTTCTACGCGGAGCGGGCCGGGTTGGTCAGTGTCCAGACTCGCGCCGCGCTGCCCGGCGCCGCCGGCGCGTGGCAGGTCGTGCCCGTCCGGCCCGTGCGACCCGAGTGGCGCGCGATGGCGCGGCGCGCGGTGGGAGGCGGCGACGCGATCAAGCGGCTCGAGGTGGAGTTGCCGACGCTGGACGGTGCGATCTCGACCCACCTGCGTCCGCTGGAGCCGGGGCGCTACCGCGCGGAGGTCGTCTGCGTGGGCGACGGCGCCGCGGCCATCACGGCCGGGGCGCGGATACCGCCGCGCACGCGAACCATCAGCTGCGACGGGCGGCCCGTCACGTACCCCGTCACGGTCCGCATCGGGTCGTCCGAGCTTAGCCTCGTGGTCGAGCGAGCCTGGGGGACCGGGTTTCTCGTCTGGCAGCTGTTCGGCGAACGCTAGGCCAGGATTACCCGGCCAGCCGTTTCGCCGCGTTGTCGTTGACCGCCTTGGCGATCGCCGCCAGCACCTCCGGGTCGAGCAGGACGGCCTTGAGCGCCGCCGGGTCGACCGGCGCGGCCTGGACCGGCGGCTTGGCCAGGATGGCGTCGACGATCCGCATGGTGTAGTCCAGCTTCGCGACGAAGCTGTTGCTGGCTGGCCGGCTGCCCGTGCCGTCCGGGTCCACGCTGCGCCCGCACGACGGGCCGCCGACGAAGTCGGCCAGGTACACGTTCTCCAGCCAGTTGTGTTCCTGGGAGGTCAGGGCCACGTCGTCCACTCCCCACTGTCCATAGTCGGTCTTCATGCCGCGGTCCAGGTCGACGGCCGCACCCGCCACGACCTCGTTGTTGTTGTACTGCCGGATATGTGCCGACGAATGCCATCGGCCACCGGACCAGGCGTACGTCTGCCAGAACCAGGACGCCCAACGCTCGTTCACGGCGTACCGGATGGTGTCGTAGCCGCCGTAGATGCCGGTCCGGGACCTGCCCAGCACCGAGCGGATGCCGGCGAAGTACTGCCGCACCGCCTCTAGCGTCTTGTCCGACACCCCTCGTATGTCGAAGTCGACGGAGAAGTAGATCGGCCGATCCGGCGGCCCGCCGCACTCCCGGTGCTGCGCCGCCGCCTCCGTCGCATAGCTTCGGCCCGCCCCGTAACCCTTGGTGGCATCGGTGGCCGTCCACTCCCAATTCGACACGATCGCGATGTGGGCCGCACGTAGCCGGTCGGCCTCCGATCTGCTCAGGTTCTTCGTGACGCCATTGATGACCCGGGTCGAGTTGGACAGATACCGACACGCGAACCGCTTCCCGGCGGCGTACAGCCGGCTGGGGCTCGGCCGGCTGTAGGAGTAGTCCACGCCCTCGACCACGCGGCTCCCTCGTTGGCGGCGGTGTCGCCGGATCATCGAGTTGCGGTTGCGTGTCCAGGGTGTAGGCACGCCACGCTTGATCGAAACTGCCCGAATGGAGCAATTCCATTCGGGCAGTCAGAGAGATGGCGCGGGCTGCTATTGGACCGTGACGGTGCCAGTCATGAACGGGTGGATGGTGCACATGTACGGGACCTTCCCGGCCTTCTTGAATGTCATGGCGAAGGTCTTGCCTCCGGTGAGGTCGCCGGACTTGAACGAGCCGTCGCCGGCCGTGACGTTGTGTTGAGTCTGGTCCTCGAACTTCCACGTCACGGTGGCGCCGACGGGAACCGTCACGTTCTGAGGCTTGAACGCGAAGTTTTGGACGAGCACCTCGACGTTGCCGCTTGCGGCGCTGGCCGGCCCGGACGACGCCGCGCCCGGCCCAGAGCTGCCCCCATCACCACCACAACCGGTCAATGCGACCCAGCCGAGGACGGCGGCCGCCACGCATGCCGCTGCCCGCGATCGCGCGTAGCCGCGACCGGCGGCCGGCGGGCTGCGATGAATCAGCACGGAAGCCCCTTTGAACGATGGACGAGATTCACGGTAGGGGCTTCACGGCACGGATGTGGCGGAAACCCGGATTGCCCGGATGCCCCGCCTGATCAGGTCTTCGGTCGTCACGTGCTCGCCGAGGCAGCAGCGGCCCGGGCATCCCATCGGGTCAGCACCACGACGAGAACGAAGACCTGCACTGGCAGCGGGAGACCGGCAGCTCGGCCACCGCATCGCTTCGCCAGAGGCTCACCCGACGAACCGAACCCACCGGCCGGCCGTTGGTGATCAGTACCTCCTGAGGACGCCACATTGACGCTCGCCGAAATTGATATGTCCGGCCGGTCGCCTCGACCGTCCACCGCTTGCGGCCCACCCGGTTCGCCACGGCAACGACCATGCCGAACTCGTCGGTCATCTCTGAGCAGACGGTTCAGTTGTTCGGCGGCGCCGAGTACACGGCCGACACGAACTGGTTCACCTCGTTCTCACTGAGATGTGTCGCCACGTCGGCCTCGCTGATCATCCCAACCAATCGGTTGTTGTCCATCACCGGCATTCGACGGATCTTGTACTGCTCCATCTTGCGCAGCACGTCGCCGACGTCCGAGCCGGCGTCCACGGAGATCGGTGTGCCTCGCGCCATCTCCCGAGCGGTCGCCCTCTGCGGATCGAGTCCCTCGGCCAGCCCGCGCACCACGATGTCGCGGTCGGTGATGATTCCGTACAACTGATCGTTCCCGTCGGAGATCGGCATCGCCCCGACATGGAGGTCGCGCATCTTGGCCGCGGTTGCGGCGAGCGTCTCGTCGGGCCGGACACACTCCGCCCCCATGTGCATGATCTCTCGAGCCGTAGTCATCTCGCTCCCCTTCCCCCCTGCTAGGAGCTTCCCCACCGCGTGCGCGGACGCCGAGACGTGTTGGCGCTGGTATCACGGGCGCGCATCGCGGTTTCGGTTATGTCGACAGGCTATCGGGTACGCCCCGACGGCGACTGCGAAACGGGATCGGGCGGAAAGATTGGAAGCAGGGACCCGGCGGGTGAGGCCACGCTAGGCTTGGCGGAGCCGGAACGTCACTGTCCGCGGGGGCGGCAGGCAGCGCACCATGACCTCGATCCGCACGCCAGATCAGCGGCTTCGGGTCTTTGTCAGCTCGACGATGAACGAGCTGGCGGACGCCCGCGCCGCCGCCAAGCGGGCAATCGAGCGGCTCCATCTGACGCCGGTGCTGTTCGAGTTGGGGGCTCGCCCGTACCCTCCCCGAGATCTCTACCTCGCTTATCTACGGCAGAGCGACGTGTTCATCGGCATCTACGGTGAGCGGTACGGGTGGATCGCGCCGGGACAGCAGGTGTCCGGGTTGGAGGACGAGTACCTGGCCGCGTCCGATAAGCCGAAGCTGGTGTACGTCCAGTCGCCGGCGCCGGATCGCGATCCGCGCCTTACGGAGATGATCGAGCGGGTGGGCCGGAGCGGCCTGTCCTACCGCACGTTCGGCCACGCCCGGGAACTCGTGGGGCTCATCGGTGCCGACCTGGCGCTGCTGCTGAGTGAGCGGTTCGCTGCTGCGAGTGCGCCTCCCGACGCGGCAGCCGCGACCGGCGGCATTGGGTCACGGGAGACCGCCATTCGGGTTCGGGACGACGGCGGTTCGCTACGCGTGGCGAACCGGTTCATCGGGCGGCGGCAGGAGCTGGGTGCGTTGCGCGAGCTGTTGGCCGATCCGGCGACCCGCCTCGTGACGCTGGTCGGACCGGGCGGGATCGGGAAGACGAGGCTGGCCATGGAGACCGTGGCTGAGGTCGCACCCGACTATGAAGCCGTAGCCACGGCGGCGCTCGACCAGTTGTCGTCGGCACCGCTCGTCCCTCCGGCCATCGCAACCGCGCTGGGTGTTCCCGAGACTGCCGGCGTGTCTCTGCTGGATTCGGTCGCTACGTACATCGGATCGCACCGAATCCTGCTGGTGCTGGACAGCTTCGAACACGTCATCGACGCGGCACCCCTGGTCGCCCAGATCGTGGCACGGACGACCCGCCTGACCGTGCTGGCGACGAGCCGCGAACCACTGCATCTGACCGGCGAGCGGGTGTTCGAGGTGCCGCCCCTTGGCCTGCCGACATGGTCCGACAGTGTCCACGCGGCGGAGCAGGCCGACTCCGTGCAGCTCTTCGTCGACCGGGCCGTCGCTGCGGGAGCAGACCTGCGGCTTGACGCAGCTGAGGTGCGTACCATCGCGGAGATCTGCCGCCGCCTCGACGGCCTTCCGCTGGCGATCGAGTTGGCCGCTTCACGGGCGAGGATGCTCGAGCTCGACGACCTCATGCGGCGGCTCGACACGAGCCTGACCACCCTGACCGGAGGCGCACGCGACCTGCCGGCGCGCCAGCGGACGCTCAATTCGGCGATCGGGTGGAGCTACGACCTCCTCGATGAGGCGGAGCGGACGCTGTTCGGGCGCCTTGGCGTATTCGCGGGGAGCTTCGCGCTGGATGCCGCGGAGGCAACCTGCGCGGATGACGGCGTGCCCTCGGTGTTCGACGGAATCTCCTCCCTTGTGGACAAAGCGCTGCTGCGTCCGGACCATTCACAGCAGGGCCAGCCTCGTTTCGACATGCTGCAGGTTGTCCGGGAGTACGCGACCGAACGTCTGGCCGCGGCCGGCGAGAGAGACCGGGTACGCCGGCTGCACGCCGATTTCTACCGGCGGCAGGTGGTGGAGGCCGGGGCGAAGCTTCGAAGCGGCGCAATGCGGCCGGTCGTCGAGCAGTACGTCGCCGACCAGGGCAACTGTCGAGCCGCGGTGGAGTGGTTCCTCGACACGGGTGACGGCGACTCGGCGGCCCAGATGGGGCTGGCGATGTGGCCGCTGTGGTTCACCCAAGGGCTGCTCGCGGAGGGCCGGGAGGCGATGGAGCGGACGCTGGAACCCGGGTTGGCGCTCAGCGACGACAACCGGGCCAACGCCAGGCTCGTGCTCGGCATGATGGCGTTCGGGCGCGGCGACTACGAACGGGCGGCGGCCGCGCTTCAGCCGGCGTACGACCGGTTTGTCGAGCGTGGCGACGAGCGTGGCGTGGCTACCGCGTCCGTACCGCTGGGTGTTATGGCTGGGGTGAGCTCTTCGGGCGACAGCGCGGAGGCGCTGCGCACTGCGGTTGATGGCTTCCGCCGGCTGGACAACCGGTGGGGCCTGATGTTCGCGCTTCTCGCCCTCGGCACCGCACTCGTGACCGGTCATCGTGAACCCGATGCGATCGCGCCTCTCGAGGAGGGGGCACACATCGCCCGGCAGATCCAGGACGACGTCCTGCTGAGCAACGCGCTCATCGGCCTCGGCTGGGCGTACCTGGGGCAGCGAGACGTCTCGGCGGCCGGCCGACAGCTCGGTGAAGCGCTCGAGCGCGCGGTGACGTTCGGCAGTCGGGAGACCATCGCCCGAGCGCTCGACGCGCTCGCGGCCTTGGCCGAGCAGAACGGCGATGCAAACCGTGGCGCGACCCTCTTCGGCGCGGCCGACAGCATGCGAGGCACGCTGGGAGCCGACGTGTGGGCCATCGACCGAGCGAGCCACGACGAGACCGCCCAGCGCCTCCGCTCGCGACTCGGAGACGGGACGTACGAACGACTGGCGGGCCGCGGCGCCTCCCTCGCCCTGGACGAGATCGTCGAGCTCGCGTCCCGTCGCTAAACCTGGCTTCAGGCGCGAGCGTGGCCTTAAGTCATTGCTCCGATGACGCAACCTCCGGCATGGCCATCACAGCCTCCGTGCGGACTGGCGGGCCGCTGGGTTAGCGGTGCCGCCGGTACTGCAGCTCGACGATCCCGTTGCTGGAGGCGGTGCTGGAGACCAGGTCGAGCTGGTAGGACTTGGGGACGCCGTCGAACAGCCGGGTACCCTCGCCTGCAACGTAGGGGAACAAGCTCAGGTGGAGCTCGTCGATCAGGTCAAGCCGCATGAGCGACCGCCAGAGGCTGACGCCGCCCCAGACGACGATGTGGCCGTCGCCGCCTTGCCTGAGCTTGTCGATCTCTTCGGCCGTGTCACCAGCGGCGATGGTGGTGTTGGCCCACTCGGCCGTCTTCAGGGTCCGGGAGAAGACGACCTTGCGCCCGGCGTTCAGGATGTCGGCGAACGGGTGGTCGGTGGACGTTGTCATGGACCGGGCGATGGCCTCGTAGGCGGTGCGGCCCATGATGTGCGCGTACGCGCTCTGGAGAAAGTCGAGTTGCGCCGGGTCGTCGGGCTCACGGTTTTCGGGCAGTTCGAAGCAGAACTTCCAAAACTCGGTGCCCTCGTCGGCGAGAAGCCCGTCGAGCGAGTAGTTGAACACCGTCGCTATCAGCTTCCGCATGATCAGAATTCCATGGTCTCGGGTCGTCTGGGGGACCGTGGTAGGTAGGGAACGCCAGCGTACTCTCCTAGTCTGAAGTCGGGTACTAGGACTACGCCGTAGTACAGAGCCGCTAGTCCACCGCCTCCCCAGCCGGTCTGACCGTTCTCCCGTCAGGGTGGAGACCGTCGTCTGCTCGAACGATCGCAACGACATCCTGAGCGCACAAGCTTTGGTCAAGCGAGTCGGGTGAGGGTTCGGAGGACCAACCAGACGAAGATCGCCGCCGTGGCGGCGGCCACGAGGGAGACCGACGCCAACGGCCGGAGTGCCAGCCGGGAGAGCCTGTAGCCGGTCAGCCAGAGGAGCGCCACGTGGACCAGAGGAAGACCCGCCAGGCGGTGAGTCCGCGCGACGAGAAGCCGTCCTCGCCGCCGGTCAGCTCCCAGCCGGGGTTGCGGGCCTCCGACGACGCTCGGGCCTCCGCCTGCAGCTCGTCGAGCGCCGGCTGCAGGAGTGGACCGCCGTGGGGCGACTCGTAGCCGATCACGCCCCCCGGACCCGCCCAGGAGAGCCGCTGATCCTCCGTGTCAAAGACGAGCAAAGCCAGCGCCACGGCCACCGCGAACGACGCAACCACAAGCCACGGCCTGCTGCCGACCACGATCCCCGTCACGGCCGCCGCTACGAGCGCCAGCCCGGCGACCAGCGCCAGCGGCCCCGGCCATCCGACGTCGAAGGCGAGTGCTAGCTCCCGCTCGTAGCTGAAGACACGCTGCTCGTTGCCCGCGCCAATCGACGCCGCGATTGCGATCTCCAGCGAAGCGATGAAGCACGCAACGACGAGCGCGGCGGCGGCGACGCCGACTGCCGACCACGAGAGAACATGATGACTGCGGAGCCGCTCACCCACGGCCCCGACCATTCTCGCATCGACACGTTCGCCGGCCAGCAGCCTCTAGCAGGTTCGGAGGCGAGGCCGGTGAGTTGCGCGAGCGTACTGTCTTAGAGCGCAGTCGGTGGTAATCACAACTCTGTAGTTGGGCGCAGGACGCTGGTCTCGACCAGCGTTGGGGTGTAACCCGCGCTCGTCTGTGGAGGCTGAGTGGCCTCAGTCGGCGACGGGAGAGTGGGTGCGGCTTCCGTCGGGCGCGATTCCGGCGCTCAGCCAACGGGCGTTCTCGGCGATCTCCTGCTCCTGATTTGCGCCCAAATGACCTGCGGCAGCGTTGATCTTGACGATGCAGCCGGGAACATTCGCCGCCAGCCACTCGCCGTGCGACGGCGGGACAAACACGTCGGTCATTCCGTAGCGCACGAGCACCGGCACGGAGATA
>DASXRC010000091.1:0-47646 GCA_036506795.1 Micromonosporaceae bacterium
GTCGATCCCTGGAGCGATCATTGCGAGTCCGGGTCCGCGGATGGCCTCGAGAACGCGTCCGAACCGGAAGACGACCCCCCGCTCGTACTGCTGGACGACCCGTACGCCGAAACCGAGCCAGGCCGCCGCGAGACCGAGCGCTGTGAGTGAAAGGCCGATGATCATAACGAGCTCCGCGAGTGAGAGCGCTTCGTCCTCTGTCGCGGATCGTAGCTCGTCGTGGGTGCATGGGAGTCTCTCGGCTCAGGACGAGGAATTGAGACGGTCGCCGGTGGCCGTGAGGTCGTCGTCGGGTTCGACAGGCCAGGCGTCCAGGCCCGGTGCGGCCAGCACGGCAGCGATGACGTCGGCGGACCCGCCGACGAGGGTCGAGTCGAAGTCGATCTCCGTGCCGATGCACCACGAGTGGTCCGTCGGCCAGAGCAGACTCGGCGATTGCGGCTGGAAACCCAAGGGAGACCGTTGCCAGCCCATGTTCAGCGCCGCCTGGAGCGGCCCGCGAAACACAAGGTAGTCACGGCCCGGCAGGCGCAGCCGCGGCAGCGCCCACACCTCGGGCGGCACTCCGGGCGCCGGTACGCATACGGGCGCGACACTGCCGTCGTTCGCGGCGGACGCAACCGCCACGCCGGAACCGTCGACCCAGCCCCAGCCGTCCCACAGGGCGTGGAAGCAGTCCTGGGCACCGGTGACCGGAGCCAGTACGTCGATCAGCGTGCGCAGCGCGGGCGGGGCGAGGCTGCCGACCCGCACGTCGCCGTCGTCCCATACCCCGGACGGTGCGGTCCCGAGGGCGGCGTCAGCGGTCGGGCGGGTGATGGCACCCCACTGCATTAGGGCGTGCGGGATCCGTCCCGTCAGCCGGCAGACCTCCGCCCAGGTCAGCGATGGCCGGCCGTCAAAGAACTCGACTGGGTGCAGCACCCGGGCGTACACCTCGAGGCCCCGCGGCACTACCGAGGCGACCGTGCCGAGCAGTCCCGGCAGCGCCTCGACGATCCAATCGCCCGCGGACACGTCCGCGACCGGTTCCAGACCCTCCATGCCTGCCCTCCGCCGGGCTCACACCTTGTAGGTCGGCGTGATGATGGCCCGCGCCAGCGTGTGGAACGCCAGATTGAAGCTCGTGGACGCGGCCGACGCGTCCGGCGTCACCTCGAGACGGTCCACATCGACCGCGTGCACGACGAAGTAATACCGGTGCGGCCGGTCTCCCTCGGGCGGGTACGGTCCGCCGTACCCGAACTCGCCGAAGTCGTTGCGTTGCGCGAACGCTTCGCCCGGCAGCGGCTGGGTGCCGGCGCCGCGGGGGAGCTCGGTCACCGAGGTGGGCAGGTTCACCGCCGACCAGTGCCAGAAGCCGCACGGCGTCGGCGCGTCCGGGTCGAAGCACGTGACCGTGAAGCTTCGGGTCTCGGTCGGGAACCCGGACCAGGACAGCTGCGGGGAGATGCTCTGCCCGCCCACACCCGGATGGGCGTACGCCTGGTCCATCTGCTCGCCCTGGGTCACGTCCTGGCTGGTTACCGCGAACGAACCGACGGCCGGCAGGAGCTCGTACGGGTCGGGTGCGACGGGACGCTCCAAGCTCATCGTTGAGCCTCCAAACGTTCGAGCGGTCAAGGGTGGTCCGCGGTAGATCCTGGCACCGCCCGGGGGCGTCCGCCCGGCGACGTCACGCCGGCGCGGTCGGGCGGTTCGCCGGGCTGAACCCGCCGGGCTCCTCGGCCCGCTCCGCTCTGATCACGTGCATGACGGCATTGATGAGCGCCAGGTGGGTGAACGCCTGCGGGAAGTTGCCCAGGTGCCGGCCGCTGTACGTGTCGATCTCCTCGGCGTACAGCTCAAGGGGGCTGGCGTACGCCAGGAGCCGTTCGCACAGCTTGCGCGCCTGCTCCAGCTCGCCGATCTCGACGAGCGCCGACACCAGCCAGAACGAGCAGATGGTGAACGAGCCTTCCTCCCCGGACAGGCCGTCGTCGGTCTCCTCGACCCGGTACCGCAACACGAGTCCGTCCTCGGTCAGCTCGTCCGCGATCGCGAGGACGGTTGCGCGGATCCGCGGATCCTCGGGCGGCAGGAACCGCATCAGCGGCAGGAGCAGCAGCGACGCGTCGAGCGCCGACGAGCCATACCGCTGCACGAAGACCCCTCGCTCGTCGACGCCGCGCGTGCAGACGTCGTTGCGGATCTGGTCGGCCAGGGCCTGCCACTTCTCGGCGTACTCCGGCTCCTCGTACATGCGGGCGAGCTTCGCGCCGCGGTCGAGCGCGACCCAGCACATCAGCTTGCTCGACACGAAGTGCTGGGGTTCGCCGCGTACCTCCCAGATGCCGCGGTCGGGCTCCTCCCAGTGTTCGGCGGCGTGTTCGACCTGGCGCTTGAGCACCGGCCAGAGCGACTCGGGCAGCTGGTCGCGGGAGCGTGCGTGCAGGTACACCGAGTCGAGCACGGCACCCCACACGTCGTGCTGGCGTTGCCGGTACGCCGCGTTGCCGGTCCGGACGGGGAACGCGCCCTCGTACCCGGCCAGGTGCGGCAGCGAGATCTCCTCGAGTTCCCGCTCGCCGCCCACCCCGTACATCACCTGGAGGTCCTTGCCCTCGCTGCAGGCATCGGCGATGAAGTAGAAGAAGTCGTTGGCCTCGCGGTCGAAGCCGAGCGTGTAGAGCCCCCACAACGCGAAGGTCGAGTCGCGCACCCAGGCGTAGCGGTAGTCCCAGTTCCGCTCGCCCTGCGGCGTCTCCGGCAGCGACGTCGTCGCGGCCGCGAGCAGTGCCCCGGTCGGCGCGTACGTCAGGCCCTTGAGGGTGAGCGCGCTGCGCTGCAGGTAGCTGCGCCACGGGTGATCGGGGAAGTCGCCCAGCGTGATCCACTGCCGCCAGTACTCCGACGTGCGCTGCATGCGCATGCCGGCCTCCTCCAGCGTGCGCGGCGGCGGCAGCGGCGACCAGGACAACGCCACGAAGTGCATCTCGCCCTCGACCATCCGGGTGCGCGCGTTCAGCCCCCGGCCCTCGATCCCGGGGCGCAGATCGGTGGTGAGGCGCAGGACGACGCCCAGGCCCTCGATCGGGGCGACGAGCTCGCCGTATCCCGGGCCGTCGTACCGCCAGGCCGGCTCCTGCCGGCCGTAGTCGAACACGGGCTCGCACGTCATCGAGACGTCGACCGAACCACTGACGCACTTGACGGTACGCAGGAGGCAGTGTTCGGCGTCGAAGTCGGTGGGGGAGCGACGGTGGGTCCGGGACCGCTCGTCGACGTTGTGCCACGGCCCCATGCACAGGGTGTCGCGCACGATGAGCCAGCCGGTGCGGGTCTGCCAGGTCGTCTCGACCATGAGGCTGCCGGGGAGGTACCGCCGGGCGGCCGGCACGAGCTCGTCGTACGGGCCGAGTCGGAACGCGCCCGCCCCGCGGTCCAGGATCGCGTTGAAGATGCTTTGCGAATCCGGTCGCGGCAGGCACATCCACTCGACCGCTCCACTGGGTGCCACAAGGCAGTTCGTCTCGCAGTCGGAGAGGAACGCGTACTCCGCGATGGGCGGGAACGGGCTGCGCGCGAACCGCGGCGCCGGCAGCGTCGACTCCATGCCGCGAAGCGGAGTCTGGACCATGCAACGATATTCGCTCGTTACCCCACCTCCGCACCAGCCCCCTGTGGTCGCGTTCCTTCCGGATGTCACGCAAGACCATGGGGAGCAGTACGGCGCGACCCGCTGGCCCTCGACCGCTGACCCCGGCCGCCGCCCAGCCCTAATGGGCCGGGTTCTTGGTGTGCGGCCGCTTGCCGAGCTGGTGCCAGTCGTCCTCGGCGACATCGACGCCGTAGTGCTTGGCCGCCGCCCGGATGTTCGCGAACGCCTGGTCGCGCTCCGCGTCGGAGACATCCTGGACCTGGTCGAACCGGGCCAGCGCGTTCTGCACGTGCCGGGCGTCGGTGAGCGGCTCCTTGCGCTGCTTAGGGAAGGCGTACGCGCTGTCGGGCAGCTTGTTGCGGTCCTTGGTGTCGAGGTTGCCGTGCTCGGTGTATGGCTTCCACGTCGTCTTCATCTGGGTCGTATGCCCCACCCGCGCCCCGACGACACCTGCGCGTACGCGACATACCACGCATAGGCGCGGTCCGCTCGGCGCGTCGTCGACGAAACGGCGATCTTGGAGACAGGATCAGTCGTGCAGGCGAGCGATGGTACGCATCTTGTTCATCGCGTCGAGCCCGGCGACCTTGTACGACTCCGCGAGCGTCGGGTAGTTGAACACGGCGTCCACGAGGTAGTCGACTGTGCCGCCGCACCCCATCACGGCTTGTCCGATATGGACCAGCTCGGTGGCGCCCGTGCCGAAGACGTGGACGCCGAGGATCCGCCCGTCTTCCGGGGAAACGAGGATCTTGAGCATCCCGTACGAGTCGCCGATGATCTGACCTCGCGCCAGCTCCCGGTAACGGGACACGCCCACCTCGAACGGCACCCGCGCGTCGGTGAGCTCGTCCTCGGTGCGCCCCACGAAGCTGATCTCGGGGATCGTGTAGATGCCGATCGGCTGGAGCGCCTGCATCTCGCGAACAGGCTCGTCACAGGCGTGATGGGCGGCCAGCCGGCCCTGCTCCATGGAGGTGGAGGCGAGCGCGGGGAACCCGATCACGTCGCCGACAGCGTAGATGTGCTCGACGGCGGTCCGGAAGTACTCGTCGACCTTGATCCGGCCGCGACTGTCCGCGCTCAGGCCGACCGCGTCGAGGTTGAGCTCGGCGGCCGTGCCCTGCCGGCCGGCGGAGTACATCACGGTGTCCGCGGCGATCCGCTTACCGCTCTCGAGCACGGCCACTGCGCCCCGCGGATGTCGCTCGACGGAGGCGACGGACTCCCGGAACCGGAACGTCACCGCCAGGTCGCGCAGGTGGTACTTGAGCGCCTCGATGATCTCCAGGTCGCAGAACTCGAGCATCCGGTCGCGCCGCTCGACGACGGTCACCTTGGTGCCGAGGGCGGCGAACATCGAGGCGTACTCGATGCCGATCACCCCGGCGCCCACGACCACCATCGAGTTCGGCACGTGTTCGAGGTTGATGATGCCGTCCGAGTCGATGATCGTACGGTCGTCGAAGTCGACGGTGTCGGGCCGCGCCGGCCGCGTACCGGTGGCAATGATGATCTTCTCGGCGGACGCCGCCGTGGTCCGCCCGGCGTCGTCGGTGAGGGCCACCGTGTGCGGATCCGTGAAGCGGGCGGTACCGGTGAGGAGGCGAACGCGGTTGCGGGCCAGCTGGCTGCGGATCACGTCGATCTCGCGCCCGATCACGTGCTGCGTGCGGGCGGCGAGGTCGCCGACGGTGATGTCCTCCTTCAGCCGGTAGCTCTGGCCGTACATCTCGCGTTGGTTGAGCCCCGTCAGGTACACCACCGCCTCGCGCAGCGTCTTGGACGGGATCGTCCCGGTGTTGATGCAGACGCCACCGATCATGTCGCGGCGTTCGACGACGGCCGCGCTCCGGTTGAGCTTCGCCGCCGCGATCGCCGCCTTCTGGCCGCCGGGCCCCGAGCCGAGGACGAGCACGTCATAGTCGTGCACCACCTCAGTGTGCAGCCTGTGCGGCCTCCGCGTCATGTACCCAGGCGCCGATTAATCCCCGGAAGTGCCCGAGGAACCGCTCGTGCTCGTGGGCCGGATAGGTGGTCCGCACGGTGTCGATCAGCAGCGCGTCGAACTCGGGGGAGGAGACCCAGTCGTAGACCATCTCCTCGACGTGCCCGAGCCGGGACGCGCAGAAGTCGGCGTACCGCTCGGCGTCGAAGTACTCGTCGGCCAGCCGCCGATACTCGGCGAGCTTGTCCTCATAGGAGAGATCCGCGCGGTCGGCCACCGCGAAGTACCGCGCGGTGTCGAGATCCAATCGGACCTGGCGGCCGGTGACGACGCAGAACACCGTCCACCGCAGCAGCGCGGTCATCGCCCACGGGAAGTAGTAGTGCAGCGAGGTCAGCGCCATGTCGGGACAGGCGTTGGCGTAGTCGATCGGGTAGACCTCCGAGCCGCGTACCAGCGACTCGCACGAGTTGAACTCCCAGCGGAAGAACGCGTTGACGACCTTAGAGATGGTGACCACCTCGGCCCCGGTACGCGTGTCGAGGAAGCCATGCTCGACGGCGTACCGGTCGTGCATCGGCAGCTCGGGCCGGAACTTCATCACCATGGTCTCGGGGCCGATCGACAGCGACCGCGTGAACACGTCGTACCCCTCGACCGCCTGCTGCAGGTGCATAAGGCGCTCGCCCGACGCGTCGTACGCCGCGTGCAGGTCAGCCCGGTCGCGGATCTTCGACACGCCCACCCAGGCGCCCCCGTCGTACGGCTTCATGAACAGCGGGTAGCCCAGTTCGTCGGCGATCGCGTCCAGATCGAACGACTGGTTGTACCGCTCGGCCGTGTACGCGTAGCGGGCGTTGTCCACCGGGTGCTTGAACGGGACGAGCACGGTCTCGGGCACCTTGAACCCGAGGCGCATCATGGCGCAGTACGCCGCGTGCTTCTCCATCGATTGGAAGGTGAACGGGCTGTTGAGGAGGTAGACGTCGTCCATCAGCGCGACCTTCTTCAGCCACTCGCGCGGGTGGTAGTACCAATACGCCAGCCGGTCGATGACGAGTGCGTTGTGTGGTTTCGCCCGCAGGTTGAACGGCTCGATCGTCACCCGTTCGGTGTCGAGCCGGTGGGTGACGCCCGAGCCGTCGCTCACCGGCCCGAGCCGTCGCACCAGAGCCTCGTACGCCCGGGGCCAGTCCTCCTCGGTGCCCAGCAGCATCCCGATTACGTGCTCCACATCGGACATTGCCCCTCCCGAACGCCGTGCCCGTCCATCGTCAGCAGAACCGAGGCAGGTGGTGCGCCCACTGCGCGCGCCACGACGGCCAGTCGTGTGGGACGTCGTGACCCCAGAGATCGAGCTCGTGCCGGATACCCTTCCCAGCCAGGATGCCGGCGACGTGCTTGGTGGACTCGAGCGAGCCGGTCGTGTCCTCCCACATCCCCTGCCCGCAGACGAGCAACACCGACAACCGCCCGCGCAGCCAGTCGAGGTGGTCGCCGTCGAGGTGCCTGAGGTAGTCGGTGGGGTTGTTGAAGTACGCCGCGTCGCCGCGCTCGCCCCAGCCGTGCCACAGCACCGGGTCGTAGTTGCCGGAGAAGCACATCGCGAGCGGAAACAGGTCGGCGCGCTTGCATGCGAAGTTCAGCGCGTGGAAGGCGCCCATCGAGCAGCCGGTCACGATCGGGTCGTCGGCGCCCGGCGAATCCGCCCGGATGTGCGGCACGACCTGGTCGACTATCCACGACTCGTACGCCCCGTGCTGCCGCGCGCGCTCCTCGAGCGGCACGTGGCGCGCCGCCCAGGACGAGGCGTCGTACGAGTCGACGCAGTACAGCTTCACGCGGCCCGCCTCGATGAGGTCACCGACCGCGGCGACCATCCCGTTGTCCGCGAAGTCGCTGGCCCGGCCCGCCTCGGAGGGGAACGCCAGCGCCGGGCGGCCGTAGTGGCCGTACCCGATGACCGTGCCCGCGGCGCCGATCGCCGGCGAATGCAGCTCGATCCGGTGTTCGCGCACGGCTCACCCGCCGCCGGCCGGCACCGGCCACACGCGCCGCAGCAGCCCGAGGAGGTACGGGTCGAGGGCGTCGCGCCAGCCGGTGAAGTTGTGCGCGTCGGGGTTCTCGTGCAGCTCGGTCGGGTAGCCCTGACGACCGAGCGCCGTGGCCATCTCACGGTTGTTCGCGAGGTTCTCTTCCGCGGAGCCGCAGGTCATCACCGTGGCCACCGGATGCGGTGCGGACGCCGTACCCACCACGCGCCCGCTGAAGCGGATGATGCGGGCGAACCGCACGAATCCCGACTCCTGTGGGTCCAGCCGCGGCCGGAAGAAGCTGCCCGACTGAAGGAAGAGCCCGGAGAAGGTACGCGGAAAGCGGCGCTGCGCGTGCAGCATCGCGAGCGCGCCGAGGCTGGCACCCATGCCGACGACCGGACCCGACGTCCCCAGCTCCGCGTGCAGCCGCGGGATCGCCTGGATGGCGAGCGTCCGGGCGTACGCGAGGTTGGCCGAGTACCACTCCATCCGGTTGCCCGGCGCCAGCAGCACCAGGTGGTGTGGAGCGACTCGTCCCGCGCGCACCGCGGCCGCGCTCAGCTGTCCGAGCTCGGCCAGCTTGTCGTACTCCGGCCCGTCGTGCGCGACCAGCACCCGGTCGCCGGAGCCGGGCGGGGACCAGATCCGCGCCCAGACCTCACCGGCCAGAGCGGGCGCCGGGATCGCCAGCTCGCGCCACGAGCCCTCGGCCGCGGGTGCGGTCAGCCAGGCCGGCTCCCGGTAGTCGCCGCGGGTGACCACGGAATGGTCGCCGTACCCACCGCCCACCCGGCTCGGGTTGGCTGGGTCGCAGACAACCTCGACGCGGCCGTCCCGGTGGCGCAGCTCGAGCCGGTACTCCAGCCGCCAGGCCGCAGGAGGGGCGGTGCGCAGCCGCCACACCCCGTCGGCGTACGCGAAATGGAGGTCGGCCGGCATTCCGGCGTGCTGGACCAGGCGCACGCCGACCAGCCGGTGATCGGGGTCGGCGTACGCAAAGTTCAGCGCGTCGTCCTCCCACTGTGCCCCGACCAGATCACCCATGCAGGCACCCTAACGGCCGCGCGGGCGGGCCGCGCTCCGCCCGGGGCATGCGTCGGCAACGTTTGCTCTGCTTCCTCGGGCGATACACCTGACGGACGAGCGCCGCTCTCATTCGTTTGGTGTTTCCTCCGGGGAAGCAGAGCAAAGGTGCTTGCGCGGCATGCCGGACGAGGACGCCCGCACGTCAAGTCGGCCCGCGCTCGGAGTCGATCCGCCGCCCGAGCCCGATCACGTCGTACGGCTAGTCGTTCGGGCGGTACCGAGCGGGTAGACACATTCTCCGCCTGAGGCCGCGTCACACGACCGACGTGGTCAACTGGACGGGGCAGCCAAGGAACGCGCCGTACCACTCGGCGGCTCCGGCCACGGCGGCCGCCTCGCGCGGCCGAGGTTCCCGGAACAGCGCGGCGTCGACTATGACGCCGGTCTTCGTCCGGCGGCGCTTCCAGGTGCCGAGGATCTCGCCGTTGACCGCGACCGTGTGCGAGAACAGCACGTTCTGCGTCGGCGCGGCGACCTTCGACCGGTGCGTGTGGTCGAACGCCGCCGACCGGTCCTTGTAACCGACGAGCAGCTCGTCGTAGTTGGGCAGGAGGTGGGCGCGCGTGCCGTCATACCTCCCCGGGGGCGCCTCGGCGTACCAGTAGGTCCGCCCGTCCCGCACCGTGGTCTGCAGCTCGGCGCGCCCAGACTCGAGGCCGGCGCGGGCGTCGGCCACCGTGAGGCCGGACCACCAGGCGAAGTCGTGCACGGTAGCGGGCCCGTGGCTCCGCGCGTACCGCCGCGCGAACTCGGCGAGCGCCGCCTCGCGGTCGAGCTCGCGGTCGAGCCCGCTACCGGGCGGCAGCCAGTCGTCGACCAGGACGAGACCGTACTTCGCGCCGCGGCGGAGGCCGTGGCAGACCAGCCCGTCGACCTGAGCCCGCTGGGTGAGCAGGGTCAGCGCGAGCCCGCCGTCGGTGCGGAGGCCCGCCCGCTCGAGCGCAATCGCCAGCTCCGGCCTCGTCAGCTGCCGGCCGCCCGCCAGCTCGGCCGCGATGACGGCGTTGCTCCGGGCGTACAGACTCTCATCGAGCGCGACGCCGTTGGCGCGGGCGATGTTGTCGATGATCGGACGGATCCGCGGCGCCATCAGCCGCATCATCCAGCGCAGGTCCTCCGCGGGCACCAGGTGCACGGTGTTGCGCATGAAGTGGGTCCGCACGATGGACCGCTCGGCGAGGGCCCGTTCGATGTCCGCCTCGGTGGCATCCCGGGTCCGCAGCCCAACCCCGAGCAGCGAGGCGCCGTAGTCCTGAGCCTGGACCGCGCCCATCCACCGCACCACGTCGGTCGGATCCGAGAACGGTTGCCGGGACAGCTGCTGGACGAACAGCCGCCAACGGGCGATCTCGGGGTCGGTCACCGCACCAGACCGTACCGGATGAGTTCTTCGGCGGCTGACGCGGTCAGTCCAGAGGGCTACGGTGTCGGCGTGAGCGTGGCGAGCTTCAAGGACATCTGCATCGACGCCGGCAACCCGGCCTTGCTCGGGCCCTTCTGGGGGGAGGTTCTCGGGCTGACCTGGCACACCCAGCACCAGGGTGACGGCTGGCTGACCGGGCCAACGCCGCAGCACACGGTCTGGGTCAACGCGGTGCCGGAGCCGAAGACCGTCAAGAACCGCGTGCACCTCGACATGTACGCCGAGAGCCTCGAAGACCTCGAGGCGCTCGGCGCCTGGGTCGTGCGACCAGAGGGCGACGGCCGGCGCTGGACAGTCATGGCCGACCCCGAGGGTGGCGAGTTCTGCGCGTTCCTGCGGCCCGACCCGCCGGCGCAGCGGCTGCACGGCCTGGTGGTCGACTGTGCCGATCCGGGCGCACAGGCGCTGTGGTGGGCGAGCCTGTTCGGCGAGCCCGTCACGGATGGCGGCGAGTGGTTCGAGATCGACCGCCCGTCCGGCGCACCGTTCACGATGGACTTTGTGCCCGTGCCGGAGCCGAAGGTCGTCAAGAACCGGATCCACTGGGACGTGACCGCCGTTGACATCGAGCCGCTGCTCGATGTCGGCGCGACGTTGCTTCGCACCCCCGATGGGCGCATCGACTGGCATGTGCTGGCCGACCCCGAGGGCAACGAGTTCTGCGCGTTCCCGCCGGGGGACCAGGAGGCCTAGCCGTCAGACCCGCCAGCGGGCGGCGAGCTCCTCCGGTGTCGGCGCGGGCCCCGGCAGCGCGTCGCCGGCGCCCGGCCGCAGGGCGTCCAGCGCCAACGCCAGGTAGCGGTGGCGTAGCGCGCCGGTGCGCCGCTCGTCGCCGAGCCGCACCGACGCGATCTGCTCGAGGATCAGCCCGAGGTCGGCGACCTCGATGTCGGGGCGCAACGCGCCCGCCGCGTGGAGTCGCTCCACGAGTTGGTGGTTGAGCTCTTCGGCGAGGATCGCGTCCCGGTACAGCTGCTCGCTCGGCCGGAAGGTCCCGGCCAGTCGGGTGGTGAGCGAGGTAGATCCGGCGTCCACGACCCGGCGCATGAACGCCGCGAACGACTCCCAGGCGTCCCGTCCGGCCGCCAGCGAGTCCAAGGCCGCGCGCACGGCCTCCGTGTACGCGGCCAGCCCATCGGAGCACAACGTGCGAAGGAGTTCCTCCTTGCTGGGGTACCGGCGGTAGAGCGCGCTGATGCCGACGCCGGCGCGCTCGGCGACGGCCGAGACGGGCGCGGCCGGATCCTCGAGGAAAACCGCGCGGGCGGCAGCCAAGATCACCTCATCGTTGCGGGCGGCCTGGGCGCGCCGGCCGCTGAGCGGGGCGGCGCCCGGTTGCGTCGTCGTATCCGTCATGGGGCCAGCCTACACCCGGAACGAAACATTCTGTTCTGCCGAGCTATTGGAACGGACCATTCCGCTCTGCTAGAGTGGCAGGAGAACAGAACGATCCGTTCCGGCAGAGGAGACCGAGAGTCATGACTCCCAAGCGCCCGTGGCTGGGGCTGTTCGCCATCCTGGCCGCCACCCTCATGAACCTGCTCGACTCGACGATCGTCAACGTCGCCGCCCCGTCGATCCGTGCGGAGCTGGGCGGCTCCTACACCGGCCTGCAGTGGATCGTCGCGGGCTACACCCTCGCGCTGGCGATCGGCCTGCTGACCGGCGGTCGGCTCGGAGACATGTACGGGCGGCGGCGGATGCTCATGATCGGAGTGGTCGGCTTCGTCACGACCTCCGTCGTGTGCGCTGTCGCGCCGTCCATCGAGGCACTCATCGTTGCCCGCGTCCTGCAGGGCTTGTTCGGCGCCGTCATGATCCCGCAGGGCTTCGGGCTCATCCGCGACCTGTTCACCCCGCAGGCCATGGGCAAGGCGTACGGCGTCTTCGGTCCCATGATCGGTCTGGCCACGATCCTCGGCCCGATCGTGGCCGGCGTCCTCGTGGACGCCGACGTGTTCGGCATCGGCTGGCGCGCGATCTTCGCGATCAACCTCCCGCTCGGCGTGTTCGCGATCGTCGCCGGCCGGGTCGCGCTGCCCGGCACCTCGGCCACGCAGACGGCATCCCGGCCGCGCCAGCTGGACGTGCCCGGTGTGCTGCTGGCCGGTGCGGCCATGTTCACGCTGGTGTTCCCGCTGGTGCAGGGGCGCGAGCTCGGTTGGCCGACCTGGTCGCTGGCGATGCTGGCGGTGTCGATCCCGGTCATCGGCGGGTTCGTGGCGTACCAGCTGCGTCGCCGGCGTGCTGGCGGGACTCCGCTCGTCGAGCTGAGCGTGTTCGCCAAGCGCTCGTACGCCTCGGGCGTCGTCTTCGTCGTCGTCTTCTTCGGCGCGATCGTGGGCTTCTCGCTCGCCGTCGGCCTGTTCCTGCAGCTCGGCCTCGGCTACAGCCCGACCCGCACGAGCCTGACGATGGCCGCGTGGGCGGTCGGCGCCTTTGTCGGTTCCGGCTACAGCGCCAGCGTCATGGCCAGGATGGGTCGCCGGATCCTCCACATGGGACTGTCGCTGATGGCCGTCGGCATCGGGGCGCTCTACGTGGAGTTCCGGGCGGCCGGCACGGCGATCGGGCCGTGGCACCTGACCGTGCCGCTCCTGGTGTTCGGGTTGGGCATGGGCATGATTTTTGTTCCACTCTTCGGCATCATCATGGGCGAGGTCGAGGACCGCGAGGTCGGCTCGGCGTCCGGCCTGCTCGAGGCCGTCCAGCAGCTCGGCGCGTCCCTCGGCGTCGCGGTGCTCGGTACGGTGTTCTTCGGGGTGGCCGGCTCGACCACCGCGCACGGCCTGCTCGACCCGGCGGCGGCGGTCCACGCCGCGGGACTCGTCGCGCTGCTGGCCCTCGCGCTGACCGCGCTGTCGTTCGGGCTCGGTTTCCTGTTGCCGCGCAGGGCCCGCGCGCACGGCGAGGCGCCGGCCGAGACCGAGGCGCCGGCGCCGACCGAGGAGCTCGTCCTCGTCGCCGCCTGACCTGCCTTCCCTTCGACCAAGGAGACCTGACATGATCCTCGTGACCGCCGCCACCGCACCCGTCGGACGATCCATTGTGGAGCAGCTCGCCGCCGCCAACCGCCCGGTGCGGGCGCTGACCCGGGACCCGGAGCGGGCTGGCCTGCCGGCCTCCGCCGAGGTCGTCGCCGGTGACCTGTCCGATCCCGCCAGCCTTCCGGCCGCATTCCAGGACGTGACAGCGGCCTTCCTGCTGGCCGTCGTGCCCGGTGTTGCACCGGCCTTCCTCGCCGCCGCGCGGGACGCCGGCGTACGGCGGATCGTCTTCCAGTCCTCGGCCGCCATCGACGACTCGGCCGGGGAGCAACCGAACGACGTGGCCCAGTTCCACCACGACATCGAGCGGGAGATCCGCGAGTCGGGCCTGGAGTGGACGTTCCTCCGCCTCGATGTCTCCTCCTCCGACGCGCTCAATTGGGCGTTCGACGTGCCGGGCCAGCTCGCCGCCGGCGACGTCATCCGCGGCCCGTACGCCCAGGCGCACGTCTCGCCCATCCACCCCGCGGACCTGGCGGCGGTCGCCGTCGCCGCCCTGACCGGGGACGAGCACGCCGGGCAGACCTACCACGTGACGGGGCCGGCGTCCATGACGCTGGCCGAGCAGGTCCGACTGGTCGGCGAGGCGCTCGGTCGCCCGCTGCGGTACGAGGAGCTGTCACCCGAGCAGGCCCGCACGGCGATCTCCCCGTACGCTCCGGCCGATCTGCTGTTCGAGGATTGGGAGCGGCACATCGGTACGCCGGCGCCGGTCACGGACACCATCCAACGGGTCACCGGCCGGCCGGCTCGGTCGGTGCACGAATGGGCGGCCAGCTACCGTACCTGAGCCGCACTCCACCATGCTCGAGGCGCCGGCCCGGTCGGGTCGGCGCTTCGATCGGGAGCCAGTGGGGAAGGGGGAGGCGATGGTGATGCCGAGGCGGATGGCACGGTTCAACCGCGTCGTCTTCAACCCCGCGATCCGGCCGTTGGCTCGCGTGCTGCCCGGGCTCGGCGTCGTGATCCACCGCGGCCGTCGCTCGGGTCACCTGTACCGCACGCCGGTCAATGTCTTCCGCGCACCGGACGGCTACGTCATCGCCCTGACCTACGGAATCGGTGATTGGGTACGGAACGTGCTCGCCGCGGGCCACTGCGAGTTGGAGACCCGGGGTCGGCGCGTACGGCTGGTCGACCCTCGGGTGGCGCACGATCCCGACCGCCGGAAGGTGCCACCAGGTGTACGCCCGATCCTGCGCCTGATCGGGGTGGCCGACTTCCTCCACCTGCGTGCCGCCAATGTGCCGGCGGATCGGTGACGGTCTACGGTCGGAGGATCGCGCGACGGGAGGTCGGCCATGCGCCTGAGCGTCAACCTCACGAACTACTCGTGGCCGAGCGGCGCCGCCGGGCTCGGTACGGAGCTGGGTCGCGTCGCCCGCGCCGCCGACGAGGCGGGCATCGACACGTTGTGGGTGAGCGACCACCTGATCCAGGCGGATCCCACGGCGGTGCCCGACTCCGAGATGCTCGAGGCGTACACCGCGCTGGGTTTTGTCGCCTCGCAGACCGAGCGGGTGCGGCTCGGGACCATGGTGACCGGCGTGACGTTCCGGCCGCCGGCGGTGCTGATCAAGGCCGTAACGACCCTCGACGTGCTGTCCGGCGGACGGGCCTGGCTAGGGATCGGAGCCGGCTACCACGGCGACGAGGCCCGTGCCATGGGACTGTCGCTGCCGCCCACGGGCGAGCGGTTCGACCGACTGGAGGAGACGCTCCGGCTCGCGCTGCAGATGTGGTCGGGTGACGCCGCACCGTTCGAGGGCGTCCACTATCGACTGGAGCGACCCGTCAACAACCCGAACTCGCTCCGCCGGCCACACCCGCCAATCCTGGTCGGCGGGGCCGGCGAGCGGAGGACGCTGCGGCTGGTGGCGCGGTACGCCGACGCGTGCAACCTGTTCGACATTCCCGACGGCGGAGCAACCGTGCGCCACAAGCTCGCGGTGCTCGAACGGCACTGCGAGGAGGTTGGTCGGCCCTACGGTGAGATCGAGAAGACGCTCAGCTCGCGGTTCGACCCGGCGGAGTCGGCGGGCTCGTTCGTCGACAGGTGTGCCGCGGTGGCCGCGCTCGGCATCGAGCACCTCGTGTTCATCACGCCCGGGCCGTGGACCGAGGAGTCGATCGGGCGCCTGGCCGACGCCGTCAACGCGGTCAAGGCGCTCGAGCCGTCCTGACGGGAGGTCAGATGTCGTATCCGGAGCCTCGGTACCTGGGCGAGACGGGCGAGGTCAGCGCGCGGTTCCGCCGGATGGATCAGGCACCCGAGTTGCCAATGCGCGCGGGCAGCGCCAGCTACCTGGCGACCGGCGCGTCCACCCACGGCATGTTCGGCCTCTACCGGTGGGACATGGCCGGCCCCCGGAGCGGGCCGGACCCGCACTTTCACCGCACCATGTCGGAGTCGTTCTTCATCCTCTCCGGCACGGTCCGGCTCTACGACGGTCAGGACTGGATCGACGCGACGCCGGGCGACTTCTGCTACGTCCCCGAGGGCGGGATCCACGCGTTCAAGAACGAATCCGGCGAGCCGGCCTCGATGCTGATCCTGTTCGCGCCCGGCGCGCCTCGTGAGGGCTACTTCGAGGGCCTGGCGGCCGGGATCGGTGACCTCAGCGACGAGGAGCGGGCCGACTTCTTCCTCCGCCACGACAACCATTGGCTCTGAGCTAGGGCGCTCCATGGTGGGCACCTGGCGGGGAGTGGGCGACGCGGCCCCCCAACCGCATCAAGCCTCACTCACCCGCCAGGACCAAATGACCGACGGATCGAACCAACCCGAAGGCCCCCCGCGTACGGCGCCGAGGCCCCCCGTGCACATTGCCGCCCTGTGGACCGCGGCGAGGACCTGTGTTCAGCACTCCGTACGCTTGCGACCACGCTATGTGACGACCCGGCGATCGCCAAACCCCGCGGCTGTTACCTGGATCACCATCGCGGCGCCCGTTCAAGGTCATCACAACTACCCGGAAGTTGGGCCGTCGACGACCGGCGAGGGGCGCAATCTCCGTGTAGTTGTGCCCGGGCGCTATCCGAATGTTCGTTACCTCGCCGTTATTGACCTGGCACCGGCCCCTGCTGTTGACTCAGCTCCCGAAACCGGTTCCGGAACCGATTTCGAAACCGGTTCCGGCCTTGCCGGGACGCTCCCGTGATGACGAGGGGGTGCGCGTGCCGATCACGATCGCCGACGTCGCCGCGCGGGCCGGGGTCAGCAAGACGACCGTGTCGCGGGTGATGAACGGCAAGGGCGAGCTCGACGAGGGCACGGCGGAGCGCGTCCGCCGGGTCATCGACGAGCTCGGCTACGTGCCCAGTGCCCGCGCGGTGGGGCTCGCCCGCGGGCGTACCCGCATCATCGGCATGCTGGTGCCGTCGCTGACCTGGCCCTGGATGGGCGAGTTTCTGCAGGGCGCCGTCGACGTCGTCGAGTCGGAGGGGTACGGCCTAATGCTGTTCACCTGCAACCGCGGCGACGAGTCGATGCGCCAGTTCGCCTCGCAGGTGTCCGCGAAGGCGTTCGACGGCCTGCTCGTGATCGAGCCCGAGGGCACGCTCGACTACATCATGGGGCTGCACGGCCGTGGCCTGCCGGTCGTGCTGATCGACGACCGCGGGAACCAGCCGTTGTTCCCCTCGGTCGGCACCACCAACCGCGCGGGCGGCGACGCGGCCGCCCGTCACCTGCTCGAGCTGGGTCGGCACCGGCCACTGGTCATCACCGGTCCGGAACGCTTCGGCTGCACCCAGGACCGGCTCGGCGGCTTCGCCGAGGCGTACGCGGAGGCGGGGCGACCCATCCCGCCGGAGCTCGTCGTCGAGGGCGACTTCACCTACGACTGCGGGCGGCTGGCCGCCAAGCGACTGATCGACGCCGGCGTGGGGTTCGACGCCGTGTTCGCCCACAACGACCTGTCGGCGTCCGGCGCGATGCTCGCGATCCGCGAGGCCGGACGCTCGGTGCCGGACGACGTGGCGGTCGTCGGGTTCGACGACCTGCCGCTCGCCGCGCACGCGGATCCGCCGCTGACCACCGTGCACCAACCGATGCGCGAGATGGGGGACGCGGCCGCCCGGATGCTCCTGGCCCACTTCGACGGGGCAGCGCTGCCCCAGTCTCCAACCATCATCCCCACCACCTTCACCGTCCGCGGTTCGACGGTCGCCCCCCGATCGGGTCGTTGACCCGCTCCCACCCATGAGGCCGGCGCGCAGGCACCGGCCGCGCCGCCGCACGCCCGTCCAGGGATCACCAAAGGGAGAATCATGCGCACCACAAGAGCCGTCGCGCTCGCCCTCGCTAGCACCCTCGCCTGAGGCGCCGGAGAACGCGGCATCCTCGCCAAGGTTGGGGGGTTGACCGGCCTTCAACCTCCCAACCTTGCCGAGGCTGCGCCATCCGAGGGCCTCGAGCGGAACTCAGCCGAGGCCGTTACGGAAGCCGTCGCGCCAGCTGGCGTACCGCGGCGCCCAGCCCAGCTCCCGGCGAGCCTTCGCGTTCGACGAGCCGCGGATCGTGGTCATCGCGGCGACGCCGGGCGCGCCGATCATCGGCCGGACGAGCCAGGCCGGCAGCCGCAGCGGCGGCTTGGCGCCGATCGCCTCGGCCAGATACGGCAGCCACTCGCCCACCGGTGCCGGGTCGTCGTCGACGATGTTGTACACCCCGGGTGCGCCGGCGCCCTCGATCGCCTTTACGGTCGCATCCGCCGCGTCGTCGATGTGCACGAACGACCACACGCCCGCACCGCCACCGACCACCGGGAGCCGCCGCTTACGGATCATTTCGAGCATGATCCCGCCCTGGCCGAGCCCGTTGCCCGGACCGTAGAACACGCCGTACCGCAGCGAGACACCCTCGATGCCGCGAGCCGACGCCATCGTCGAGTCCACGTGGCGTATGCCCGCGAGGGTCTCGCGGGTCGGCGGCGTCGGGTTCGGATCGAGCGGGTCCTCCTCGGTCTTCACCGGGCCGCCCGAGCGCTCGTTGGGCCAGCCGGTGAAGCTCTGCGCCACGAACCGGCGGGCCTCGGCCGCTCGGGCCGCCGCGAGCAGGTTGTCCAGGCCCTCGGTCCGTAGCCGGTTGGTCATCGCGAAGTAGGCGTCGACGTTGCGAAGGTTCGGCGGCCCGGACAGCGCGGTCAGCTCGTGCACCACGACGTCCGGTTTGGCCTCCGCCACCGCGGCCAGCACACCGTCGCGGTCCAGCGCGTCGACGACCGCGGGCTCCGCGCCCAGCGCGCGCACCTCGTCCGATTTGGTCGCCTGCCGGGTCGTGCCGACCACGTCGTGCCCCCGGCTCACCAGCATCGGCACCAGCCGCTTCCCGAGGGCGCCGGTGGCCCCGGCAACCAGGATCCGCATGATCTTTCTCCCTTCTCTACCCACTCTGACGGGGTCGTGCCCGGCCGCGTGACACGTCTCTGATTGGATCTGGGTGTGACCGACGTCGCCGCCAGACACGACGAGCTGCGGCCGCTGATGTTCTCTATCGCGTACCGGATGCTGGGCAGCGTCACCGAGGCGGAGGACGTGACGCAGGAGGCGTTCCTGCGGCTGCACCGCGACACCACCCGGCCCGAGTCGCCGGAGGCGTACGCGGCCACCGTCACCACCCGCCTGGCCATCGACCATCTCCGATCGGCTCGGGTCCGCCGCGAGCGCTATGTCGGAAGCTGGCTTCCGGAGCCGCTGCTGACCACCGGGGAGGAGTTCGACCCCGCGGTCCGGGCCGAGGTCGCCGATTCGCTGTCGCTGGCGTTCCTCGCGGTGCTGGAGCGGCTGTCCCCTGTGGAGCGGGCGGTCTTTCTCCTGCGCGAGGTGTTCTCGTACGACTACGACGAGATCGCCCAGATCGTCGGAAAGACGCCGCAGAACTGCCGGCAGATCCTGGCCCGGGCCCGGTCGCACGTCGAGCAGGCCCGGCCGCGGTTCGCGGTCTCCGACGCGCAGCGGGACGCGCTGGCCGAGCGCTTCTTCGCGGCCTGCCGGGACGGTGACCTGGCCGGCCTCGAGCGCCTGCTCGCCGAGGACGTCGAGTTCTACGGGGACGGCGGCGGCAAGGCACCGGCGGTTCGCAAACCCGTCATCGGCCGACTGCAGGTCGCCCGGTTCACGCTGGGCCTGGTCCGCCAGGCGCAGCACTACAGTGTGCGTATCGAGCCGGTGGCCGTCAACGGGCAGCCCGGCGCGCGCATGCTCGACCCGGACGGCCGGATCCTTTCGGTGCTGGCGTTGGACATCGCCGGGGATCACGTCCACGGCATCTACAACGTGCTGAACCCGGACAAGCTCGGGCACCTCACCCGGTCGAGGTAGGGAAACCGGGGGAAGCCGACCAGCCCGACCATCGCTCGACGTCCAGGGCGAGCACGGGCCCGGGGGGTGGCTCCACGGCGTACTGCCGATACTTGGCGACGAGCACGGCGAGTGCGCGGCCGGACTCGGCCGGGTCGTCCACCACCCGGGCCCGCGCATCCAGGCGCACCCACCACAGCTCCGACCAGTCCTCGCGGTACGCGTCGACGAGCAGGCAGGCGAGGCCGGTCGCCTCGATGTTGGCGACCCGGCGCAGGCGGGTGCCGCGCTTGGGCTTCCGGTCGACGGCGGTGTACGCGGCCTCGCCCAGGAGCACGAAGCAGATCGGCACCGCATGCGGCCGTCCGGCGGCGTCGACCGTCGCGAGCCGGCCGACCCGCGCCGCCTCGACCAGCCGGTGCATGCTCGCGGCGTCCATCGCCGTCACGTGTCTAGCCCTCGGGATCCGTGATGTCCGCCAGCGTCGCGTCGAGCGAGCGGAGCGCCTCGTCGGCGTCCACCGCCACCGCGACGCCGTGCTCGCCGGCACCGAGCGTGATCTGCCGTCCGCGAATCCGCCCGTCCGCGACGACCGGCCACGCCGTGGTGGCGCCGAACGGGGTTATCGTGCCGCGCTCGTAACCGGTGGCCCGCCTGGCCGCGTCCGCGTCCGGAAGGGAGAGCCGGCCGACGCCGAGCAGCGCGCGCAGCTTCGGCCAGGAGATCACCCGGTCGCCGGGCACAAGCACGAAGAGGAAGTCGTCGTCGCCGCGGCGTACGACGATCGTCTTGACCACGTCCGGAACCGCGACGCCGCGCGCGGCGGCCGCGTCGGCCAGGTTGCGTACCGGACCGTGCCGGATCAGACGGTACGCCACGGCGGCCGTGTCGAGCGCCTCGAGCGCCGGGGCGGACATGCCGGTCAGCGTACGGCGGCGGCGGTCTGTCGTGACGACCGGGCGTCAGCCGGCGGCGCGTTCGGCCCGGCTGCGCACGACGCAGAACTCGTTGCCCTCGGGATCCGTCAGGACCACCCAGCCCGTGCCGTCCGGCCGACGCTGGTCGTCGTACAGCGTCGCGCCGAGGCGGAGGAGGCGCTCGACCTCCTCATCGCGTGTGCGCTCGACCGGCTCCAGGTCGAGGTGCATCCGATTCTTGACGGTCTTTCGCTCGGGGACGGGGATGAAGAGCAGGCTGATCCCGTCGTGCGAGGTGACGATCCGGCCCTCCGGGTCGCCGGGGCGGTTGGGGTCGTCCGGATCCTCCAGCCACCCCGTGGCCTCGCTCCAGAAGGTGGCCAGCCGGTACGGGTCGGCGCAGTCCACCGTGATGGTGCGAACGTGCAGTGTCATGCCGCATCCCCTCGGCGATCGGGTCATCCGGCGGTCGGGCGCCGGCCAGTATGCCAGTCCGGGATTAGCGGGCACGAACGGTTTCGCGGCCTAGAGTGGCGTCGTGGCGAAACGACTCGAGACAGCGCGCCTGGTCCTCCGGCCGTGGCGCCCCGAGGACGCCGACGCGGCCCTGGGCATCTACGGAGACGCCGGTGTCGCCCGTTGGCTGAGCCCGGCGATGGACAGCGTGCCCGATGCGGCCGCGATGCGTCTCGTGCTTCAGCAGTGGGTCGCCGAAGACGCCCGGCTGGTCTCACCGGCCGGCCGGTGGGCCGTCGAGCTCAAGGACGACGGGCGCGTCGTCGGCGGCGCGATCCTGCTGCCGCTGCCGCCGCGCGGCGACGACCTGGAGATGGGCTGGCAGCTGCGGCCGGACGCCTGGGGTCACGGGTACGCCACGGAGGTCGGCCGCGCGCTGGCCCGTTGGGCGTTCGCCGAGGGCTTCGAGGAGGTGCTGGCGGTGGCCAGGCCGGCCAACACCCGCGCCTCCGCCACCGCGCGCCGGATCGGGATGGACTGGGTCGGTGAGACCGAGAAGTACTACGACATGCGGTTGCAGGTGTTCCGGCTACGCCCGAGCGACCTGGACGACGAGGCCTGACACCTCCGGGGCCGCTAGCCGGTCACCGTATCCGGGTACTTCAGCCCGGATCCTGTGTTGAGCACGACGACCTCGTCGTGGTCGCTCAGCCAGCCACCGGCGCGCAGCCGACGGACCGCGGTCAGGCAGGCAGCGCCCTCGGGGCACAGGAGCAGGCCCTCCCGGCCGGCGAACTCGCGCAGGTCGGCGAGGATGGCGTCGTCCTCGACGGCGATAGCGGTGCCGCCGGAGGCGTGCAGTGCGGCGAGAATGAGCTCGTCGCCCAGCGGAGCCGGCACGTTGATGCCGAACGCGATGGTGTCCGCATTTGCCCACGGCCGCGCCCGATCGGCGCCCTCACCGAACGCCTGTACGATCGGGGCGCACCCGGCGGACTGCACCACCACGAGCCGGGGGAGCCGGGCCTCGATCCAGCCAAGCTCGGCCAGCTCGCCGAGCGCCTTGTGGATGCCGATCAGCCCGACCCCGCCGCCGGTCGGATAGATGATCACATCCGGTACGCGCCAGCCGAGCTGCTCGGCGATCTCGTACCCCATCGTCTTCTTGCCCTCGACCCGGTACGGCTCCCGCAGGGTGGAGACATCGAAAATCTCGCCCGCCGCGTCGGCGACCACCGCGGCGATGACCCTCCCGGCGTCGCCGATCAGCCCGTCCACCAGCTCCACCCGGGCGCCGGCGGCGAGGCACTCGCGCCGGGTGATGTCCGGGGCGCCCGCCGGCATGGCGACCGTGGCCCGCACGCCGGCCCGCGCCGCGTACGTCGCCCACGCCGCTCCGGCGTTGCCGTTCGTCGGGAGGGCCACGTGCCGCACGCCCAGCTCCCGGGCGCGGGACACGCCCACCGCCGCACCGCGCGCCTTGAACGAGCCCGTGGGCAGCAGGCCCTCGTCCTTGACCAGCAGCCGGGGTACGCCGACCGCGTCGCCGTACCGGGGTGCGGGCAGCATCGGCGTCCAGCCCTCGCCGAACGTCGTCACGTACGCGTCGCTCACCGGGAGCAGCTCGCGGTAGCGCCAGAGGTCAGCCGGGCGGCTGGCGATCATGCCAGGGTCGACGGCGCGTCCCACGGCGGCGAGGTCGTACCGGGCGAGCAGGGGTGAACCGCACGCGCACAGATTCCGCAGTCGGTGTGCGTCGTACCGGGCCGTGCACCGCGGGCACTCCAGGTGGCTGAGGAACACCCCCAGACCCTAGGCATACCTAGGCGCGTTCGCCCGCCCATAGGTAGGCCGCCGGCATCGAAGATACGTAACCGCTCCCGATGGCGTGGGTTCCTTACCGGCCGAGGATTGGTATCGACAGGTAAGGCAGGCACAGATCGAGGAGATCGCCATGATGTTCAACTCGCCCGAGTCCCTCTACACCGTCGCCAAGGACCACCAGCGGGAGCTCATCGAGGTGGCCGAGCGCCACCGCGTGCTCCGGTCCGCTCGCCGTTCGCGGCGTGCGCGCCGGGGCGCCCCATCCGCGGAAAGCAGCGCGGGTCGGGCCGGACCCCGGCCATAGCGCCGAGGCGGTCGCGCAAGGAGCGTGACATACCCCGCCGGTACCCTGACCCCGTGCGAACCCAGCGCGGTGGCGTGAGCCCGACGATGATCGGACGCGACCACGAGCTGCGTCAGCTGACGCAGCTCGTGGTCGCACGTCGTCCGGCGGTCGCGATAGTCGGTGGGGAGCCCGGCATCGGCAAGACCCGCCTGATCCAGGAGTTTCTGCCCACCCTGTCGCCCGAGACCGTCGTGCTGATCGGGCACGCCGAGCCGGGTTCGCTGGCGCGGCCGTACGAGCTGCTGCTCGACGCGATCGACACAGCGCCGGGTGTGACGGTCGACGACGACGCGGTTCGCGCCCTGACCGACGCCGGACGCAGCCCGGTGGAGCGGCTGCACACCGGCCTGTTGATCGTGTCCAGGCTCGTTGGCGACCGGCCCTCGGTCATCGTCTTCGAGGACCTGCATTGGGCCGACTCGGAAAGCTCGGCCCTCTTCGAGCGCCTCGCGGAGCAGAGCGGGCCGCGCCTGCTCATCGGCACGTACCGGCCGGACGAGGTGACCAGCCGGCACCCGGTGGCGTCGCTGCTGGCCCGCATGGAGCGGCGGCACGAGCTGACCCACATCCGGCTGGAGCGGCTGAACACGGCGGAGACCGCGGCGCTGCTGGCCAGCGCGACCGGTGAACCGGTCTCCTACCGGACCGCCATCACTCTGCACAGTCGCACCGGCGGCAACCCCTTCTTCCTCGAGGAGCTGCTGCGCGGCAGCGACGGGCAGAGCCTGGAGGAGCTCTGCGAGCAGCCGCTGCCGTGGAGCCTGGCCGAGGTCCTCCGTCGGCAGGTCGCGGACCTCGACCCGGCGAGCCTGCGCATCGTCGAGGCCGCGGCGGTGCTCGGCCACCGGGTGCCGTTCGACCTGCTCGCCGCCGTCACCGGCGCGGGCGAGGACGAGTTGATCAGGGTACTCCGCGAGCTGGTGACCCGCGGCGTGCTCGTCGAGTCCGGCGACGATGAGTTCAGCTTCCGGCATGCGCTCGTCCGGGAGGCACTCACCGGGCAGATGCTGGGCCGGCAGCGCCGGCGGCTGCACGAGGCCGCCCTCGAGGCGCTGCTCGCCGCGGACGAGGTGGATCCGGCGCTCGTCGCGCACCACGCCCGGGCGGCCGGACGGTACGCCGACATGGTCGCTGCCGCCCGCCGGGGTGCCGCGCTGTACCTCGCCATCGGCTCGGCGTACCAGGCGCTGCAGCTGGCGGAGATGGGTCTGGAGGAGGCCGGGGACGACGCCGAGCTGCTCGCGGCCGCCGCCCGCGCGGCCTGGCTCGCCGGCCTGTTGGACGACGCGGCGGCGTACGCCTGGCGCTGGCGCGGCCTAGCGGCCACCGCGACCGACCGCGCCGACGCCCTGTACCTGTTGATCCGCCTCGCCTGGGAGCGCGACGACCTGCCCGGCATGCAGGCGCTCACCGAAGAGGTCGAGCGCTTGATCGCCGAGCTCCCGCCGGGTGCCGACCAGGCCCGGGCAATGACCGCGGTGGCTCAGTCGACGAACCTGCGCGACGAGGTGGCCGAGACCATCGTGTGGGCCGATCGGGCGCTCGCGCTGGCCGACGAGTTCGACCTTCCGCAGGTTCGCCTCGCTGCGCTGGTCGAGAAGGGCATCGCGCTGTGCGATGTGCCGGCGACCGCGGAGGAGGGCCGGGCGGTGCTCGCGGGGCTGGTCGACGAGGCGGAGAAGCTCGGCGAGTGGGTGCTGGCGGCCCGCGCGCTGAACAACCTCGTTCAGATGCCGCCGTCCGAGGCGCTGATCGACCAGGCCGAGGTCCTCGAGCGGATGCGCATCGACGCCGAGCGGGCCGGCTTCGAATCGCTGGCCGTCGCGGCGTACTTCCAGGGCAGAGCACGGCTGGCGATGCGCGAGGGCGACCTGTTGGCGGCGATCGGCGCGCTCGACGACGGCCGCGCACGGGACCGCGGCTTCGTGCTGCGCGGCCGCCGCGCCGACTACCACTCGGTGTTCCTGGCCGGGCTGAGCCTGGAGGCGGGCGACTACCGGCGGGTTGAACGGATCGTCAGCGAGCTGCGGGCGCTGCCCGAGCTCGCGCCGCTGACCGTGCCCGGGCTCGCGTTCCACCTTGCCTGCCGGGAGGGCGACCTCGACGGCGCCGACCGCCTGCTCGACGAGGTGCGGGCCGCGCTCGCGGAACAGACGTGGCGCAGCGGCGAGCAGGCGCACGACCTGCTCTCGGCCGCGCTGCACGTTGGGCTGCCCCTGCCCCGGGTGCGGCAACTCGCCGATGACCTGCTGGACGGGCAGGTGTGGGACGACTACCGCCGGCTGGTCGAGGCACAGCTCGCCGAGGTCGGCGGGCAGGCGAGCGCCGCGTTGGAGGGGTACCGCGCGGTGGTCGACTCCGCGATCCTTCCCCCATCGGTCCGCGGCACCGCGTACACCGGCGCCGCCAGGTGCCTGCTCGCGCTCGGCCAGGCCGGCCCCGCCGCCGAGGCCGCACAGGCGGCCGTGGAGCTGCTGAGGAAGTGGCGCGGGTGGCGGGTCGAACAGCTCGACCAGGTCCGTGCCCAGCTCGGGCTCGCGCCCGCCGACGGCGCGCCTACGGTCACCGGGCCGGGCGCGCTCACCCCACGGGAGCGCGAGGTGGCGCTGTTGCTCGCCGAGGGGTTGACCAACGCGGAGCTCGCACGCCGGCTGTATATCTCGCCGAAGACGGCCGCCGTGCACGTCTCGAACATCCTGCACAAGCTCGGCGTCGCGTCCCGCACCGAGGTGCGGGACGCCCTCGACCTCGACCACGCCTAACCAGGCCCAACTATCGGCGTACCCGGGTCGGGTAGTCCCGGAGTTCCGGCACGAGCAGCCGCACGCGGGGGTCCGGCGGTGTTGCCACCGTGTTGAACCAGTCCGAGATGCGGCGGGTCAGCGGCGTCCGTGGGCAGGTCTCGCGGTTACCGGTCGATCGGATGTCTCGCATGTCTCGCTCCTTCGCTGGGCCGGCCATCGGCGCCTATCGGGTTCGAGCATGCGGGCGCGGCGGCCCGGTCCGCCTAGAGCACGACCTTGCGGGCGGTGGTGCGGGCGCGGGCCACGGTGGGCATGCGGGAGTAGAACAGCCACGAGTCGACCTGGCAATGTCGGCAGGCGCGGGCGGCGCCGACCACGACGCGGGCCCCGTCCTCGTCGATCGAGGTCATTCGGTGCACCTCCGTGAGCCGCCGCCCGCACCGGCGGCAGCGCCGCAGGTCGACCTGGACGGTCGTGTACGCGATGTGCGACTCGACGTAGCGGACGTAGGAATAGGTCCGGCCGCCGATCTTCAGCCGCGGCCGGCGGGGAGCGCCGCCGAACGGGCCCAGCTCCGCGTTGGAGATCGCGTCGTTCAACCGCCCGAGCTTGCCGAACCGTCGGCGTAGCCGCGCGAAGGTGTCCGACGAGTGCGTGGCGAGCCAGGCCTCGTCGGCCTCGGTGCGCCACTCCTCGGCCATGGCCCCGATGGTGACACCCTGCGGCCGCGTACGCGAGGGCCGCCGCTCCGCCCCGTCGATCATGCACTTTCGCGTCGATCATGGCCTTGTTGTCGTGCGGGAGAGATCGAAGTACGGCAACAAGTCCATGATCAACGGGAAAGTGGGCGGGGAGAGCTCTCGGTGGGCGGTCGCTGGCGAGAATCGGGCATGAACGGGGGATCAAGGGCTTGACAAGCCAACAGATCGGGCGTAAACAAAGATAACCAAAACGAAACGGCGGTGAGTCCTCATGTACGCCGAAGAGCGACAGCAGGAGATCGCGCGACTCGCCCGCCGGAACTCGCGAGTCGACGTGATGACACTCGCCGACGAACTCAACGTGACCGCCGAGACGATCCGGCGGGATCTGACCGTGCTCGAGCGTGCGGGCGTGCTCCGGC
Source organism: Micromonosporaceae bacterium (assembly GCA_036506795.1). GTDB lineage: Bacteria > Actinomycetota > Actinomycetes > Mycobacteriales > Micromonosporaceae > DASXRC01. The sequence goes on from DASXRC010000091.1 coordinate 26,894, forward strand.
GCGTGCACGGTGGGGCCATCCCGGTCGAGCGGATCGGGTTCGAACCCGCCGTCGCCGCCCGCGACGCCGTGCTGACCGCGGAGAAGGAGCGCATCGCCAAGGCGGCCCTCGCCGAGGTGCCCGAGGAGGGCGCGATCATCCTCGACGCCGGCACGACCACCGCGCGGCTCGCACAGGTGCTGCCGAACGATCGCGAGCTAACCGTCGTGGTGAACTCGCCGGTGCTGGCGACGATCCTCGGTCCCCGCCCGAATATCACGGTGCTGCTGCTCGGCGGGCGGTTGCGGGGCCGCACGCTGGCGGCCGTCGACGACTGGGCGTTGCGGCCCCTCGCCGACCTCTACGTCGATGTCGCGTTCATGGGTACGAACGGATGCTCGGTCGAGCGTGGCCTGACGACCCCGGACCAGGCAGAGGCCGCGGTCAAGCGGGCGATGATCGCGGCCGCCCGACGGGTGGTGGTGCTCGCCGATCATACGAAGGTCGGCAATGACAATCTCGCGAGATTCGGTGCGCTGTCCGATGTGGACGTCCTCATCACGGACAGCGCGCTCGACGCCGAGCTGGCCACCGACATCGAGGATGCCGGCGTGCGGGTGGTGTGCGCATGATCATCACGGCTACCCTCAACCCCAGCCTCGACCGGGCCATGGAGATCGACAGGCTCGCCCGCGGGGACGTCATCCGGGCCACGGCGACCCGGTTCGACCCCGGCGGGAAGGGCGTCAACGTGTCCCGGGCACTACTGGCGAACGGCGTGCCGACCCGCGCCGTGCTGCCGTGCGGCGGGCCCGACGGCGCACAGCTCGTGTCGCTGCTGCGGGCCGAGGGCGTGGACCTGCTCGAGGTGCCGATCGCCGGGCGTACCCGGTCCAACATCACGCTCGCGGAGCCGGACGGCACCGTCACCAAGGTGAATGAGCCCGGGCCGACCCTGTCGGCGGGCGAGTTCGAGGCCGTGACCCGGGCGGTGCTTGCCGCCGCCGAACACGCCGACTGGGTGGTGGTCTCGGGCAGCCTTCCGCCCGGGCTGGCGGTGGACGCGTTCGGGCGGCTCTGCGAGCGGCTGTCGCGGGCCGGGGCGCGGCTCGCCGTCGACACCACCGGTCCCGCGCTCCGCGCCGCGGCGGAGGCCGGCGTCGCCCTGGTCAAGCCGAACCGGGGCGAGCTGGCGGAGGTCGTCGGGGCACCGCTCCGGTCGCTGGGTGACGTCATCGACGCCGCCCAGGTCGTACGCGGCTGGGGCGCCGGTGCCGTCCTCGCCAGCCTCGGCGCCGACGGCGCGGTGTTCGTCAACGACGGTGCGGCGCACGCCGGCGAATGCCCGGTCGCAGTCCCCCGGAGCAGCGTCGGCGCCGGCGACGCGCTGCTCGCCGGGTTCCTAGCCGCCGGTGCCACCGGTCCGCCGGCACTGGCCGAGGGGCTGGCGTGGGGTGCGGCGGCCGTCAGCCTACCCGGCAGCCGCATGCCATCCCCCGATGACCTGCGCCGCGACGACGTGTCCGTCCATCCCCGGCCCGACCTCGTCCGGCCGCTGGTCTCGCCCGGATAACCCGTACCAATCCCCCCGAAGGAGTCCTCCCATGACCACCGTGAATTACACGCCGACGGTGTACGGCACCGGAATGAAGGCCCGCGTCCAGCGCTTCGGCGGCTACCTGGCGGGGATGGTGATGCCCAACATTGCGGCGTTCATCGCCTGGGGTCTCATCACCGCCTTCTTCATCCCGACCGGCTGGATCCCCAACGAGGGCATCGCCAAGCTCGTCAGCCCGATGATCCTGACGCTGCTGCCGATCCTCATCGGATACACCGGCGGCCGACTCGTGCACGGCCAGCGCGGCGCGGTGGTCGGCGCCGTCGCGACCGTGGGCCTGGTCGTCGGCGCCGACGTACCGATGTTCCTCGGTGCGATGATCATCGGCCCGCTCACGGCGTACCTCCTGAAGCTCTTCGACGGGTTGATCGAGGGAAAGGTACGGCCGGGGTTCGAGATGCTCGTGGACAACTTCTCGGCCGGCATCCTCGGCGGCGGCATGGCGATCGCCGGGCTGAAGGGGATCGGCCCGGTGGTGCGTACCCTCACCGACTGGGCGGGCGACGGCGTCGACTGGCTGATCAGCAACCACCTGCTGCCGCTCGTGTCGGTGTTCGTCGAGCCCGCGAAGGTCCTGTTCCTGAACAACGCGATCAACCACGGCGTGCTCGGCCCGCTCGGTGTCGCCGAGGCGGCCGACAAGGGCAAGTCGATCCTATTCATGATCGAGACCAACCCGGGGCCGGGCTTCGGGCTGCTCCTGGCGTACCTTCTATTCGGCCCGCGCTCCCTGCGCCCGACGGTGCCCGCAGCGATGATCATCCAGTTCCTGGGCGGGATCCACGAGCTGTACTTCCCGTACGTGCTGATGAAGCCGCGGCTCGTGCTGGCGGTCATCTGCGGCGGTGCGGCCGGCGTCGGCACCTTCATGATCACGGGTGCCGGATTGGTCGCCACTCCATCGCCGGGCAGCATCTTCGCGTACGCGGCGGAGACCCCGAGGGGTGGCTGGTTCGGCGTGTTCCTCGGCATCGCGATTGCCGCGGGTGTGTCGTTCGCGGTCGCCTCGATGCTGCTCGGATTCGGGCGGCTCGCGTCCGACCAGGAAGAGATCGCGGACGAGGCCGAGGCGGCCAGGCGCGACGAACAGGCCGCCGAACCGCCGGTGGCCGGCCAGCGTGAGCCGTCCGAGCCCGCGGGTACCCGCCACGCAACGGCCACGGAGGCATGAGGGCGATGACCAGCATCACCGGCAAGGACATCCATAAGGTCGTCGTGGCCTGCGACGCCGGAATGGGCAGCAGCGTGATGCTGGCCAGCCAGCTGCGACGGCAGCTGGCGAAGTTCGACGTGACGGTCGTGCACTCGCCGGTCAACCAGATTCCGGCCGATGCCGACGTGGTGGTCTGCCACACCGGGCTCGCCCAGCGGGCCCGGGTGAGCGCGCCGAACTCGGTCGTCGTGCCGGTCCAGGTGTTCATCGGTGACCCGGCCGTGGCTAGGGTTGTGGCCGCGGTCAAGGACGGCGGTGTGCTGAATGGCTGAACAGACGCTCGCGTTGCTCGACCGGCGAGCCATTCGGCTCGCCGAGCGGGCGGCCGACCGCGACGAAGCCGTTCGTCGCTGCGGCGACGTGCTCGTCGAGCTCGGCGCCGTGACGCCGGCGTACTCGGAGTCGATGCTCGAGCGGGAGCGCTCGGTGCCGACCTACATGGGGGAGGGCGTCGCGATCCCGCACGGCACGCTGGCCGGCAAGGATTCGGTGCTTCGCGACGCCCTCGCGGTGCTCAAGTTCCCGGACGGCATCGACTGGGACGGCAACCCGGTCACGGTCTGCATCGCCATCGCGGTCCGCGGCGATGGGCACCTCGCTCTGCTCGCCGAGCTCGCCGAGATACTGCTCGACCCGGACCGGGCCAGGGCACTGCGCGAGGCCGAAGACCCCGACGAGGTGCTCCGGCTGCTGTCGCCGGCGGCGGAAGAGGAGGACTCATGAGGGTCGTACGGTTCCACGCGCCGGGCGACGTCCGGATCGAGGAGGTGGCCGAGCCGGCGCCGAGCCCGGGTGACGTGATGATTCGCGTACGCGCGTGCTCGACGTGCGGGACTGACGTGAAGATCTCGAAGTTCGGGCACCACCACATCGTGCCGCCGCGGGTGATGGGCCACGAGATCGCTGGGGAAATCGTCGAGGTCGGCGCCGACGTGGCCGACGGCTGGCGGGTCGGCGACCGGGTCCAGGTCATCGCGGCGATCCCGTGCGGCACCTGCGGCGAGTGCCGCCGCGGCCGGATGACGGTGTGTACGCGGCAGGAGTCCATGGGGTACCACTACGACGGCGCCTTCGCGCAGTTTATGGTGGTGCCGGCGAAGGTCCTGGCGGTCGACGGGCTCAACCGCATCCCGGACGGGGTGAGCTTCGCCGAGGCGTCGGTCGCCGAGCCACTCGCCTGCGTCCTCAATGGACAGGAGCTGGCCCGGGTCGGCGCCGGTGACGACGTGGTCGTCGTCGGCTCCGGTCCGATCGGCTGTCTGCACGTGCGCCTAGCGCGCGCCCGCGGAGCGGCCCGGGTGTTTCTCGTCGACATCAACACCGAGCGGCTGAGCCTGGCCGCAGGCCTCGTCGCGCCGGACGCCGCCATCGATGGCGGGCACACCGACGCGGTCGACGAGGTGCGGAAGCTCACCGACGGACGCGGCGCCGACGTCATCATCACTGCCGCCGCCTCCGGGGCGGCCCAGGAGCAGGCGTTGCTGATGGCGGCGCCGCAGGCGCGGATCAGCTTCTTCGGCGGTCTGCCCAAGGACAACCCGGTCATCGCCTGCGACTCCAACCTGGTGCATTACCGTGAATTGACCATCGTGGGCGCCAACGGCTCGAGCCCGAGCCACAACGCGGAAGCCGTGCGGCTGATCGCCACCGGCGCCGTGCCGGTCGCCGACCTCATCACCCTGAGGTTGCCGCTGGATCGGGCGCTGGAGGCGTTCGACGCGGTGGCGCGCGGTGAGGCCATCAAGGTGACCGTCGAGCCCTGACCGTCAAAGGAGCACCCAGATGCCGTCCCGAACCGTCACCGTCGGCTCCCGGACCGGGCTGCACGCCCGACCGGCCGCCCTGTTCGTCGCGGCCGCCGCCGCGCAGCCGGTTAAGGTCACCATCCGCACCGCCGAGCGCGGGCCCGTCCCGGCGCACAGCATGCTCTCGGTGCTGTCGCTCGGCGCGAAATGCGGCACCGAGGTCACCATCGCCGCCGAGGGCGCGGGCGCGGACGACGCGCTCGACACCCTCGCCGACCTCCTCGTACAGGATCTCGATGCGGAGGCGGCCGATGCCTGAGACGCTGCGCGGAATCGGGGTCAGCCCGGGCACCGCGGGCGGGCCGGTGGCGCGGATGGCCCCGCCGCCCGTGCTGCCGCCACCGCGCTCGGTCGCGGATCCGGTGGTGGAGGCCGCCAGGGCGGTCGCCGCGCTGGCCACCGTCGCCGCGGATCTCGAGCGCCGGGCCGACGCGGCACCGGGCGCCGCGGCCGAGATCCTGCGTGCCCAGGCGATGATGGCTGGCGACCCGGTGCTGAGCGACACCGTCGCCGCGCACGTGACCGACGGGAGGGACGCGCCGCACGCGATAGCCGACGCCCTCGCGGCTCACCGGGAGGCGTTCCTGGCGGCCGGGGGCTACCTCGCCGAGCGCGCCGCCGACCTCGACGACCTGCGCGACCGCGCGGTCGCCGTCTGCCTTGGGGCCCCGATGCCCGGCGTACCGGACCCCGGGCACCCATTCGTGCTCGTCGCCCGCGACCTGTCGCCCGCCGACACCGCCGGCCTCGACCCCGCCGCCGTGCTCGCCATCGTCACCGAGGAGGGTGGGCCGACGAGTCACACGGCGATCCTCGCCAGGGCCGCCGGGCTACCCGCGATCGTGCGCTGCACCGGCGCCGGCGCGGTGAACGACGGGGTCGTCGTCGGCGTGGACGGCACGCTCGGCGAGCTGACGGTCGGCATCGACGAGGCGGCCGTACGCGAGCTGGCCGACCGGGACTCGACCCGCCGGTCACGGCTCGCCGCCAGCCACGGACCCGGGCGCACCGCGGACGGGCATCCGGTCGGCCTGCTGGCCAACATCGGTTCGGCCCGGGACCTCGAGGGGACCGCCCCGGACGCGGTTGAGGGGGTCGGGCTGTTCCGTACCGAGCTGCTCTACCTCGACCGTCCGAGCGAGCCGACGCAGGCGGAGCAGGTCGCGGCGTACTCCGCGGTGTTCGCCGCGTGCGCCGGCCGCCGGGTGGTGGTCCGCACACTCGACGCCGGGGCCGACAAGCCGCTGACCTTCCTCAACCAGGCGACCGAACCGAACCCCGCCCTCGGCGTACGCGGGCTGCGGCTCGCACAGCGGCGACCGGACGTGCTCGACACCCAGCTCGCCGCGATCGCCGAGGCGGCGAAGGCCAGCACCGCCGACGTGTGGGTGATGGCCCCGATGGTCGCCACGGTCAGCGAGGCGGCTGAGTTCGTCGACCGCTGCCGGGCGGCCGGGCTGCCCACCGCCGGGGTCATGGTCGAGGTGCCGGCCGCCGCGCTGCGAGCGGACGCGCTCGCCGGCGCGGTCGACTTCCTCAGCATCGGCACGAACGATCTGAGCCAGTACACGTTCGCGGCCGACCGCCAGGTCGGGGAGCTGGCCGAGCTGCTGGACCCGTGGCAACCTGCGCTGCTGTCGCTGATCGCGGCGTGCGGCGACGCGGGCCGGCGCACCGGTACGCCGGTCGGGGTGTGCGGGGAGGCCGCGGCCGACCCGGAGCTGGCGCCGGTGCTGGTCGGGCTCGGTGTGACCAGCCTGTCCATGGCGCCGCGCGCGGTCGCCGAGGTCCGGCTGGCGCTCTCAGCGCGGACGCTCGACGAGTGCCGCCGGCTCGCCGAACTGGCCCTGGGCGCGGATGACGCCGCGCACGCTCGGGCTTTGGTTCGGGCCGTCGCGACGACGTGATGTGGTGAACGTCCACGTCCGACCGGGCGTGGATGATATCGCGACGGACGTGGATGTCGCGCACATCAGGCGCCGGGAAGCCCGCGGCCGCCGGGCGGGTGGCTACGCCCGCGCCAGCAGCGACCGGGCCGGCAGGCCGCGGATCGAGGCGTCCAGTACCTGGGCGGTGTGCGCCAGGCCGATCGTGCCCCCGGCGCGGCGTACCGACGCCGCGACCTGCATGAGACAGCCCGGATTCGCGGTCACGAGGAGGTCCGCCCCCGTCGCCAGCACGTCCCTGGCCTTCCGGTCGCCGAGCTGACGGGCCGGCTCCGGGTTCAGCACGTTCCACACGCCGGCCGAGCCGCAGCAGATCTCGGGATCGGCGATCTCCCGCAGCACGAGCTCGGGGATCTCGCCGAGCAGCCGCCGAGGCTGCGCTCGCACGCCCTGGGCGTGCGCGAGATGGCAGGCGTCGTGGTACGCGGCGGTCACCGGAACGGCGTGGCGCGGTGCGACCGGGCCCAGCTCGACGAGCACCTCGGACAGGTCACGCACCTTCGCGGCGAGCGCCGCGGCCCTGTCCGCGTACGCCGGATCATCGCGCAGCAGCTCCCCGTACTCCTTCATCGAGGAGCCGCAACCGGCCGCGTTGACGACGAGGTAGTCAACGCCGGCGTCGGTGAACGTGTCGATGAGCGCCCGGGCGAACCGCTGCGCTTCGGCCTCGCGTCCATTGTGTACGCTCAACGCGCCGCAGCAGCCCTGGCCGCGGGGCAGCACCACCTCGCAGCCCTCCGCGGCGAGCACGCGCGCCGTGGCGGCGTTGACGTCGGGGAAGAAGGTGCGCTGCACGCAGCCGGTGAGCATGCCGACCACCGCACGCCGCGGTCCGGTCGCCGGAATCCGCGAGGGCAGCCGCTCGGGGCGGCCCAGCCGGGGCGCCAGCGACTCCAGGGTGGCCAGCGTCGGCGTGCGCTCTAACACCCCGGTGCGTTCGACCAGCCGCTGCGCACCGCTCGCCCGATACGCGCGCAGCGGGCCGCGCAGCAGGCGCAGTCGGCGGGGGTAGGGGAACAGCCCGAAGATGGCGCCGCGGAGCAGCCGCTCCCGCACCGTCCGGCGGTGCCGGCGCTCGACCTGCTGTCGGGTGTCCTCGATGAGCCGGTTGTACTGGACGCCGGACGGGCAGGCGGTAACGCACGCCATGCAGCCCAGGCACCGGTCGAAGTGCACCACCATGGAGTCGGTCATTGGCTCGCCGCCCCGGAGACCCTCCTCCATCAGGTAGACGCGCCCGCGGGGTGAGTCCATCTCCTCGCCCCAGAGCACGTAGGTCGGGCAGGTCGGCAGGCAGAAGCCACAGTGGACACAGTCGTCGATGAGGTCGAGCCGTGGCGGGTGGTGGTCGTCGAACGCGGTCACGCTCAGGTCCCTTCCACGAACCGGCCGGGGGCGAACCGTCCGTCGGGGTCGAACTGGGCCTTGACCCGCCGCATCAGCTCCAGTCCCGGCACCGGACCCCACAGGTCGACGCGCTCGCGAACGCCGGCCGGCGCGGTGAGCACGACCGCGTGCCCGCCGGCCTCGTGCGCGGCCACGCGCAGGTCGTCGACGACCGCGGCCGTGGTGACCGCGTCGGTCGCGGCGGGCAGCCCGGCGTACAGGACGCCAGTGCCCATCGACCCGCGCAGGGCGAGCGGCGCCTCGTGCCGGGCCCGTGCGGCCAGGGCGGCGGCGAGCAGCGTCGGCATCCGCGACAGTGCCGCGGTGAGCTTCAGCCCCACGTCTCCCTCGCCCCAGGGGTACGCCGCCCACCAGGCCGGAATCCCGTCCGTCGTGTGCTCGCCGCCGAGCAGCCTCCGGGCCGCCGCCGTTCGCTCCGACACCCCCTGCGGTACGCCGGTGAGGAGCATCGCGAGCTCCAGCCCGCCGGCGGCCGGGGCGTCCAGCTCGAGTGCCGTGGGAACGAGCTGCGCGCCGAGGACCGCCGTGACCAGCGCGCCCACCTCGGCCGGGCCGTCGACCGGGCGCCTCAGCACGGCGTCCGCGGCCGGCCTCGGGTGCAGGCGGAAGGCGCACTCGGTGATCAGCCCGAGCGTGCCGTACGACCCGGCGATGAGCTTGCCCAGGTCGTACCCCGCGACGTTCTTTACGACCTTGCCGCCGGCGCGGGCGACGACCCCGTCGGGGCGCACGATCGTGATCCCGATGAGGAGATCGCGCACCGTGCCGTACGCCATCCGACGCGGGCCGCTCGTGCCGACCGCGACGGTGCCGCCGACGGTCGCCGCCGGGAACGGCGCGTCCAACGCGAGCTGCTGGCCGGCGGTTGCCAGCTTGGTCTGCAGGTCCGCCAGCGGCGTGCCGGCCCGCACCACCGTGATGAGGTCGCCGGCCGCGTGCTCCACGACTCCCGACAGCCGTCTGGTCTCGAGCACGAGGTCGAGCCTGCGGGGCGGGTACCCCCAGTCCTGCTTGGTACCAGCGCCGCGTACCACCATGGACAGCTGATGGGCGGCGGCCGCGCGGATGACGGCGGCCGCCTGGTCGGTCGAGCTCGGCGCCGCGACGAACCGCGCCGGCACGCCGGCGATCGCGTCCGGGCTTTCCGCGGAGCGGACGACGTCGCCGGCCGCGGCGCGGAGCGCATCGAGTGCGTCCACCATCAGAACACCTCCGCGAGGCCGGCCTCCTGCAGTGGATGGGCGCCCCGGCGGCGGCCGGGGATCTCGCCGCACAGCCGCGGCGTCGGGAACACCTTGCCCGGGTTGGACAGGCGGTCCGGGTCGAACGCGCAGCGGACGAGCTGCATCGTGTCCAGGTCGTCGTCGGTGAACATGCGGGGCATGTACTTCGCCTTGTCCATGCCGACGCCGTGCTCGCCGGTGATCGAGCCGCCGTGCTCGATGCAGAGGTCGAGGATCGCGCCGGACACGTCCTCGGCCCGCTCCGCCTGGCCCTCGACGGCATCGTCGAAGAGCACCAGCGGGTGCAGGTTGCCGTCGCCGGCGTGGAACACGTTCGCGACGCGTACGCCGGTGCGCTCCGACAGCTCGGCGATGCGACGCAGGACCTCGGGCAGGGCGGTGCGTGGAATCACGCCGTCCTGGACGATGTAGTCCGGGCTGATCCGGCCGACCGCGGCGAACGCGGACTTCCGGCCTTTCCAGAACAGCGCGCGTTCCACGTCGTCGCGGGCGATCCGGATCTCGAACGCCCCGTTGTCCCGGCACAGCCGCTCGGCGTGCTCGAACTGCGCGTCGACCTCGGACGTCGGGCCGTCGAGCTCGACGATGAGGACCGCACCGGCACCCTCCGGGTATCCACAGTGGACCGCCGCCTCGGCGGCCTCGATGGCGAGCGCGTCCATCATCTCGATGGCGGCCGGCACGACGCCGGCGCCGATGATGTCCGACGTGGCGGCGCCCGCCTCGTCGGTCGATCGGAAGCCGGCGAGCAGCGTGCTCACGGCCTCGGGCAGGCGCACCAGGCGTACCGTCACCTCGGTGGCGATGCCCAGCGTCCCCTCGGAGCCGACGAACGCGCCGATCAGGTCGTAGCCGGGCGGGTCGGGCGCGCGTCCGCCGAGCCGGACCAGGTCGCCGTCCGGCGTGACGATTTGCAGGCCGGTGACGTGGTTGGTGGTGAAGCCGTATTTGAGGCAGTGCGCGCCGCCGGAGTTCTCCGCGACGTTGCCGCCGATCGAGCAGATCTGTTGGCTCGACGGGTCCGGCGCATAGTAGTAGCCGTGCGGGGTCGCGGCCTTGGTCACCTGCAGATTGACGACGCCGGGTTCGACAACGGCCCGCTCGTCCGCCGGCGCGACCTCGATGATGCTGCGCATTTGCGCGGTCACGATGAGCACACCGTCGGCGTGGGGGAGCGCGCCGCCGGACAGTCCGGTGCCGGAGCCGCGGGCCACGAACGGCACGCCCGCATCCGCGCACGCGCTCACGGTGGCGGCGACCTGCTCCGGGGTGTGTGGCAGGGCGACCAGCGCAGGGATCACCTTGTACTGCGCGAGCCCGTCACACTCGTACGTGCGCAGCTCCTGCCGATCGGTGATCACCTGCGCCGGGCTCAGCTCGGTGCGCAGGCGCTGGGCGAGGGCGTCGATGCGGGTGGGTGCGTCGGTGGTCATGGTCGCCCTCCCGTCATGGCATCCGTTCGTACGCGGGCAGGGTCAGGAAGTCCACGAAGTCGTCCGCGACGGCGACCTCTATGAACAGCGCCCGCGCATCGGCGTAGCCGGCAGGGTCGCCGCCCAGCTTGGCGATCTCCTCGTCCGCGATGCGCTCGACGAGCTCACGGCTCACCCCGTGACCGGTGTCGTCGAGCGTGACGTCGTTGTGCAGCCACTGCCACACCTGTGACCGGGAGATCTCCGCGGTGGCGGCGTCCTCCATCAGGTTGAAGATCGCCACCGCGCCGGTGCCGCGCAGCCACGACGCGAGGTACTGGACGCCGACCGACACCGCGTTGCGCAGACCCGCCTCCGTGTGTTCGCCGGGGGTGTCCCGCACGGCGAGCAGTTGCGCGGCGGTAACGGACACCTCGTCGCGGGTCTTGTCGCGCTGGTTTGGACGGTCCCCGAGCACGCCGTCGAACACCTCGCGACAGATCGGCACCAGGTCGGGGTGGGCGACCCACGATCCGTCGAAGCCGTCGTTCGCCTCCCGCGTCTTGTCGTCGCGCACCTTGGTGAGGGCGACCTCGTTGACCTGCGGGTCACGGCGGCTGGGGATGAACGCGGCCATCCCGCCGATGGCGTGCGCGCCGCGCTTGTGGCAGGTCCGCACGAGCAGCTCGGTGTACGCCCGCATGAACGGCGCCGTCATCGTGACCGCGTTCCGATCCGGCAGGAGGAAGTCGCGGCCGCGGGTGCGGAACTTCTTGATGACGCTGAACATGTAGTCCCAGCGGCCGGCGTTGAGCCCGGCGGAGTGCTCCCGCAGCTCGTAGAGGATCTCCTCCATCTCGAACGCGGCCGGGAACGTCTCGATGAGGACCGTCGCCCTGATCGCGCCGCGCGGCAGGCCGAGCCGCTCCTCGGCGTACGTGAAGACGTCGTTCCACAGCCGGGCCTCGAGGTGGCTCTCCATCTTGGGCAGGTAGAAGTAGGGCCCCGAGCCGCGGTCCAGCTGTCGGCGGGCGCAGTGGAAAAGATAGAGCCCGAAGTCGACCAGGCCGCCGGCGAGGCGTTCGTCGTCGACCAGGAGGTGCTTCTCGGTCAGGTGCCAACCACGCGGCCGGAACACGATCGTGGGCAGCTCGCCCTCGTTGATCGCGTAGCTCTTACCCTCGGGCGAGCTGAAGGTCAGCGTGCGGTCGATCGCGTCGCGCAGGTTGAGCTGGCCGGAGATGACGTTTTCCCACAGCGGAGTGTTCGCGTCCTCGTGGTCCGCGAGCCAGACCTTCGCGCCGGAGTTCAGCGCGTTGATCGTCATCTTCGCGTCGGTCGGCCCGGTGATCTCCACCCGCCGGTCGACGAGCCCGGGCGCGGGCTCGGCGACCCGCCACTCCGCCTCGCGTACGTCCTTGGTCTCGTCGAGGAAGTCGAGCGTGCCGCCGTTGGACAGCTCGGCCTGCCGCTCGTCGCGTCGGGCAAGCAGCTCCCGTCGCCGGGCGTCGAAGCGTCGGTGCAGGTCGGCGAGGAAGTCCAGCGCCTCGGGGGTGAGGATCTCGTCGAACCGGTCGAGCATAGGTCCGGTCACGTGGACGCCCATGTCCCGCCTCCTTCGTGTCCCCCTCGACCCTATGCCCAAACGTCTCGGGGTTCACCCGAGCTGCGCGGGCAGCACCTGGATCGTCTCCGTGTGCTCGCGCAGCGCGCGGCCGACGGTGCAGTACTGGTCGTGCACGCGGTGGGCCACCGCGACGAAGACCTCCGCGGCCTTCTCGTCGCCCGGGGGCAGCTCGACGTCGTACGCCGTGGTGATCGGCCCCAGCTTCGTCGGCGCGAGCTTCTCCGCGTGCACCTCGATGGCGAGCCGCAGGAGCCGATGGCCCCGCTTCGTGGTCAGCGGCTCGACGGTGACGATCTCGCAGCCGCCGAGCGCGGCGAGCAGAAGCTCCACCGGCGAGAACACACCCTCGTCATCGGAGGACCCGATCGCCACGCGCGCGCCGCGCTCGTTGGTCGCCTCGAACCCGCCGCCGGTGCGTACCACATTCACGGTTGCCATGATCGCGATGATACGGCGAGCGGTCCTTCCAGGCAGTTCGGAACCTGCGGCCGGCCGGATGGCGCGCTGACGGTCTTCTCACACTCGACCCGCCCGGTCGACGTGGGCTCCGAACGCCTGCGTGACGGTGCGCCACGCACCGCTCATGTCCCAGCGGGCGGAAGGACCTCACCATGTCAACCACTGCTTCCCGAGGGCGTCGGCGGCGGCGCGCCCCGGCCGCCATCGCGGTCGCGGCTGCACTCGCCGGCGCGCTCTACGGATTCGCGCCGATCGACGCGGGCGCCTCCAGCCACCGCGAGGCGCCGCTGACCGCCGCCGACCCGGCCGTCGACAACACCGATCTGTACGCCTTCGTCAGCAAGGACCGACCGGGCTACGTCAACTTCGTGGCGAACTGGATCCCGTTCGAGGAGCCCAACGGGGGCCCGAACTTCTATCCGTTCGCCACCGACGCGAGCTACTACATCAACGTCGACAACAACGGCGACGCCAGGCCGGACGCCCGGTTCCGCTGGACGTTCCGCACCCAGGACCGCCGCGGCACCGGCACGTTCCTCTACAACAACGGGCCGGTCACCTCGCTCGACGACGAGAACCTGCTGGTCCGGCAGATCTACACGCTGGAGTCGTCGTTCAACGGTGCCCCCTTCAAGACCCGCATCTCCGGGGCCCCGGTGGCTCCGTCGCGGACCGGCCGGGCGTCCATGCCGGACTACGGCAAGCTGCGCGACCAGGCGGTGGTCCAGTTGCCGGGCGGCTGGAAGATCTTTGCCGGCCAGGCCGACGACCCGTTCTTCCTCGATCTGCGCGTCTTCGACCTGCTCTACGGGGGCGACCTGAGCGAGACCGGCCAGGACACGCTCGCCGGCTACAACGTCAACACGATCGTGCTGCAGGTGCCGTTCAAGGACGTGGCGCTTGGCGGTGACGCGGCGCGCAACCCGGTCATCGGCGTGTGGACGACCACGGACCGGCCGCGGGTGCGGATCACCGGCGGCGGCTCGTACGGCGGACAGGTCCAGGTGTCCCGACTCGGCAACCCGCTCGTCAACGAGGTCGTGGTGCCGAACGGGCTGAAGGACGCGTTCAACGCGTCGTCGCCCGACCGCGACGCGAAGAACCCCACGCTGGTCAAGCGCGTCACCGAGCCCGAGGTGCCGAAGCTGATCCAGGCGATCTACGGCATCCCGGCGCCCGCCACCCCGCGCAACGACCTGGCTGAGATCTTCCTGACCGGCATCACCACCAAGGCGGGTGGACCTATCAAGGCCGACGTCAACTCGCAGCTGAACAACGCCGACGTGTCCGCCGCCGGGTTCGTCCCATCCGAGCAGCTCAGGCTCAACCTGGGCGTGCCCATCGCCGGACAGCCCAACCGGCTCGGCGTGCTCGGCGGCGACCTGCAGGGCTTCCCGAACGGTCGGCGGCTCACCGACGACGTCGTCGACATCGAGTTGCAGGCACTGGTCGGCGCGGCCCAGACCGGCAAGCTGATCGACGCGCTCGCCGCGGGAGACAAGGTCGACGCGAACGACCAGGCCTTCGGCGCAGCGTTCCCGTATGTCGCGCCGCCCAACGGCGCCGGCGTGAACACCGCCGGCTCGGGCTCCGCGGCCGGCTCGGGTGCCGGTGGCATGGGTGGCTTCGGTGGCGCCACCCAGCCCGCGCCGTCCACATCGGACAAGCCGTCGGCGGAGGCGCCCGCCCCGTCGCTGACACCGGCCGGGTACGCCGGGAACACCGACTCCGGCCAGGTGCCGATGGCGGTGGCGGTCTCCGCGGTTGGTGCCGCCGGCGTGCTCGCGCTCGCGCTGCTGTTCCTCATCGGTTGGTGGCGCCGGAGAAGCCGTCCGGCACCGATCACGCCTGGCTCCACCGACGAAACACTCCAGTTGTAGGTCATCCGGGCGCGCCGCGCGGTCTGCGGGCGGCGCGCCCGACCGGACCCGGGAGGGACGATGCGACGACACAGGGTGGTGCGGGCGACGATCGTGATCGTGGTCGCCGCGGCCGCGATCCTTTCGATCGGCGCGGCGTTCGGCCGGCAGTCCGGCCCGCCGCCGCGCCAGGTCGCCGTGCGGGCGGCGTCGGGTCCGGCCGCGAGCGCGGACCCGATCGTCCGCGCCCAGGAGCGGCTCCGGCTCGTGCCCCGCGACTGGCGTACCTGGGCGGGACTGGCCGTGGCGTACCTGGAACGAGGCCGGACCACCGCGGACCCCAGCTACTACCCGAAGGCCGACGAGGCGGTACGCCGATCCCTCGCGCTGCGGCCCGACGACAACGCCGACGCGTCTGTCGCCCGCGGGGCGCTGGCCAACGCACGGCACGACTTCGCGGCGGCGCGCCGGGACGCGCTCGCGGCGACCCGGCTCAACGCGTACGGGGCCAACGCGTATGCCGTGCTGGCCGACGCGGAAACCCAGCTCGGCCGCCCGGCCGACGCGACCGCGGCCGTCCAGCGCCTGCTCGACCTGCGGCCGGGTCTGTCCGCGTACGCCCGCGGCTCCTACGATCTTGAGCAACGCGGCGCCCTCGCGGCCGCGACCGACCTGATGCGGCGGGCGCTGGACGCGGCCATGAGCCCTTCCGACATCGCGTTCTGCCGCGGCCAGCTCGGCGACCTCGCATGGCTGGCCGGGGACCTGTCTGGCGCGGCGGAGCAGTACGCCGCCGGCCTCGGCGCCGATCCGCATGCCGTGTCGCTGCTGCGCGGGCGGGCCCGGGTCGCCGCGGCGTCCGGGCGACTGGACGCGGCCATCGCCGACTACGCCGACGTGACGCGACGCTCGCCGACCGTGGGCTATCTGCTGGAGTACGCCAGGCTGCTGCGCACCGCCGGCCGCACCCGTGAGGCCGCCGAGCAGCTGGCGCTGGCGAACGACGCGCAGCGGCTGTTCGTGGCGAACGGCGGTGTGGACGGGCTGACCGCGGCCGAGCTCGCGATCGAGGCGGGCCGCCCGTCCGACGCGGTCGCCGCGGCCCGGGCGGAGTGGGCGCGACGCCGGCACGCCGACGTCGCCGACATCCTGGGCTGGGCGCTGCACCTGGCCGCGCGCGACGGCGAGGCGCTGCGGTACGCCCGGCTGGCGGGCGCCCGCGGAGCGTTGTCGGCGACGTACGCGTACCACGTGGGCATGATCGAGCTGTCACTCGGTCAGCGCCGCGCGGCCCGCGCGGACCTCGAGCGGGCGCTCCGCCGCAACCCGGCCTTCTCGCCAATCGACGCGCCGGCCGCGCGTAGGGCGCTCGCCGGCCTCGGCGGTGCGCGATGAGGCGGCGCCTCCTCGTGGTGCTCGGCGCGGCCGTGCTCGGCGTGCTTGTGCCGCCGGCGCACCCGGCGCACGCGCACCCGCTGGGCAACTTCTCGATCAACCAGTACCACGGCTTCACGATCCGGCCGGACGCGGTGACCGCGACCGTCGTGGTCGACCGCGCGGAGATCCCCACGCGGCAGCGGAGGATCATTCGCTGTGTCGAGGTCGCGGCCGCGCTCGACGCGACCGTCGAGCGGGGCCGTCTGCGGTGGACAATCGAGGCCGAGGACCTGACGTTCCACCCCGGAGCGGCGGAGCTGCCCACCAGCCGGCTCAGCTGCACACTGCGAGCGGTCATCCGGCCGCTCGGAACAGGGGCGGTCCGCCCGTTCGTGGTCGCCAACGGGTACGCCGCCGGCCAGGTCGGTTGGCACGAGATGACGGCGGTCGGCGACGGCGTCCGCCTGATCGACAGCCCCCTGGCCACCCGCAGCGTCAGCGACGAGTTGCGGGCGTATCCGGCGGACCCGCTCGCGTCGCCGCTCGACGTGCGGGCCGCGTCGCTGCGGTTCAAGACCGGCGGCTCCGCCGACGCCGCGGCCGGACAGGCCGCCGGGACGAATGGGCGGGCGGCGCCGGCGGGCGGGGCGTTCGGGCGCCTGATCGCCTCGGCCGACCGCAGGCTGGCGGACCTCGCGGGGGCGGGCCGGCTCACCCCGGCGGTGGGTCTGCTCGCCGTGCTGCTGGCGTTCGCGCTCGGCGCGGGTCACGCGGCGCTGCCCGGCCACGGCAAGACCGCGCTCGCCGCGTACGCGGCCGCACGCGGCGGGCGGCGGCGGGAGTCGGTCGCGCTCCTGGCCACGGTCACCGCCACCCATACCGGTGGTGTGCTGGCCGTCGGCGCCCTGCTCACCACGTCGGCGGCGTTCGCGGGGGAGCGGCTGCTGGCGTGGTTGGGCATCGTCAGCGGCGCGGTCGTCGTCGCGGTCGGCGCGGGCATGCTCGCCGCCTTCCGGCGCGGCCGCTCGCACTCGCACGGCCACGGGCACTCGCCCGGGCACTCGCACCCGCACTCGCACTCGCACGACGGGCATTCGCACGACGGGCATTCGCACGACCACGACCACCGGCCGGGCGGGCGGCTCGGCCTGTTCGGCATCGGGCTGGCCGGCGGACTCGTGCCCAGCCCGTCCGCGCTGGTCGTGCTGCTCGGCGCCGTGGGCCTCGGCCGGACCGCGTTCGGCGTGCTGCTGGTTATCGCGTACGGCGTCGGCATGGCGGCGACGCTGACGGCGGCCGGTTTCGCGCTCGTCGGTATCCAGCGGTGGGCGACGTCCCGCGCCACGCACTGGCGTGCCGACCGGATGCGCCGGGTGCTGCGCCGGCTGCCGTCGGCGGGCACTGCGACCGCGTCGCTCGTCATGGTCGTCGGTGCCGGTCTCGCCCTGCGGGCGATCGCCGCGCTGTCGTGACTGGCTGGTCAGTCGTGGGCGACCGCCCGCCGCAATCCCGCCAACGACTCGCGCAGCAGCGCCGACCTGCCCTCCGCGGCGGCGTAATCGGCGAGCGTGGCGCAGAGGTCCAGCGCCAATACGCGGGCGCGCGTCTCGCGGTCGGCGTCGACGGGTCCGTACGCGGACAGCAGCGCGGCGCGGGCGGCCCCGGCGAACGCGGCGTACGCCAGCGACAGGTCCACCGCGGGGTCGGCCAGGCAGAGGTCTCCCCAGTCGATGACGCCCGCGGCCCCGCCGTCGCCGGCGACGAGCAGGTGCCGGGAGTGCAGGTCGCCGTGCACCACGACGGCCGCGGTCGGCGGCCCGACCCGCTCCGCGCCGGCGAGCAGCCGGTCGACCGTGGGATCGGGTCGCCACAGGCCGCGTTGCTCGAGCCGGGCCAATCGCACCCGCGCCTTCGGCACCCGCGCGCCCGGATCGCCGCGGCGCATCGGATCGCGCGGCAGCTCGCCGCCCACCTCGGCGGCCAGCGCCGGGTCGTGCAGGACATTCAGGAAACGACCGAGCGTGGCTCCTGCCCCCGCCCGCTCGGCATCCGGCAGGTCCGCGTCGGCGAGCTCCCGGCCGGGAATCAGCCGAGCGGCGAAGAACGGCCAGGGATACTCCGGTGTCGGTTCGCCGATCAGCTCGGGCGCCGGGATCGGCAGCGGCAGCCGCTCCGCCAGCCGGGGCAGCACCGCGAGCTCCCTTCGCACCCCGGGTAGCGCGACGGCGCGGCGCGGGAAGCGGAAGACCCAGCGGCACGCCACCAGATACACGGTGTTGTCCCAGCCGGTGGCGAGCGGCTCGATCGGGGCGTCGCGGAGCGCCGGGAACTGGCGATGGATGAGGTCCGCCGCGGCGTCCGCGGTGATCTCGTGTTCGGCGACCCACTCGGGCGCCCGCCCCGCCGGCGGCGGTGCCGCGTCGCCGCTCGTCATCTGGTGCCCTCCCGCCGGCAGTTGCCCTCACCGCGCGTGACCCAGCCTGCCCCAACATGTTTGCGCCCATCCACAACCGCGGCGATGTGCTCCAGATCGCCGTGGATGTGGAATGCCCGCGACCATCCATGGGGCCCAGGTGGGCACTACGAAAGCCCGGACCGGTCCGAGGCCCCGCCCCTCGGACCGGTCCAGGCCGACACAGGATGGTATTCGGAAAGTTGCCGGAGCGGACCACTTACTCATATATACGGAATAAGACGGTGCCGCCTGGTTCCACGGCATAACCTCGCTGTGGTGACGAGGGAGCTGACGAGCCGTACCCTCCGTGGGCTCATCGTTCTCGTGGTCGCCGCCGCCGCCGGATGCACGAGTTCGGCGCCGCCGACGCCGACGTCATCCCCGGCCAGCCGGGTACGCGCGGCCGCGAGCGCGTCGCCGGCTGGGGCCACCAGCGACCTGCTGGCCGGCATGCCGGAGTACCCGTCCCGGCAGAACGTGTACGCCGCGGCCGGCCCCGGCATGCTCGGCCCGACGGTGCGCGATCACCTGCCGCTCGTCTACGTCCCGAACACCAACAGCGACGACGTGTACGTCATCAACCCGGCGACGTACCAGGTCGTCGACCAGTTCTACGGCGGGCCGGAGCCGCAGCACATCGTGCCGTCGTACGACATGTCGACGCTGTACGTCACCTCGAGCCGGGTGCCGGGCGGCTCGGTGCTGCCGATCAACCCGCACACCGGTCGACCGGGGAAGATCATTAACGTCCAGGATGTGTACAACCTGTACTTCACGCCGGACGGCAAGTACGCGGTCGTGGTCGCCGAGTACTACCGCCGGCTTGACTTCTATGACCCGAAGACATGGCACCGGAAGAAGAGCGCCGAGTTTCCCGGGTGCGCGGGCATCAACCACATGGACTTCACGGTCGATGGCAAGACCGCGCTGGTCAGCTGCGAGTTCGCCAACCGGATGATCGCCATCGACGTGGCCACCGCCCGGAAGCTGCGCGAATTGGATCTGGATGTCGTGCCCCACGGCATGCCACAGGACACCCGGCTCGTCCCGGACGGGACCGCCTTCCTCGTTGCCGACATGCACGCCAACGGCGTGCACGTCTTCGACGGCGCAGCCACCAGGCACATTGGGTTCATCCGCACGGGCAAGGGCGCCCATGGCATCTACTTCAGCCGCGACGGCCGGCACGCGTTCGTCTCCAACCGCGACGAGGGGTCGGTATCGGTGCTGGACCTGGCCACGCGCAAGCCGGTCGCGAAGTGGCGGATCCCCGGCGGCGGGAGCCCGGACATGGGCGGGGTGTCGGCCGACGGCAAGGTCCTGTGGCTCACCGGGCGCTACGACAACGAGGTGTACGCGTTCCGAATCTCCGACGGGTTCCTGCTCGCCCGGATCGCGGTCGGCTCGGGACCGCACGGCCTGACCGTGTGGCCGCAGCCCGGGCGCTACTCGCTCGGGCACACCGGCAACATCCGGTGACGGTACGCCAGGGGAAGTTGGTCGGGCGTCTTTACCGGTTGCCCCGCCATAACCGTCCTAAATGGCCTATATCTGATATGTGACGATTGCGCCCGGCTCGGCCCTGACCCGCCTTGTCCCCCTCGTCCGCGCCGGCCTGATCGCCGGGGTCGTCTCCGCCGCTGTGGCGTACCCCATCGCGGCCGTCGGCGGCCTCGGCGCGAAGGCCGGGGCCGGCATGATCAATTCGATGCCGAGCGGGCTGAACGGCGCACCGCAGGCGCAGACGACCTACGTATACGCCTCGGACAACAAGACGCTGCTCACGATGTTCTACGAGGAGCATCGCAAGTACACCCCGATCGCGCAGATGTCCCCCTACATTCAGCAGGCGGTGGTCGCCTCGGAGGACGCGCGCTTCTTCGAACACCACGGCGTCGACATCAAGGGCGTCGCCCGGGCGTTCGTCGCCAACCGGCAGGCCGGCGGAGTGTCCCAGGGCGCGTCCACGCTGACCATGCAGTACGTGCGGATCGCCATGCGGGACGGCGCCCAGACCCCGGCCGAGGCCATCGAGGCGACCGAGCAGACCAACCGCCGCAAGATCCGGGAGATGCGGCTGGCGACCGAGCTGGAGAAACAGCTGTCGAAGACCCAGATTCTCGAGCGCTACCTCAACGCCGCGTACTTCGGCCACCGCGCGTACGGGATCTTCGCCGCGACGCAGATCTTCTTCTCCAAGTCGCCCAAGGACCTCACGCTCGGCGAGGCCACGACCCTGGCCGGCCTGGTCAAGGCACCTTCGGCGTACGACCCGGCCGGCACCGACAAGAGGCCGGCCACCGACCGGCGCAACTACGTCATCCAACGCATGGTCGACCTCGACTACATCTC
>DASXRC010000092.1:0-50798 GCA_036506795.1 Micromonosporaceae bacterium
ACCGGCACACGGGGGACCCTCCCTACGCCTGACCACGTCCCGACGGGTACCCGTCGGAACTCAGCTCTTCGTGTGCTGTCTTGCCTTCGCAGGGGTTCCCGCGTCGGTCGAGCTTGTCATCATCGGACGACGGGGAGGTTACGTGTCCACAATGGACAGGCACAGATCGGTTCGCCGACGGATCTTGGTTGGCCTCGCCGGCCTTGCCATCGGTATTGCCGGCGTGCTGGTACCCGGTGGTGCGGCCCAAGGCGGCACCGGCGGGAGCGACATCACCCCGCTGAGTAACGCGACGACGAGTGGTCGGCGGTTGCCGCCCAACGCGGTGCGGGCGACCGGACCGCTGCCGACGCCGGGCGCGCACGGCCCGGCGTTCCAGCCGCTGAGCACCGCGAAGCCGCGGGTCATCGGCGGCGTGGAGGTTCCGCAGGTCGACGTCAGCCAGTTTCCGTGGATCGTCGGGATCCTGGCGTACTTCTACCTCCCGAACGACCAGGGAGGCTTCGATCTTTGGGTCGCCACCTGCACGGGCACGGTGATCAGCCCGACCAAGGTGCTGACCGCCGGCCACTGCGGAGTGGACTGGCCGTTCGGCTTCGTTTTCGTCGTCGCGGGCCGGTCCAACCTAAACACGATCGACACCGAGCCGGGTGGCTACATCGCGAGGCCGGCGTCAGTTTGGACGCACCAAAGCTTCAACTACAGGGACCTCGTCAACGGGATCACCGACGTTCCGAAGGACGACGTGTCGGTGCTCACCCTCACCCAGCCGCTACCGGTCGCGTACACCCCGATCACCCTGAGCGCGCAGGGCGACCAGACGCCGTACAGCGGCGGAACCGCGGCCGAGATCCTCGGCTACGGCGTCTACGACGTGGCGACCGACGCCTACGGCATCCTGCACAAGGCGTCCGTGACGATCCAGAGCTACGACACATGCAAGACGTCGTACGGCACGAACTACAACTCCAGCAAGATGATCTGCGCGGGCGAGCTGACCGGCCCGACGGGCCCGCGCGATACCTGCGCGGGTGACTCGGGCGGTCCGCTGCTGGTCAACGGCGTCGAGGTCGGCATCACGGACTGGGGTCCGGTGGAGTGCGGCAGCGACTACGGCGTGTACGAGCGGCTCAGTTACTACGCCGACTCGATCAACGCCGACAAGGCCCGTCCGGCCGCACCGAACCTCGACTGGTCGGGCGACGGACACACCGACCTGCTCGCTCGCGACTCATCAGGTCGGCTGCGCGAGTACTCGGGTAGCGGATTCCTGAACGACGGCCGCAACGGATTCAACGGCGTCGGGATCATCAACTTCGGCTGGGGCGGATACACCAAGCTCCTGCGAGTGAACGGCTGGTCGGGCAAGGGCACCACGTCGATCCTGGCTCGGGACTCCACGGGCAACCTGTACCGGTACGACGACGACGGCACGGGTGGCATCAGGCCGCGAGTCAAGATCGGTTCCGGCTGGAACACCTTCAACGAGATCGTCGCGGTCAACAACTGGACGTCGCCAGGCAGCGTGAACCTGTTGGCCCGCAAGCCCAACGGCGACCTGTTCCGGTACAACGGCAACGGGTCGGGCGGGTTCTCCGGCGGTGGCGTGAAGGTCGGCGCGGGGTGGAACATCTTCGACCGGCTCGTGTCGCCCGGGTCGTGGAAGGGCGACGGCAAGCCGTCCCTCCTTGCCCGCAAGACCAACGGCGACCTGTTCCTGTACACCGGCAGCGGATCGGGCGGGTTCTCTGGCGGTGCCGTGAAGATCGGCGCCGGGTGGAACATCTTCGGGCGGATCATCGGGCCCGGCGACTGGAACGGCGACAACCTCCTCGACGTGATTGCGATCACGCCCGGCGGGTCCATGCGCCTCTACACCACGAACGGCAAGGGCGCGTTCGTCATCACCAACCGGACGATCAACAGCGGTTGGTCGGCACTCAACGCGGTGTTCTAGGCCACGACGAGACAGCCACCGATGGGGCTTCGCGGCGACGCGGGGCCCCATCGCCGTCCCTCGGCGTGAACGCTCGTTCAGGTCCGCCTTGACGGCCCGCTACGCTGGCCGAGTGACGGTGGACCAGGAGACCCCAACGCGCCGGAGGTCCCGCCGCGACGAGATCCTCGAGATCGCGGTCGGGCTATTCGCGGCGCGGGGCTACCACGGCGTCTCGATGGACGACATCGGCTCGGCGGCCGGCGTCACCGGGCCCGCCCTGTACCACCATTTCGCCGGCAAGGAGGCGATGCTGGCCGCCGCGCTCACCCCGGTCAGCGAGGGACTGCTGCACGGCGGGCGCACCCGCGTGGCCGGCCACCCCGATGACGCCCGCGGGGCGCTCGAATCGCTGGTGGACTTTCACGTCGAGTTCGCGCTCGCCAACCCCGCGGTGATCGCGCTTCACCTGCACGAGCTGGACCGCCTCCCCGACGAGCCGCGGCACCAGATCCGCAAGCTGCAGCGGCTCTACGTGGAGGAGTGGGTCGGCGTGCTTACCGACCTGCGCCCGGAGCTGGACGCCGCCGAGGCCCGGGTGCTCGCCCATGCGGCGTTCGGTCTGATGAACTCGACGCCGTTTCTCGGCGGCGAGGTGGACCGTAACCGGCGCGCGGCACTGCTCCGCGCCGCCGCGCTGGCCGCACTCCTCGGCTGACGAGGAGCGCCGACTCGCGGGTAACCGACCCGTCGACGTAGCCTAACGATCGTTCAGGATGCCCCGGTTGGAGGAGCGCATGATCGAGTCGGTGCTGGTCGCGAACCGCGGGGAGATCGCCCGCCGGATCGTCCGGACTGCACGGCGGCTCGGCGTCCGGGCGATCGCGGTCTACTCCGAGGTCGATGCCAACCTGCCGTTCGTGGCCGAGGCGGACGACGCGATCTGCGTCGGCCCCGCCAATCCGGCCCAGAGCTACCGCAACGTCGAGGCCGTTCTCGCCGCCGCGAAGTCCACCGGCGCACAGGCGGTTCACCCGGGCTACGGCTTCCTCTCCGAGAACGCCGACTTCGCGCGTACGGTCGCTGCCAACGGCCTGGTGTGGGTCGGACCCGACGCCGACGCGATCACCGCGATGGGCGACAAGATCAATGCTCGGAATCTGATGGCCGCGGCGGGTGTCCCGGTGGCACCGGGGACGACCGACCCGGCCCGCGACGCCGACGCGGCGGTCGCCGAGGCGGTCCGCATCGGCTACCCCGTGATGGTGAAGGCCGCCGCCGGCGGCGGGGGCATGGGCATGGCGGTCGCCGCCGACGAGCCGGCGCTGCGGACCGAGCACGAGAAGGTACGCGGCTTCGCGGAGCGTATGTTCGGCGACGGCTCCGTCCTCATTGAGCGCTACTTCCCGCGGGTGCGCCACGTCGAGGTGCAGATCCTCGGCCTCGCCGATGGGCGGGTGGTCGCGCTCGGTGAGCGGGAGTGCTCCGTGCAGCGGCGCAACCAGAAGCTGGTCGAGGAGTCGCCCTCCCCAGCGGTCTCGGCGGAGCTGCGTGCTCGGCTGCTGGCGGCGGCGGTGCGGGCGGGTGAGGCGGTCGGCTACCGTAACGCCGGCACCGTCGAGTGCCTGCTGGACCCGACGACCGGCGACTTCTTCTTCCTCGAAATGAACACGCGGCTGCAGGTCGAACACCCGGTCACCGAGCTGGTGTACGGCGTGGACCTGGTCGAGGAGCAGCTGCGGGTGGCGTCCGGGCTCGCGCCGACGTTCGACCCAGCCGCACTGACGGCGCGCGGACACGCGATCGAGCTGCGGGTCAACGCCGAGGACCCGAAGCGTTTCCTGCCGAGTCCGGGCGCGATCACCCGCTGGGCGGAGCCGACCGGTGACGGGGTGCGGATCGACTCCGGGTACGCCGAGGGCACCACCGTGACGCCGTTCTACGACTCGCTGATGGCCAAGCTGATCGTCCACGGCGCCGACCGGGCCGAGGCGATCGCGCGGGCCGCGACGGCAGTCGCCGCATTCGAGATCGTGGGTCCGAAGAACAACCTGCCATTCTTCGCGGAGCTGCTCGACAGCGAGGAGTTCCGTTCGGGTGACTACGACACCGGCATCGTGGGCCGGATGCGCTGAGGGAGGGCGGCATGGCCGAGTTGCCGAGCGAGGTCTCGATCCGCGAGGTCGGCCCGCGCGATGGGCTGCAGAACGAGGCTCCGGTCCCGAGCGAGGCCAAGGTCCGGCTGCTCGACGCCCTCTCCGCGACCGGCGTGCGGCGCATCGAGGCGGTCTCGTTCGTCCACCCCAAGGCGATCCCCCAGATGGCGGACGCGGACGAGGTGTGGGCGCGGGCCGCGCGACGGCCGGGCGTGCGCTACTCGGCCCTGGTGCCGAACTCGCGGGGGGCCCAACGCGCCCTCGCCGCGGGCTTCACCGAGATCGAGGTCGTGGTGTCGGCGAGCGACACCCACAACAAGATGAATGTGAACCGGTCGACGGCCGAGTCGCTCGACGACATCGCCGGGCTCATCGACGCGTTGCACGGCGCGGGGGCGACCGTCGAGGTCATCGTCGCCACGAGCTTCGGCTGCCCGTACGAGGGAGACGTGGATCCGGTCCGGGTCGCCGACATCGTGGACCGAGTGCTCGCGGACGGGGCGGATCGGGTCGCCTTCGGCGACACCACCGGCATGGCGACGCCGCGCCGGGTCCGGGACGTCGTGACGCTGGTCCGCGCGCGGCACCCGGACACCCCGATGCTGCTGCACTTCCACGACACCCGCGGCACCGCACTCGCGAACATCCTGACCGCGCTCCAGCTCGGGGTCACCGAGTACGACGCGAGCGTCGGCGGGCTCGGCGGCTGCCCGTACGCCCCCGGCGCCACCGGGAACGTCGCCACCGAGGAGGTCGTGCACATGCTGCACGACATGGGCATCAAGACCGGGATTGACCTCGACTCGCTCATCGACGCCGCCCGACTCGCCGAGAAGATCGTCGGTCGGGAGCTGCCGTCCGGTGTCCTGCGGGCCGGCCCACGCACGCGGCTGACGCCTACTCCCTGAGCCGAGCACCCCTTTGTCGCCGAGCCCGGACTTGGGCTACCCTAACGATCGTTCAGGTGATTCGAACCCACGATCGCGGGAGGAGTCGCGGTGGCGCTCGACGGTGCGGGGCTGGAGCAGCTGCGCAAGCGGATCCGCGCCGGCGGCGCGGAGAAGTACCACGCCGCGAACGCCGCGCGGGGAAAGCTGTTCGCCCGCGAGCGCATCGCGTTGCTGGTCGACGAGGGCTCCTTTGTGGAGGACGGCCTCTACGCGAATGCCCTCGCCGAGGGCCTGCCGGCGGACGGGGTGGTCACCGGCGCGGCCACCATCGATCGCCGCCCGGTCTGCCTGATGGCGAACGATTCGACCGTCAAGGCCGGCTCCTGGGGCGCTCGGACCGTCGAGAAGATCATTCGCATCATCGAGCGGGCGTACGACACCGGCGTGCCGATGGTGTACCTCGTGGACTCGGCCGGCGCCCGCATCACCGACCAGGTCGACCTGTTCCCCGGCCGCCGCGGGGCCGGGAAGATCTTCTGGAACCAGGTTCGGGCGTCCGGGTCGATACCCCAGGTGTGCGCCCTGTTCGGGCCGAGCGCGGCCGGCGGGGCGTACATCCCCGCCTTCTGCGACGTCGTCGCCATGGTGGACGGCAACGCCAGCATGTATCTGGGCTCCGACCGGATGGTCGAGATGGTGACCGGGGAGAAGACGACGCTCGAGGAGATGGGCGGCGCCCGCGTGCACTGCGCCGAGTCCGGCGTTGGCCACTTCCTCTGCAAGACCGAGGCCGAGGCGCTGGACGTCGTCCGAAGGTACCTGTCCTACCTGCCGGCGAACTGGACCGGAAGCCCGCCATCAGCGCAGGCTCAGCCGGCGCCTGACGGCGTCGACCTCGCCGCGCTGGTGCCGGCGAGCGAGCGGCAGGCCTTCGACATGCGCCGGTACGCCCGCGGCCTGCTCGACGGGGGCGACTTCTTCGAGATCCAGGCGCTGTGGGCGCGCGAGGTGACCGTCGGTTTCGGGCGGCTCGTCGGCGAGGTCGTCGGCGTGGTGGCCAACAACTCGATGTTCAAGGGCGGCGTGTTGTTCGTCGACTCGGCGGACAAGGCGACCCGGTTCGTTCAGCTCTGCGACGCGTTCAACGTGCCCCTGGTCTTCCTCGCCGACGTGCCCGGCTTCATGGTCGGTGCGGCGGTCGAGAAGCAGGGCATCATCCGGCACGGCGCGAAGATGATCAGCGCGATCTCCGAGGCGACCGTCCCGAAGATCTGCGTCGTCGTGCGCAAGGCGTACGGGGCGGGGCTGTACGCGATGGCCGGACCGGGCTTCGAACCGGACGCCACGATCGCGTTGCCCACCGCGAAGATCGCCGTGATGGGTGCCGAGGCGGCGGTGAACGCGGTCTACGCCAACAAGATCGCCGCGATCGCGGACGAGGCCGAGCGGGCCTCGTTCATCGCGGCGAAGCGCGAGGAGTACGAGCGCGACATCGACATCGTGCGGTTGGCCAGCGAGCTCGTGGTCGACGCGATTGTCGAGCCGCACGAACTCCGTGATGAGATCGTGCGCCGGATCGCCGCCGCGCGTAACAAGGATCGGCAGTTCTCGCGCCGCAGGCACGGTGTGACACCCGTCTGAGCGGGCAGAGAGGCAAGGTCATGGTGGACTTCAGGCTCAACGACGAGCACGAGGCCCTGCGCGACAGCGTCCGGGAGTTCGCTCGCGAGGTGGTGGCCCCGGCGATCGGGCAGCACTACGAGGCGCACACGTTCCCATACGAAATCGTCCGGCAGATGGGCAAGATGGGCCTGTTCGGCCTGCCGTTCCCCGAGGAGTACGGCGGGATGGGCGGGAACTACTTCACACTGTGCCTCGCCCTGGAGGAGTTGGCCCGCGTCGACTCCAGCGTCGCGATCACGCTGGAGGCGGCGATCAGCCTCGGCGCGATGCCGATATACCGGTTCGGTACGCCGGAGCAGCGGTCGCACTGGCTCCCGCGGCTGACCAGTGGGGAGGCGCTCGCGGCGTTCGGGCTGACCGAACCCGGCTTCGGGTCGGATGCCGGCGGGACCCAGACCCGGGCCGTCCTCGACGAGGAGACCGGTGAATGGGTCATCAACGGCGCGAAGGCGTTCATCACTAACTCGGGCACCGACATCACAGCGCTGGTAACGGTCACCGCGATGACCGGCACCAACCCCGACGGCTCGAAGGAGCTGTCCACGATCATCGTGCCGTCCGGGACCCCGGGGTTCACGGTGCAGCCGGGCTACTCCAAGGTCGGCTGGTGCGCGTCGGACACGCACGGGCTCACGTTCGACGACTGCCGGGTGCCGGCGGAGAACCTCCTCGGCGAGCGGGGCCGCGGGTACGCCCAGTTCCTCCGCATCCTCGACGAGGGCCGGATCGCTATCGCCGCGCTCGCCACCGGCCTGGCCCAGGGCTGTGTGGACGAGTCGCTGAGCTACGCGAAGCAGCGGCAGGCGTTCGGTCAGCCGATCGGCAACTTCCAGGCCATCCAGTTCAAGATCGCGGACATGGAACTGCGGGCGCACACCGCGCGGCTCGCGTACTACGACGCCGCAGCGCGCGTGGGCACCGGCGAGGACTTCAAGCGCCAGGCCTCGATCGCGAAGCTGTACGCCAGCGAGGTCGCGGTGACCAACGCGCGCGAGGCGACCCAGATCCACGGCGGGTACGGCTTCATGAACGAGTTCCCGGTGGCCCGGTTCTGGCGGGACTCGAAGATCCTGGAGATCGGCGAGGGCACCTCCGAGGTTCAGCGGATGGTCATCGCCCGCGAGCTGGGTCTGTAGCGGGCAGCGAGCCGCGCCCGGCACAGATGCGAATGTCGGACTGCCGTCAGTAACGGCTCGACGGATTGGCGACAGCCGCGTCGGATGCTTGCATGTCCGGCAGCGCCCGGGCGACGCGCGTCCCGGTCGCGACGGGAGGTCGCGTGTTCGCCGCGTTGGGAAGGTTCGGCTACCGGCGGCGGTGGGCGGTGCTGGCCGCCTGGGCCGCCCTGACGCTGCTCGGTGCGGTGTTCGGGGGCGCCGTGTTCGACCGGGTCGGCACCGTCGCGCAACTCCGGCCGGACGCCGAGTCGGTCGTCGCCGACGCCCGCGTCGAGGCGCTGGTCCCCGAGGGTCCGCTGATGATCGCGGTGGTGCGGGGCCGTTCGCCCTACGACCCGGCGCTCGTGAAGAGCATCACCGCGTCCTCGGCCGAGCTGCGGAGGATCGACGGCGTCCTTTCGGTCGACGACCTGTACTCCTCGCCCGGTGGACAGATCGGGGCGGACAACAAGAGCACGGTGGTGCGCGTCGAGCTCTCCCGGAACCTGACCGAGGCTCAGCGCGACGCCGTGGAAGACCGCGCCTCGGCGGTGTTGCGCCGGATAGACGCCCCGCAGGTCGTCATCGGAGGCAAGCCGATCGCCGAGCGGGCGTTCGCCGAGCAGGCCATCCGGGATGCCACGTTCGGCGAGTCGATCGCCCTCGGCGTACTGCTGATCGCTCTGGTCGTGATCCTTGGAGGCCTCGTCGCCGCGAGCGTTCCCCTGCTCGTCGCCCTCGCCGCCGTCGCCGTGACCCTGCTCGGCCTGCTTGGCCTGACCGCGGTGGCGCAGGTCAGCGAGTACGCCGTCAACGTCGTGACCCTGCTCGGCATCGGCCTGGCCGTGGACTACTCGCTACTGCTCGTGGCCCGGTTCCGCGAGGAGCGCGCGGCCGATCAGAGCGCGCCGCTGCCCGAGCTGTTGGCCCGAACGACGGCCACCGCGGGGCGGGCCGTGCTGATCTCCGGCCTCACCGTCGGTGCTGCGCTGGGAGGCTTGTTCGCGTTCGCCGAGCCGCTGCTGGCCGCGATGGCGCTAGGTGGCGCGGTGGTAGTGGCGCTGGCGACGCTGATCGCGCTGACCGCCGTGCCCGCCCTAATCGCCGTGATGCACCGGCGGATCCCGGAGCCGGGCGCCCGGACCTGGGTGAGCGCGGCCATCGGGAGGCCGGGCCGCCTTTTGCCGCGCCGGTTCCGAACCGCGGGAGCCGGCCGCGGTCCGCGCACCGCGGGCGCCGCTCCACCGGTCGGTCTACTGGGCCGGCTCGCCGGGTTCGCTCAGGGTCGCCCGGCCGCGGTCGCGACCGTCGTGGTCGTCGGCCTCTTGCTGCTCGCCGCGCCGTTCCTTCACGCCAACCTCGCCAACTCCGACGCCCGCGCGTTGCCGGCGACGATGGAGGCCCGCCGGGCATATGACCTGCTGCAGCGCGACTTCAACGCCGACCAGGCGGCGCCCGTCACGGTCGTCGTCGAGGCCGACCCGGGGCGACCCGAGGTGCTCGCGCTGCTGAACAAGCTCAACACGTTGCCGCAGGTGGCCCGACTGCAGCTGCGGATGGACGTGCCGCCGGGCGCCACCGTCATCGACCTGACGCCGCGCGGCGAGACCGCCGATGCTCGGTCGCGCGACCTCGTGCGTACCGTCCGGGCGATGAACGTGCCCTTCCGGATGGCTGTGGCCGGCCCGGCGGCCGAGGTGGTCGACTATCGAGACTCGGTGGCGTCCCGGCTGCCGGCGGCCGTGCTGGTCCTGCTGGTGGCGACGGCGGTGCTGCTGTTCGCGCTCACCGGCTCCGTGATCGTGCCGCTCAAGGCGCTGGTGATGAACGCCCTGACCCTGGCCGCGACGCTGGGCGTGCTCGTGGTCGTGTTCCAGTGGGGCTGGGGCGCGCCGCTGCTCGGCTTCGAGTCCTGGGGCGGGCTCGACCTGACGACCCCGGTCCTGCTGTTCGTCTTCGTGTTCGGGCTGTCCACAGACTACGAGGTGTTCCTGCTTGCCCGGATCCGCGAGGAGTGGGATCGGCGGCGCTCGGCAGGGACCCGGCGCGGAGCCGAGGACCCGAGCGCCGCCAGCGACCGGGCCGTGCTGCGCGGGATCACGCTGACCGGGCCGGTCGTCACGGCCGCGGCGTTGTGCATCACGATCGTGTTCCTCGGGTTCGTGCTCGGGAGCCTCGTGGCGGTCAAGGAGATCGGTGTCGGGATGGCGGTGGCGGTCCTCATCGACGTGACGGTCGTGCGGGGACTCCTACTCCCGGCCGTCATGGGCCTGCTCGGCGAGTGGAACTGGTGGGCGCCCGGTCCACTGCGCCGCTGGTACGAGCGGTGGCGGCCGGCGACGACCGCGCGGCCGGCGCCGCCGCGGACCCGACCGGTCAAGGAGCTGCTGTCCGAGTGCGGGAACTGATCGTGATCGGCCTCGATGGGTGCGGGGTCTGTCGGAAATCCGAGTGGCACCGCGTCGGCTGCTCGACGCAGACCTCCCACCGGGAGGTGGCCGTGCCTACCCTTCGCTGCTATGACCCCCGACCGTGGCGCTGACCAGGGCGACCGACCGACGGTGGGCTCATCCGAAGACGCCGGCGCGGCGGCTGCCTTGGATAGTCTGCTGCGCGCCCGCCGCCGCGCGATCGGGCTGACCCAGTCGGAACTCGCCGCGCGGGCGGGCATCGGGGTGCGGACGGTTCGGGACCTGGAGCGCGGCCGCGCGTCCCGCCCCCAGCGGTCCACGGTGGAGCTCCTCGCCAACGCGCTCGGGCTGACCGGCGCGGATCGGCAGGAATTCCTGACTGTGGCCCGGCGCCAGGGCGGGTTGGCGGGGGGCCGGCCGCCGACGCGGGCGCTGCCGGCGCCGGCCGCACTGATCGGGCGGCAGCGTGAGGTGGCGGACGTCGCCGATCTGCTGACGACGGGGCACGGCGTGGTCACGCTGGTCGGCCTCGCCGGAGTCGGCAAGAGCAGCCTGGCCCTGGCGGTGACCCACCACGTCGCCGACCGGTTCCCGGGCGGAGTGGCCGGCATCGTGGTCGGCGACGTGTCTACCGAACCGGACGTGCTGGCGGCGGTCGCGTCCGTCTTCGGTGTCCGCCGCTCGGCAGATCTCGTCGCCCGCCTCGCCGACCGCCCGGCGCTGCTCCTCGTGGACGCGGTCGAGCGAGCTCCGGGGCCGGTCGCCGAGGCGCTGCGCTGGTTGGCCGGGGCCGCGCCGGCCCTCCGTGTGCTCGCCACCGGCCGGCATCCGATCGGTCTGCCGAGTGAGCGCGTGTGGCCGGTGGGTCCGCTGGAGGTGCCGCCCGCGGACACGCAGGCGGACCTGACAACGGTTTCGGCGTACCCCGCGGTTGAGCTCTTCCTTGCCCGGCTCCGCCAGGTGCGCCGCGAGCCGCCGGCCGGCGCGGAGCTGGCCGCGCTGGTCAATCTCGTCCGCCGGCTCGGCGGCCTGCCGCTGGCACTGGAGCTCGCCGCGGCACGTGGGCGGGTGCTGGACCTCAACGAGATCCTGAACAGGTACGGCGATCGAGTGCTCGACCTTTCGGGCACGCCGGTCTCGTCCGAGGCGGTGGCGGTGACGTTGCGCGACGCGGTCGCGGCCAGTTATCGCCTGCTCGACCCGGCCGAGCGGTACGCCCTTCGCCGCCTGTCGGTGTTCCGCAATCGGTGGTCGGTCGAGCTGGCGGAGGCCCTGCTGACCGACGAGGCCCAGCCCGGCGGTCGCCCGGCCGCGGGCGACCCCGTGCCGCTGCTGGACCGGCTGTTGGCCCTTGGCCTGGTGAGCGCGCGGGGCACCGGCGCCGCGCGGTTTCGGCTGGTGGACGTGGTCCGCGACTTCGCCCTTGAGCAGGCGGCGGCGGCCGGGGAGCTCCCCACCGCCCGCCGCCGGCACGCGGTCGTCCTCGCCCGGCTCGCCGCCCGGATCGCCCCGAAGCTGGCCGGGGCACAGCTGCGCGCGGCGGTGGCCGGCCTCGACGACGTCGCGATGGACCTGTGGGCCGCGCTGGCGTACGCCGCCAACGACGACCCGCACACCGCGCTGTGCCTCGCGTCCAAGCTGCCCCGCTGGTGGCGCTTCCGCGGCCGCGACGTGCCCGGCCGGCAGTGGCTGCGCCGGCTGCTCGATGACCCGCGCACCGCCGACGCCGATCCCGCGGTGCGTGCCTGGGCCAAGGCGGGCGCGGCGCAGCTCGCGCTCGAGCACGGCGCCGGCCGCGAGGAGCTGTCGTCGGCGGAGGAGGCGCTCGCGGAGTTCCAGCGCCTCGGCAACGTCACCGGTGAGCTCGCCACGCGGAGCCTGCTCTGCGCGCTGTGGATGACGGTCGGCGCATACGACGAGGCGCGTCACCACGGCGAGGCGATGCTCGCACTGGCCACCCGGACCGGCCGGACCCGCGACATGACCGTGGCGCAGAACAACTTGACCTGGCATGAGATTCGCGTGGGAGACCTGGCCGCAGCCCGACGCCGGCTGGCGGCGGTGGACCGCCTCGCCGCGCAGTGCGGAGAGGACCGGTTGCGCGCCCTGGCCCGGGCGAACGTAGCCGAGGTCGACCGGCTCGACGGGCGGTACGCGGACGCGGAGAGGCTGGGCCGACAGGTGATACCGGTGCTCGAGGAGCTGGGCGACCCCGGTCATCGCCGACGCGTGCTCACCACGATCGGGTTGGCGCTGGCGCAGCTCGGGCGCGTCGCCGAGGCGGAGGACGTCGTCGCCGAGCTGCGGGCGACCGGGACGGGTCGGGCCGAGGGCGGCCCGGGCGAGGAGGGCGCGTGCGCGTGGATCGAGGCCCACCTCGCCCTCCGACGCGGCGACGTGGCGACGGCGGCCGAGCGGTTCACAGTTGCCGCACACGCGTACGCGGGCCGCCACGACCTACGAGACGTGGCGGAGGCGTTGGTCGGGCTCGTCGCGACGGCCGGCGATCGTGCGAGGCGGGACCGGGCGCTGGACTGGTTGGCGTCGGTCTGCCGGGAGGGCGGCATCACGCTGCTGCCCAGCGAGCGGGCACTGCTCGGGCCGGACGCTCGCCGAGTGGCGGTGCCGCGGCAGCGCAGCAGTTCCGAGTCGAGCGACGACCGGGGCGGCACCTGAGCCTTCGGGGGAGGCGTGCCGGGAGGCGCCGCGCCGCCGCGTGGACAACCGGCGCCCCATCGGCCTTGGGCCGGCGGCGCCGGTTGTCGGCACGCGCCCCACTGCCGGCGAACGGAGCCCCCCAACATGCCCCGCTGCTCTCCACCCGCCGCCGTTCGCGAGACGCCTCCCGATCGCAGCACGCTAGCTCGCTGTCCGTGCCGATTTTCCGGATCGCGCAAAATGACCGCGCCGCCGGCGAAATTCTGCCGCTTGTTCTGCCGGTCATCGCCGCCGCCGGGCTACGGTTCGTGGTCGCACGACGTCATCGTGGTGGTCCCGCGGCCAGCCGTCGCAGCGCGTACGGGCGGACCTGAGCCTGCTCGACCGACCAGTCGGCCTCGATCCACCACGTCGCCCCGGCGTCGGCCCACGGCGCGACGCGCGCTCGCGCGGCCGCCGGGTCATCCGCCGGCGTGGTGCCCTCCACGACGATGTCGTAACCGGCGGTTGGCAGGCCCTCCGCCGCGCGCCGCTCCCGGATCCACTCCGCCCCAGTGCGTACCGTGTCCGGCGTCAGGTCCGCCGGCCCGTCGCCCCGGGGCAGCACGTTCGGCAGCCAACCGTCCCACCGCGCGGCGCGGCGCATGGAGCGTGCGGCCGGCCAACCGCCGACCACCCAGATCGGGATCCGGGGCACCTGCACGGGCGGCGCCGGCACCATCGACGTTGTCGGGCGGGCGGTGTAGTGCTTTCCGGCGAACGCGAACGGCTGGCCGGACCAGAGGCCGGTCAGCACGGCCAGGCCCTCATCGAGCCGCTCCGCCCTCGTGCGTCGGCCCGGGTCGTCTTCGAAGAGCCACCAGCGGTTGTCGGTCGCGCCGAGGCCGACCGCGAGGTTCACCCGGCCACCGCTGAGATTGTCGAGCGTCGCCGATTGGCTGGCCACGTCCCACGGCCGCCGGCGGGGTAGCGGGGTGAGCATCGTGCCTAGCCGAACCCGGCGCGTGCTCATCGCCGCCGCCGTCAACGCCACCCAGGCGTCGACGCCCCAGATCGCCTCCCAGACGAAGAACCCATCCCACCCGCCGTCCTCGGCTGCGGCCGCCAGGTCAGCGGCGAGGCGAGCATCGCCGTAGGGCATCACGAAGCCGTACTTCATGGCGGCGACCGTAGCGAGGCGGTCCGACAGATCGCCGCGCCCGTCAGGGCATCGCGCCGGCGGTGGCTTCGGGACGGACCGCGTCGCGGACGGCTCGCAACCCGGCCAGCACGTCATCGAGCTGCTTGCCTGGCAGCCGGCCCGTGAACCACTCCTCAATCAGCTCGAGGTGACCGGGCAGGGTTTCCTCCAGTTTGGCCAGACCGGACTTGGTGATCACTGCGTACCAGCTGCGCCGGTCCGTCGGGCAGGCCGATCGGCAGACCAGGCCGTCGCGCTCCATTCGGTCGACCACGCGGGTGACGCCGCTCGTCGAGAGCGAGGTCTGGGCGGCCAGGTCGGTCATTCGAAGCTGTTGCTGAGGGGACCTGGCGAGGCGGATGAGCACCTCGAACTCGATGCCGGACAGACCGTGCTCGGCGAGCTGCACCGCGAACCGGGCGCTCAGCCCGGTGAACGCCTCGGCAAAGAGCCCCACGGCGGTGATGCGAGGGTCGTCGAACAGGTTCTGCGTCACATTCTCATGCTAGCAGCCCTTGACACTCGGAATATTGTCGCGCGTATAGTTGCTTACGCAAGCATCGTGCGATCACGCGCGACCAACGGCAAGCGACCCCCCGGAAGGGGCATCACATGACCAGCAGCACAGCCGACCTCGCCACGCGTAGCTGGAACGGCGCCACGATTCCAGCACCGGGCACCTTCACGCTCGACGTGGCGCACAGCCGCGTCGGCTTCGTCGTCCGCCACCTCATGAGCAGGGTTCGCGGCGCGTTCAAGGACTTTGCCGGCGAGATCAACGTGGCCGAGAACCCGCTCGAGTCCCGCGTGACCGCAACGATTCAGGCGGCCAGCATCGATACCGGCTCGCCCGACCGGGACAACCACCTGCGGACCGGCGACTTCTTCGAGGCCGAGAAGTACCCGACGCTGAGCTTCCGGAGCACCCGCCTCGTGGACGCGTCGGACGACATGTTCACCCTGGTCGGAGACCTGACGATCAAGGGCGTGACGCGAGAGGTCGAGCTCGTGGTCGAGTTCGGCGGTGTCGCCCGCAACCCGTGGGGCGCCGAGGTGACCGCCTTCACGGCGACGACCGAGATCGACCGTGAGGACTTCGGCATCACCTGGAACCAGGCGCTGGAGACGGGCGGCGTCCTTGTCGGCCGTAAGGTAAAGATCGAGATTGATGCCGAGGCGGTTCGCCAGGCCTGATTCCGACCCGGAAGGGGCGCCGCACAGGTGTCTGTGCGGCGCCCCGCCGGCGCTTTACCCCAGTCCGGCGGAGTTGGGGTCCAAAGCGCGATCTTCATTTCGTGAACGTACCGCGCACGTTCGCTCACGTGACGCCGAACATATGGCCGCTTTGTCCCTAGCCTGGGGCGTGTCGGCGCTCCTAACGTGGAGGTTCCACAGCACGCCTCGCGCCAGGAGGGCTGATGGGGAAGGACGTCTCGCCGGCCA
Source organism: Micromonosporaceae bacterium (assembly GCA_036506795.1). Taxonomy (GTDB): domain Bacteria; phylum Actinomycetota; class Actinomycetes; order Mycobacteriales; family Micromonosporaceae; genus DASXRC01. The sequence goes on from DASXRC010000092.1 coordinate 15,515, forward strand.
CATTCTCCCGGGAGGATCGGGCGCGTTATCGGCAGAAGGTGCGCCGCTGCCTGGACGTCTTTGCGCTCATGCTGGACGACTTCGGGTTCGACGCGGACCGGCCGACCACCGGACTGGAGATCGAACTCGACCTGGTGGACTTCGACGCCGAACCGGCGATGCGTAACGCGGAGATCCTGGCCAACCTGGCCGATCCCACCTTCCAGACCGAGCTCGGTCAGTTCAACCTCGAGCTCAACGCACGGCCGCGGCTGATCGACGGCGCGGGCTTCGCAGATTACGAGCAGGACCTGCTGGCCAGCATCGGCCGGGCTGATGAGCGCGCGCGCAAGGCGGACTGCACCATCCTTCTGATCGGCATCCTGCCGACGCTCACCCCCAGCCACGCGATCATGGGCAACGTCTCCAGCAACGAGCGGTACCACCTCCTGAACGACCAGATCGTGGCGGCCCGCGGTGAGGAAATCGGCCTCGACATTCGCGGCGCCGAGCGGCTGCAGATGCACAACGACTCCATCGCGCCGGAGGCGGCCGGCACCAGCGTCCAGTTCCACCTTCAGGTGGCGCCCGACACGTTTGCCAACCACTGGAACGCCGCCCAGGCGATCGCCGGCATCGAGCTCGCCCTCGGCGCTAACTCACCGTTCCTGTTCGGCCGCCGGCTGTGGGCGGAGACCCGCATCGCCCTGTTCGAACAGTCCACGGACAGCCGGCCGGATGAGCTCAAGGCGCAGGGCGTACGCCCGCGGGTGTGGTTCGGCGAACGCTGGATCACTTCGATCTTCGACCTCTTCGAGGAGAACGTCCGATACTTCCCGCCGCTCCTGCCCATCTGCACCGACGAGGACCCGATCGAGGTACTCCGCGCGGGTGGTGTGCCGCACCTGGCCGAGCTGCGGCTGCACAACGGCACGATCTACCGATGGAACCGGCCGGTGTACGACATCATGAACGGCCGCCCCCACCTCCGTGTGGAGAACCGGGTTCTGCCCGCCGGGCCCACGGTCGTGGACATGCTCGCCAACGCGGCGTTCTACTTCGGACTCACCCGCGAGCTGGCCGAGGCCGACCGTCCAATATGGAGCCAGCTCACGTTCAGCGCGGCGGAGGAGAACTTCCACGCCGCCGCCAGAGCGGGAATCGGCGCGACGGTGTACTGGCCACGACTCGGTGAGATCCGCGTGACGGACCTCGTCCTCGAGCGGTTGCTGCCGAGGGCGTACGACGGGTTGGACCGTTTCGGCGTAAACCCGGCGCTGCGCGACCGCCTGCTCGGCATCATCGAGCGGCGCTGCGCCACGCGGCGCAACGGCGCGGTGTGGCAGGTCGAAGCGGTGGCCGCGGCCGAACAGGAACGCAACCTCGACCGCTGCGCGGCGCTCCGGGACATGGTGCTGCGGTACGCGGAGCACCAACGCGAGAACGAACCCGTGCACACCTGGCCGGTGGAGTGACGCCGGTTGAGTGACGCCGGTGGAGTGACGCCGGCGGGTCGACCGGGCGGCGTACCCTGTGCCGGTGCGTGACCGGAGCGCGACCCGGCGGTCCTGGCTGCGCGCGGTAGCGGCCGGCGCCGCGCTGGTCGCGTTCGCCGGCGGGTGCACGGCCGGTTCCGGGCGGGAGGCGCGCTCGGCGGCGTCGAGCCCGGCGACCGGTCCGAGCGCGACCGCGAGCCCCACGACCGCCGCGATCGCACGGCGCACCGTCACCATCCTGGGTGCGGGCGACGTCCTCGTGCACCCACCGGTATGGGCGCAGGCCCGTGCGGATGCCCGGGCCGCCGGCCGGGCCGGGTTCGATTTCTTCCCGATGTTCGCCACCGTTCGTCCCGCGATCTCCGGTGCCGATCTGGCGATCTGTCACCTGGAGACCCCGCTGGCCACCCCCGACGGTCCGTTTCTGGGTTATCCACGGTTCAGCGTGCCGCCGCAGGTGCTCGACGGGGTGAAAGGGGCCGGGTTCGACGCCTGCTCGACCGCGTCGAACCACACGATCGACCAGGGCGAGCGGGGCGTACGCCGGACCGTGGACGCCCTCGACGCGGCGGGACTCGGCCATGCGGGAAGCGCGCGGACTGCTCGGGAGGCCGCGACGCCCGTCCTGTACGACGTGGGCGGGGTACGCGTCGGCCACCTGGCCTACACGGCGCACCTGAACGGGCTGCGACCACCGGCCGGCGAGGACTGGCTGGTGAACGTCGTCGACGTGGCGACGATAGCGGCGGCCGCGCATCGGTTGCGCGCGGCCGGTGCCCAAATCGTGGTGCTGAGCCTGCACTGGGGCACCGAGTACGAGCACGCCCCGGACTCCGACCAGCGAGCCCTCGCGGCTCGCCTCATCGCGTCGCCCGACATCGACCTCATCCTGGGCCACCACGCCCACGTCGTGCAGCCGTTCGAGCGGTTCGGCTCGAAGTGGGTCGTGTACGGGATGGGCAACGAGCTCGCCCGACACGCGGAGCCGATCAACGACAACCGCGAGGGCGTGATGGCCAGGATGACGTTCTCGGAGTACGCGCCCGGCCGTTGGCGGGTCGCCCGGGCGGAGGCGATTCCGACCTGGACCCAGATCAGTCCGGCCATCCGGCTCGTCGATCTGTCGGCGGCACTCGGGAACGCCGCCACACCGCCGAGCGTGCGCGGGGTCTATCGGGCGGCGTACGACCGCGTCGCGGGGTACACCCTCGGCCGGGGTGGCGCGGCCGAGGGACTTGTCGTGGTGCCGCCCGGAGGTTGACTCCGGGCCGTGGCCGCCGTTGGGTCAGCCCCCGCCCATTCGCCGGACCAGGCGACCCCATCGGCCCGCGCCGGCGCCGGACGGCTGGGCCGAGCCCGTGGACGGCACCGCCGCGCTGCCCCTCGCGGTCGCCGGCTCCGGTGCCGGTAGGTCTTCCCAGCCTCCCACCGTTGGGCCGGCGTCGTCGGCGTCGTCGGCGTCATCGGCGGGGTGGGCGTGGCCGGGGGGTTGCGCTGTCGTCCGGGCCGGCCCGGCCAGTCCGCCAACACTCGGCGGGCGCAGGCCGGCGGGCGCGGTGATGGGCGGCAAAGCGGAGGCGAGCACCGAGCCGGCCAACCCGGCGATCACGGCATACGGAGCCACCAGGTACGCCGACAGCTGCTCCGCGACCGGGCCGACCAGGCCCGGGGCCGCCAAGAAGTACGCCGTTGCCACGAGCAGGGGACCGACCGCGCCGGAGACCGCCACGCCGACCCGGTTGTCCCCGCGGCGTGCGGCCGGCAGCGCGGCGAGTCCGCCGATGACCAGCGCGGCACCCAGGCTGAGCGCGGCCCCGGGCAGGTAGATGTGCCGGAAGTACCCGCCATTGCCGGCGGTGAAGTGCCAGACGCCGAGCTGTGCGCTGGCGAGGCCGCGGCCCCCGGCGACGCCATCGATGACGTCCAGGATGGCGACTGCCCACAGCCATCCGCCGGTGGCGATCAGGTTAGCGGCGATGGCGCGCGCGGCGAGGGCCGCGATCGCCACGAGCAAGCCGACGACGACTCCGAGCACGGCGTACCCGGCGGCGATCGTCTGCGGAGAGAAGGTGTCCGCTCGGACTGCGGCACGCGCGGGCACAGCCACCAGCGCGACCGTCACGAGGGCCCCTACCGCGGCGGCGAGGGCGAGTGCGACCCGCCAGAGTGCGAGCGTGACCTGGTTGGCGCCGCCGCCGCCAATGGTCGTGACACGCGTGGAGGTGCTGGCAGCCCGGTCGGCCAGCAGGGCGCCAGCGATGGTGGAGGACGCGGCGATCCACGTCGCCCACGCCAGGCTCGCCTTCCATGCGGCCTCGCTCGCCCCGTTCGAGGCGGGAAGCCAGGCGATGATCCCCAGCCCGTAGCCCAGCCCCAGCTGCGCGGCGCCCGCGGCGGCCGCGCCGCCGACCGCCGTCGCGATCGGCCCTCCCCAGCCTCGTACGGCCATGCCGGGGAGCGTAGCGGTCACGCGTGCCGGCGGCGAGCCGCCCGGTGCCCGGTCGGCACTGTCTGCATTGGACAGTGTGGCGGCTGCCGACGGGCGATGGACGAAGAACACGCGGGTGCTGATGCTCCAGCCGGACCGGTTCAACTGGGTGTGCACTGACTGGCTCTGGGTGTAGCCGCTCAGGAGTCGACCCACCCCGCGCAGCCGGGGCTCCATCGACGCCGCATGGCTCCTGGTGCCGGCACGATTCGCCCACACCCGGGCCGACCGGACTCGGTGCGAGCCGGACGACTAGGTTGGATCACCGGGGCCGGCGGCGGGCAGGCGCCCGGAGAGGATGGCCATGGCCGACGACGAGCAGCCGCGCGGGCGCGCGCCGGACTCCGGTGACGCAGCCGGGGTCGGGGGCGAGGGCTCGGTGGGCGGCACCCGGCCAACGTCGGATGATCAGCCCGCCCTCGACGAGACGACCCGGTTCGACCCCTTCGCCGAGCCGGACGAACCCGAGCCAGCGGAGCCTGGGTCGAGCGGTGCGCGGCCGGGCGGATCGCGCGCCGACGAGACGGCCGCGGATGTGGGTCCGGGGTCCGGAGGCGGCGACGAGACTGCCGCCTTCCCGCGCCCCGACGACACCGCGGTGGTGCCGCCGGGGGACCAGACCGCGATGCTCCCGCCGAGCCAGGAACGCTGGTCCGGGAGGGCGGGGGTTCCGCCGGGCGGCGTACGGGAGGGGACACCTCCGGATTGGGAGGAACGTGACCTCGGCCAGCAGGGCCACTGGTGGCTGCCCATCGTGATCGGCTTGGTGGCGCTGCTGTTGCTGGGCGTCCTGGGCTTCGGCATCTGGCTGGCCGCACGCAACTCGAAGGACCAGCCGGCGACACCGGCCACGCCGGCCACGACGGCGCCGGTCGCGCCCACGTCCGCCGCGACCTCATCCGTGCCCAAGACCACGCCGCCCCGGCCCACGCCGGCGGCCACAACTCCCGCTGTGTCGGTCGTCGTGCCCGACCTCGCCGGCCTGGACGAGGCCACCGCTCGCGCGATCTTGGAGGATCTCCGGCTGGCCGCTCAGACGCAGACCCGAGAGAGCGACACGGTGCGGGCGGGCCGAGTGATCGAGACTGACCCCCAGGCGGGCGCCAGCGTCCCGCCCGGCACGCAGATCATTCTGATCGTTGCCACGGCCCCACCAACGACACCGGCGGACAACACGTCTGGCGCGCCGAGCGACTAGACCTGGCAGGGTGCCGGCCTCACCAGAGACGCCGGCGCCACGCGACCATCGCCGTGCCGATGAAGGCGAGGACTAGACCGATCACGCCCGAGTAGATCATCGATCGATGGAAGCCGGTCTGGCGGCCGACGAGCCGATCCGCGGCGGCTCGGGCCCGCGGCGGCGTGGCCTGGTTCGCGGGCCCGGCGTCGTTCGGGTCGGCGGGCGATGCACTCGGCCTGGCGGGCATGGTCTGCGTGGCCGCGGCGCCCGGCCAGGTCGACGCCGCCGTCACGGGCTCGGCGGCGGGCGCCTCGACGGGCTCGACGGCGGCCGCCTCCCGGCCTTGGTGAACCGGCTTGTGTCGGCGCTCGGTCGCCGCGGGCTTGGGCTCGTCGGTACCGGACGGCGTCTGCGTGGGTGACGGCGTCGCCGACACCGGGTCCGGCCGCGGCGACCCGCTCGGGTGAGCCGACGGCGGATCGTCGGGCGACGGTCTGGGTTTGGGAGAACGATCCGGCGGCTCCGACGGCGGCCCGGGCGTGGTCGTCGGCACGACGACGGCCGAATGAAACGGGCTCGGTACGCCCGGGGGCGGGACGAGATCGGGCAGGCCGGGCCGGTGGCGCCAATCCGAGGTGAGACCGGCCGAGCGTCGTGGAGTCACCCGGTCGGCGTCGGCCGGCGCAGGCGCGAGGAGCACGGCGGCGATACCGGCCAGCGCCGCGACGAGCAGGCGTCTCGTTGCGTGTGGGCACCCCGGTTGGCCGGGGCCTGATGGCTGGGCAACCATGGCGCCGTTCCCCCGTGATTGGGGTCCGGGCCGCGGAGGGGTAACCGACGTGCTGGGGTGGGTGTTTCGATCGTAGGCGCTCTGCCCGCACCTAGGCGGCGTAACTGGGCAGAACGGGTCAGTGCGCCCGGGCGCGAGCGGGCGCCGGCGTCCCCGGCCGGCGGGCCGCGCGGGGGCGCGCCTCGGGCAGGCCGACCTGGCGCAGCCCGTTGACCTGAACGAAGATGGACCGCCGGTCGACGGCCTCGCCAGCGGGATTCAGCTCGTAACCATCGAGCCACACCCAGCCGTCGTACGTGGGCCAGTCGTGTACGCGGATGACCCTGAAGAGCAGTGGCTCGACGAACTGAACGCTCGCTGCGCGGGTCACGTGGAGAACGTCGCCGGACCGGGGTAACACATCGACTCCTGTCCCGAACTGGTCGCGATCGGCCGAGGTCGGTCGTCCGTTACGGTGCGGTACCTATGTGTTCTGCGAAAAGCAGCCTGAAATCGTCACCCCGTGGTTTATCACCTCGTGCGAGCGCTGGCCGGGCTCGCGTCGCATCCAGGCCAATGCGGAGCGTACGCGGATCCCGACCAACACCCTCCTCCGCGGGCTCACCCACCGCCATAGCTGCTGCCGGCGTACAGCGGTGGGGTGTGTGCCGCGGAGCGCCGCAGCCATACCCCGGCCCAATCGTTAACGAGGATGGACCGGTGCGCCGATCTCGGCCGCTCGGTTCGAAGCTCAACCTGGTCGGGCGTCCCGTGGATCCCCATGGAACCCCCTTTGTCACGCTCGCCGGAAACGGTCGGTGACCTGCGTCCTACGCACAGGGTCCACCAAGAACACGATCAATGCAAGTTGCAGTTCGGGTGCCAATCGAGGGCCGTGGCGGGCCCAATTCGTGCTTGATGTCCGGCGTCGGGAGGCGGCACACTGAACGCGGTTCAGTGATCCACGCGCCAACGTGACCCATACGGCGCCAGCGCGCCGCCGCGATGTTGGCGCTCGCACCTCGCTACCGGGCAGCGGAGGCGGGCGAGTGAACCAGGAGCATCGATCCTCCGGAGGTGGTGGAGACGGAGCGCCGGAGCCCGACCATCCGACGCCGCCGACTCGGTGCCGAGTTGCGTCGACGGCGCGAGTCGGCCGGCGTCACGATCGAGTCCGTCGCCGACAAGATGGAATGCTCCGCCTCCAAGATCTCTCGTATCGAGACGGGCCACACCTCAGCCACGCCGCGGGACGTCCGCGACATGCTCGGCATCTACGGCGTCGCGGGCGACGAGTGTGAGGAGCTCGTCCAGATAGCCCGCGAGGCACGGCAGAAGGGCTGGTGGCACCCGTACAGCACGGTGCTCACCGGGGCTTACGTTGGCCTGGAGGCTGCCGCCGAGTCCATTCGCGCATACGAGCAGCAGGTCGTGCCCGGGTTGTTGCAGACCGAGGACTACGCGAGGGCGATGATCCGGGCAGCGCGTCCGGACATCACGGCGAGCGAGGTCGAACGCCGGGTCAGTGTCCGTATGGCCCGTCAGTCGTTGTTGACGCAGGACGATCGGATCGACCTCTGGGTCGTGCTCGACGAGGCCGTCGTCAGTCGCCCGGTCGGCGGGGACGCCGTAATGCGGGCGCAGCTGCACCGGCTCGTGGAGGCCGCCGACCTGCCGAACGTGACGATTCAGGTCCTGTCATTCGAGGCGGGTGCGCATGCGGGAATGGACGGAACGTTCGCAATTCTCGATTTTCCGGAGCCCGGCGATCCCGACGTGGTATTTGCCGAGAACGCCACCGGTGGGCTATTCCTCGAGAAGAACGATGAACTCCGCAAGTACATCTTCATCTTCGACCACATCAGGGCGGCGGCCCTGCGACCCGAGGAATCCGTCGCACTCATCATGAAGTTGGCAGAGGAGCCGTTGTGGAAGTCGAGATCAAGGGGTTCCGGGTGGATCTGAGCGACGCCAGCTGGCAGAAGAGCTCGCGCAGCGGACCCAACTGTGACAACTGCGTCGAGGTCGCCTTCGTCGGCGGCGCGATCGCGGTGCGCGACTCGAAGAACCCGAGCGGGCCGGCGCTCATCTTCACCCCCGACGAATGGGACGCGTTCGTCGCCGGCGCGAAGGATGGAGAGTTCGACCTCGACTGAGGTCGTATACCGACCGAAGTGCGGCGGCCGGGCGTCCGCACTTCGTCGGCGGTGGGTGCGCATGCGCAGTCGACCGTATCGGACCGCGTTGACCAGTGCGACAGCCAGGCCGGCGACGGCGACCAACGTAACCAGCGTCGCCGGCGAATGCGACGCGCCGGCGAGGTCGACGGACAGCAGCGCACCCAGCACGGCCGCCAGCGCGGCCAGCTGAACCGGAACCGCCAGCAGCGGGTGCGCGGACGACGCCCGAAGTACCGGGGGCGTCGGCGAGCCAGGCGCGGGCGTGAAGGCGCGCGTGGCCGCGCGCAACCCGCCGAGCAATGGAACCGAGGTCAGCGCCGCGACGCCCGCCGGCGCCGCGATCAGGGCGGCGCGGACGGACGACGTCGCGCCGCTCGCCGGTGTGCTCGCCACACCGAGCAGCACCATCGTGAGGGTGACCAGACCGGCCACAACCAACCAGGTCAGCACCGTCGCGCGCCGGCGAAGCGACCGCACGCGTCCGGCCGCCGGGAGCGCGCCGGTGACGACGGCCGCGCCGGCCCACACCGCGGCGCTGATCATCGCCGCCGGCGGGGCGGTAAGGAAACCCACGAGCTGCGTGGTCACATCGAAGAGCGTCGCCCCGCGGGGTCGGGCCGGGCATCCGGGACGGGCCCCGGTCGGCCCCGGAGAACCGACCCGTAGGGGCCGCAGACTCACCCGGCAAACGTCGACGGGCGCTCGGTGGTGGGCGCGGGCGGGGTGGCTGACCACAGGCCGGTCCGTTGGGCCGCCAGCCGGGCCAGGTACGCCGGGTTCAACAGCAGGTACCGCCGCCAGAGTCGGCCCGGTTCGAGTCCGAGCCGCCACAGCCACTCCAACCCGTGCCGCTGCATCCACGCGGGCGGACGGCGCAGCTGGCCCGCGTGGTAGTCGAACGCGGCGCCGACCGCGAGCACGGGCATGGCGAGGAGCGGCCGCATCGCGTATGCGAACACCTCCTGCCGCGGACAACCGAGCCCCACCAGCACCAGCCGCGCGCCGGACGCGGTAATCCGCGCGGCGATCTCGACGTCTTCGCCGGGCCGAACCGGGCGGAACTTGGATGGCTCAGCGCCCGCGATCTTCAGGTCCGGGAACGTGCCCTGCAGGGCCGCCACCAGCCGGGCGAGGGTGTCGTCGGTCGAGCCGTACAGGTAGATCGGCAGGCCCTCCGCCGCGCACCGCTCGAGCACGCACAGGGTGAGCGTCGGCCCGTAGACCCGGTCGGCCAGGCCGGCGCCGTGCAGCAGGTTCAGCGCCCAGCGCACCGGTTGCCCGTCCGGCGTGACCAGGTCGAAGGAGTTGAGCCGCGCGTTGTGGGCCCGGTCCTGCACGCCGGTCATTACGCCGTGCACGGCGAGCGCGGTCAGCGCCAGCGGGCGCCCGTCCCTGGCCGCCGCGATGACCCGGGACGTGGCAGCCTCGTAGTCGACCACGTCGACGAGCACGCCGAGGACGTTGCGCTTGCCCTGCTCGATCATGCCCGCGGCACCCAGGTGTCGGTGTTGGCCTCGTAGATCTCCCGGAGGATCGCCGGCACGTCGTAGGTCATCGTCCAGTCCGGGTAGTGCGACTCGAACCGCGCCATGCTGCTGATCCACCACTGGTGGTCGCCGACGCGGGCCTGCTCGACGTAGTTGACCTTCGCCTCACGGCCGGTGATGTCCGACGCAATCCGGAACGCCTCGATGTGCGAGGCGTTCGAGTACCGGCCGCCGCCGAGGTTGTACACCTCGGCCGAGCGCGGGCTGCGGAAGAACGCCTCGAACGCCGTGAGCGCGTCATGCGAGTGGATGGCGTCGCGGACCATCTTTCCCTTGTACCCGTACAGGTTGTACGTCCGGCCCTCCATCACACACCGCATCAGGTACGCGAGGAAGCCGTGCAACTCCGCGGCCGAGTGCGCCGGGCCGGTCAGCGTTCCACCCCGGAAGCACGCGGTCTTCAGGCCGAAGTACCGGCCGTACTCCTGGACCAGCACGTCGGCCGCGACCTTGGACGCCCCGAAGATCGAGTGCAGGCTGTCGTCGATGGACATGTCCTCGGTGACGCCCTGCTCGTACGGGTGACCGGCCTCGATCTCGTACCGGGTCGCCAGCTCGACCAGCGGCAGCGCGTTGGGGCGGTCGCCGTACACCTTGTTGGTTGAGCAGTGGATGAACGCCGCGTCCGTTGCGTGCAGGCGGGTGTTCTCCAGCACGTTCAGTGTCCCGACGGCGTTGACGTCGAAGTCGGTGTACGGCTCCTTGGCTGCCCAGTCGTGGCTCGGCTGCGCGGCGGTGTGGATGACGACGGCGAGGTCGGGGCCGTACTTCTTGAAAACCTGCTCCAGGCCGTCCCGGTCCCGGATGTCCACGTCGAAATGGGTGTACGCCGGGCCGAGGTCGCCGACCAGGCGCCGCTGGCTCCACGCGGTCGAGCCGTCCTCGCCGAAGAAGTAGCGGCGCATGTCGTTGTCGATCCCGACGATGTCGAGCCCGAGGCCGGCGAAGTGGCGGGCCGCCTCCGAGCCGATCAAGCCGGCGGATCCGGTCACCAGCGCGACACTCACAAAGACACTCCAGGCTCGGCGCAGGAAAGACAGCCAGGAGCATAGCGCTGCCGCCACCGAGCCGGCTCCGCGCGGCGTGGATCGGCAGCGCCTAGAAGATCATGCATCGCTCGTACGCCGAGGGTGCGGCGAAGATCGTCGTTTGGGCGCGGCGGGCGTAGTCCAGTCGGCGTGTAGTGCTGCGAGTCGTGATCTCGGAAGTGCTCACGGCTTGGGTGGGCGACCTCGCTCGGAGGGCCGGGCGCAGGGCAGCGGAAATCGCCTGCCATCCCTAGCCTGTGAGCCTGACGAAGGAGATCGCATGCCCGACGACCCGCCCCAGCCGCCCTCGGACCCGGGCGTCGAGCCCGGGCCACCCTCGGATCCGGGTGTCGCGGAGTTCGGCGCCGCCCGGCCCGAGCCGCCGTCGCCGTTCCAGCAGACGGCCTGGTCGCGACCGACGGACGGGTCCGAGGCCCGACCGGGCTACCCGGCTCCCGGGCTCCCGGCACCACCCGGCCCGCCGTACCCGATCTATATGCCGCAGCGGTTCCCGGAGCCCAGGAAGTCCCGCCGTTGGATCATCGCGCTCTCGGCCGTCCTCGCCTCCGGCCTGGTCCTGGTGTGCGTGGTGCTGGGTGTCGTCGGCATGCGGCTCCTGAACGAGGACACCGCACCCCTGGCCGGCCCACCTGCCGCTAGCCCGGGGCAAACCTCCAGCAGCGAGGCCGCACGCGGCAGAACCACACTGTCGGCGCCGGCGCGCATCGGCACCCTGGTGAAGTCCTCGAAACAGGATCCGATCGTCGATGAACTGCGTAAGACGCTGAAGGCCAACGGGCTTAGGCGGCCCTTCGCTGCCATCTATGAAGATTCGAGCAATACGGCCAGGACTGTCATGGTCTGGGGCGCTACGGGTAGGAATGGCCGTGAAAGCGCCGTAATATCTGGGTTCTTTCGCGGCGGAGGCCGAAGTCGGGGACATCGTCGACCGCCGACGGGTTCCGGCTGGGACCCGCGGCGGAACGACTGAGTGCGGGCACACCGGCGAGCGCGTCGCGTTCGATGCGACGGTCTGCGTGTGGGTCACAGACGACGCCATGCTCGCCATGGCGTTCGTCGCTCGCTCGATGGAATCTAGCGTGAGCCTGGCACCGAAGATTATTGCCGCGGTCGCGAAGCGCGTGTGACGACGGGGACTTACGTCACGGCAAAGGCCCGTCCGCGGTCGGACGGGCCCTCGCTATCTGGTGGGGAAGGGGGGAGTTGAACCCCCACGCCCTTTCGGGCACACGGACCTGAACCGTGCGCGTCTGCCATTCCGCCACTTCCCCGGAGGTGGTGCGCGCGATCGCGGGAGCCGGGCTAGCGCACCCACGACGACGGAAACAGACTAGTCTGCTCTATGGCACGTGGCGAAGAGGCCGCCTGCCGCGACGCCTGGGAAGGTTAGCACGGCCACCCCGCCCCGGCGGCAGGTCCGGCGACAACCATCAGGCGGTCCGCGCGCAGACGCCGAGTGCGGCGGCCGGATACCATCATGTCCTCGGAACCCGAGGAGGAGCCGGTGAGCGTGCTGCAACGCTTCGAGAAGCGGTTGGAAGGCCTGGTTGAGGGGGCCTTCGCGAAGGTGTTCAAGGGGGTCGTCCACCCAGTGGAGATCCTCAACGCCATGCAGCGGGAGGCGGAGGCGCACAAGGCGATCCTCGCCGGCGGGCGCACCCTGGTGCCCAACCGCTATGTGATCGACCTCTCGCCGTACGACCACAGCCGGCTGGCGCCGTACGCCGCAGCGCTCGCCCAGGAGCTGGCGCAGTCGCAGGCGGAGTTCATCGGCGAGCAGGCCTGGACGGTCTATGGCGACGTGATCGTGGAGATCGAGCGCGGGGACGGTCTGGACACGGGCATGTTCCGGGTGACGGCCGAGGTCTACACCGGCGGCGACGTCGCGCCGCCGCCCCCGGCGTACGAGCCCCCGCCGGCGTACCCGGCGTACGAGCAGCCCGGTTATCCGACATCGCCGGCCATGGCCGGGGGCCGCAACGTGCGGCTGGTCTCCGGTGACGGTCGGACCTACCCGCTGCAGATCGGCTCGACCGTGATCGGCCGCGGCGACCAGGCGAACCTGCGCCTGCCCGATGTGGGCATTTCTCGCCGGCACGCGCGGCTGGACTTCGACGGAGCCCAGGTGGTCCTGACGGATCTGGGTTCCACCAACGGGACGATGGTCAATGGCCAGCGGGTCTCGGCGGTGGCCCTCAACCCCGGTGACATGATCCAGCTCGGAACGACCACGCTCACGTTCCGAGTAGATGGCTAACGACCTTGCACCCATTCGTCCTCACGGTGGCCCGGTTCGGGTTCCTCATACTGCTGTGGATCTTTGTGTTCACGGTGGTCGGCGTCATCCGGCGGGACCTGTTCGCGGGCGCCCGGTCGAGTCGGCTCGTCGCGACGCCGCGGGGGATCGGCGCGTCGGCGGTACACGCCCGGCCGGCGAAGGTGAAACGGGGTCGGGCGGCCCACCAGTTGGTCGTGACGGCCGGCGCGCTGGAGGGCACCCGGATCACTCTCGGTGAGGCACAGATCACGATTGGTCGGGCGGAGGACTCCACCCTCGTGATCACCGATGACTACGCGTCGGCCAGGCACGCGCGGCTGGTGCCCCGGGCCGGGCAGTGGTTCATCGAGGACCTGGGCTCGACCAACGGGACCTACCTCGATCGCGCTAAGGTCACCGGACCGACCCCTGTCCCCCTAGGCGTGCCGATCCGTATCGGCCGCACGTCCCTCGAGTTACGGCCATGACCCTCACTCTGCGCTATGCGGCCCGCAGTGACCGCGGTCTGATCCGGGACGGAAACCAAGACTCCGTCTACGCGGGCCCGCGCCTGCTCGCCGTCGCCGACGGCATGGGCGGCATGGCCGCCGGTGACGTCGCCAGCAACATCGTCATTGGCGCGATGGCGCCGCTCGACGAGGACGTCCCCGGCGATTCGCTCGTCGACGCCCTGCGAAACGCGGTTGAGACGGCCAACCAGCACCTGCGGGACACCGTGGACGCGAACCCTCAGCTCGAGGGCATGGGCACCACGCTGACCGCGACCCTGTTCTCCGGCAGCAAATTGGGCATGGTGCACGTCGGCGACTCCCGCGCCTACCTGCTCCGCGACGGTGAGTTCTCCCAGATCACCAAGGACGACACGTACGTCCAGATGCTCGTGGACGAGGGCCGGATCAGCCCCGAGGAGGCCAGCAGCCACCCTCAGCGGTCGCTACTGACGCGCGCCCTCGACGGCCGGGACATCGATCCCGAGTACTCGGTGCGTCAGGTGCTTCCGGGTGATCGATACCTGATCTGTAGTGACGGGCTCTCCGGCGTCGTGAGCGCCGAGACGATCGCCGAGAGCCTTCGCGAGTACGCCGATCCGCAGGTGTGCGTCGAGCGTTTGGTGCAGCTCGCGCTGCGCGGCGGTGGACCGGACAACATCACCGTGATCGTCGCGGACGCCACCGACCAGGACATCGTTGAGGAGGCGCCGGTGGTGGGCGGCGCGGCCGCCCGCGACCGAGGCATGGGCACCGCCGCCGATCGCTCGACGCCCGCCGCGCGCGCCTCCGCCCTTTCCACGCCGCGCGCGGCCTCGCCAGAACCGAACGGCTCGGGTACCCGGGACGAGGAGACCGATCGGTTACGCCGGCATCCGATGCGTACGACGATGCTGCTCGTTGTGCTCCTCGGCCTGCTCGGCGGCGGCCTCTGGTACGGCTGGAGCGTCACCCAACGCCAGTACTACGTCGGGGCGACCGAGGAGGGTCAGGTCGCCGTCTTCCAGGGTGTTCCCGGCCAGATCGCCGGCCTGGACCTGTCGACCGTCCACAAGACCAGCGATACCACGCTCGACGAGCTCACCTCGGTGGCCCAGGAACGGGTCAGGCAGGGGATTCAGGCGAAGAGCGAGGTCGACGCCGAGCGTCAGCTCGCCGAGCTGACCGACGACGACCCGGCGAACCCCAACCTCAAACCGACCTGCCCGCCCAGCCTCAGCCCCAACCCCAGCCCGTCGGCGTCGGCTAGCACCGCCCCGGCCGCGACCGCGACGACGGTGGGGCCGAGCCACACGCCGACCGCTGGCGCCACCGGAACGCCCGACGTGACCCCGACGCCCGACTCGCAGCCGTCCGACTCCGTCCCGCCGGTGACCGACCCGGCCGGCTGCCGCCCGGACAACTGAGCACATGGGACTGCGACCAGGACTGCGATTGTGACCACCGCCGCCGCTCCGGCAGCCACGCCCGCCGCCACGGGCGGTGCGCCGCGTGCCCGCGTACCCCGGACGCGGCGCAACGCCGAGCTGGCGCTGTTGCTGTTCGCCATGGCGCTGGTAGCTGGGTACGCCTGGACGGTCGAGGCGAACCTGATCGGCCACCTGACCGGCGACTTCTGGGTTCCGGCCGCCGTGCTGACCGCGGTCTTCCTCGGCCTGCACGTGGCGATCCGGATTCTCGCCCCGTACTCCGACCCCGCCCTGATGCCGTCGGTCGCGCTGCTGAACGGGCTCGGCGTGGCGTTCCTGCGCCGGCTGGACCTCGCCCAGGTAGAGCCGGCCGCGCGACCCGATTTCCCGATCTTCTCGGGCGCGGGCGGCCGCCAGCTCGCGTGGACTCTCGCCGCCGTCGTGGGCGCCGCCGTGCTGCTGGCGGTGGTCCGCGATCACCGGTCGATCTCGCGGTACGCGTACACGCTGGGGCTAACCGGCATCATCCTGGTCCTGCTGCCGGCGGTCCTGCCGCGCAGGCTGTCGGAGATCAACGGCGCCAAGCTGTGGATCAAGATCGGGCCGGGTGCCGACCCGTTCTTCTCGATCCAGCCGGGCGAGTTCGCCAAGCTCGCACTGCTGTCGTTCTTCGCGTACTACCTCGTACGCAAGCGTGAGGTGCTGTCGCTGGCGAGCCGGCGGGTCCTCGGCATCGACTTTCCGCGCGGCCGCGATCTGGGTCCGGTCGTCGTGGTCTGGCTGCTGAGCCTCATGGTGCTGGTGTTCGAGAAGGACCTGGGCACGTCGCTGCTCTACTTCGGCATGTTCGTGGTGACGCTGTACATCGCGACCGAGCGGGTCAGCTGGCTGATCATCGGTCTGCTGCTCTTCTTCGGCGGCGCGCTGCTGGCGTACACCCTCGGCGCTGGCCTCGGCGGACCCTTCCTGAACTTCTCGCAACGCGTCGACGTGTGGCTCGACCCGTTCGCAAAGCCGCACGACGAGGGCTACCAGCTCGTCCAGTCGCTGCTCGGGCTCGGCACGGGCGGGCTGTTCGGCGCGGGGCCCGGTGCCGGGCAGCCCACCCAGGTCCCCGAGGTGAACACGGACTTCATCTTCGCGGGGATGGGCGAGGAGATCGGTCTGTTCGGGCTCTCTGCCTTGCTGGTGATCTACCTGCTGATCGTGGAGCGCGGTCTGCGCGCCGCGATCGCGGTGCGCGACTCATTCGGCAAGCTGCTCGCCGGTGGCCTGGCGTTCACCCTGGGGTTGCAGGTGTTCGTCATCGTCGGTGGCGTGAGCAAGCTGATTCCGCTGACCGGCCAGACCACCCCGTTCCTCTCCGCCGGCGGCTCGTCGTTGATGGCGAACTGGCTGCTCGTGGCGATGCTGCTGCGCATCTCCGACGCCGCCCGACGGCCCGCGCACACCAGCGCCTCCTCACCGGTCATCGCGCCGCCTCCCGCGCCGTCCACCACGGTGACGCTGCACGGGTCGCCGTCGGAGGTGGGCAAGGCATGAACGCTCCACTCCGCCGGGTTGGCGTCGTGGTCATCCTGCTGTTCGGGCTGCTCTTCGCGAACCTGAACTGGGTTCAGGGGTACAAGGCGGACGCGTACCGCACCAGCGACTACAACGGTCGCGTGCAGGTCGCGGAGTACCAGCGCCAGCGTGGCGTCATCGCGGCCGGCCGGGACAGTAAGGCGCTGGCGACCAGCAGGGCGACCGACGACGAACTCAAATACCTGCGCACCTACCCGTTCAACTCAATGTACGCCCACGTCGTGGGCTACAAGCCGGTCAACGGCGTGGCCACCGGGATCGAGAAGAGCGAGAACGACTTCCTCGCGGGCAACAGCACCGAGCTCATCCCGGATCGGGTCCGGGACCTGTTCACCGGCGACCAGACGGCCGGCGGCAACGTGCTGCTCACGCTGTCCCGACGGGCCCAGGAGACCGCGCAGACCCAGCTCGCTGACAACCGTAAGGGCGTGGACAAGGGCGCCGTCGTGGCCATCGACCCGCGCACGGGCGCGGTGCAGGCCATGGTCTCGATGCCGAGCTTCAACCCCAACCCGCTCGTGAGCCACAACGCCGCGGCGGCGCAGGCGGCGTACACGAAGCTCGAACAGGACCCGGACAAGCCGCTGCTCAACAGGGCGACCCAGGAGACGCTCCCGCCGGGTTCGACGTTCAAGGTGATCGACACCGCGGCGGCTCTACAGAACGGCTACACGCCGGACACGAAGATCCCGGCCGGCTCCTCATACACGCCACCGCAGACCACCCAGGAGATCCACAACGCCGCGTCGTCGATCTGCCCCGGCTCCCAGGTGTCTCTGCTCGACGCGCTGACCCATTCGTGCAACACGGGGTTCGCGCAGCTCGGGGTCAAGCTCGGCGGCACCGTGCTCAAGGACACAGCCAGGGCGTTCGGGTTCGAGGACGACGACCTGACCTGCGGCCGGCTCAACGCGGACGGCCTGCCGGTGGCGGCGAGCCACACCGGCGGCATGCAACGGCCCGACGGGCAGGAGGACCCGGCCACCGTGGCGCAGTCCGCGATCGGGCAGCGTGACGTGCGGATGACCCCGTTGCAGGCCGCGCTGATCGCGGCGACCGTCGCCAACAACGGCGTACAGATGCGGCCCTACCTCGTGCAGCAGCTGCAGGGGCCGGACCTGACGACGATCCACTACCGGGCGGCTCCCGAAGAGCTGCGCAGGCCGATCAGCGATCAGGTCGCCCAAACCATGCAGGGCATGATGGTCAACGTCGTCGAGCGTGGCACCGGGACCAACGCCCAGATCGACGGCTACACGGTCGGCGGCAAGACCGGCACTGCGCAGGACGGCGACCGGCCCGATCACGGCTGGTTCATCGGCTACGTGATGAAGGACGGCCAGCCGATCTCCGCGGTCGCGGTCATGCTGCAGAACGCCGGCTCCGGCGGCAGCGCCGAGGCCGCCCGCATCGCCCAGCGCGTGATGCGCGCGGTCACCCAAGACCGGGGGGGCGACTGACATGCTCATCTCCGGTGTTCAGCTCGGCGGCCGGTACCGCCTCGACGAGCGAATCGCCAGCGGCGGCATGGGTGACGTCTGGCGCGGCACGGACGAGGTTCTCGGTCGCACCGTGGCCATCAAGATCCTCCTGCCCGCGCTGGTCGAGCAGCCCGGGTTCGCCGAGCGGTTCCGCGGCGAGGCCCGCACGATGGCGACGATCAACCACCCCGGCGTCGTCGACGTGTACGACTACGGCAGCGACGAATCGGTCGCGTTCCTCGTGATGGAGTACGTCGAGGGCGACCCGCTGTCTCGGACGTTGGAGCGCGTCGGCAGGCTGACCCCGGCGCGGACCATGGCGCTTGTCGCTCAGGCGGCCGAAGCGCTGCACGCGGCGCACGAGAAGGGGATCGTCCATCGCGACGTCAAGCCGGGCAACCTGCTCGTCCGGCCCAACGGCACGCTTGTCCTCACCGACTTCGGCATCGCCCGATCCGCATTCGTCGGTCGGCTCACGGCCGCCGGGTCGATGCTCGGCACCGCGTCGTACATCTCGCCCGAGCAGGCCGCCGGTGCCACCGCGACGCCACACTCCGACGTCTACGGACTCGGCGTGGTCGCATACCAGTGCCTCGCCGGACACCGGCCGTTCGACGGCGACACGCCGCTGGAAATCGCGATGAAGCACGTACGCGAGACACCCCGACCGCTGCCTCGCGACATCCCGCCCGCGGTCCGCGCGATCGTCGAACGTGCCATGGCGAAGGACCCGGCGACCCGGTGGCCGAGCGCTGCCGCCCTGGCGGCGGCCGCCCGGCAGGCGGCCGCGGCGCTCGCCGCGCGGTCGGTCGCCGTGGGTGGATCGCCGACCGCGATGGGAGCGCGGCCATCCGGGGGCCCGTCAACCCCCCGCCCCGTATCGTCCGCGTCGACCTCCGGGGTGCCGGCCGTCGGCCCGCCCCCCGGGGCGTACGCTCGGGGAGCCGCGGCCGTGCCCACTCGGCCGCCGGGGGCCTATCCGTACGCCGCGCCGGGGACGCAGGTCGCGCCCCGGACGGGGCCCAGATCCCGCGTGGTGATCGCCGCCGTGGTGCTCGGCGTCCTGGTCATCCTGCTGTGCGCCGGGATCGTCGCCTTCCTGGCGCGGTTGGCGTACGCGTCGCCGGTGAGCGGGGAACCTAGGTCGCTTCCCCGAGCGTCATTGGCACAGACGGACGACGCCGGCGGGGTGAGGATTTTGGAGGGCTCGACGCTGATACCGCAGAGTGTGCACGTAGCGATGACCGAAGGACGAAAGACACGATGACTGCGCAGGCCCGCGTCCTGGGTGGCGGCAGGTACCAGGTCGGTGAGCTGCTCGGCTACGGCGGAATGGCCGAGGTGCACCGGGGGCGTGACCTACGGCTCGGCCGCGACGTCGCGATCAAGATGTTGCGCACCGACCTGGCGCGCGACGCGACGTTCCAGCTGCGGTTCCGGCGGGAGGCCCAGAACGCGGCCTCGCTGAACCACCCTGCGATTGTCGCCGTCTACGACACCGGTGAAGAGGTTGGCGCCACCGGTGAGACCCTGCCATACATCGTCATGGAGTTCGTCAATGGGCGGACCCTCAAGGAGGTGCTGGCCGCGGAGGGCCGGCTGATGCCCCGGCGCGCGTTGGAGATCACCGCGGACGTCTGCGCCGCCCTGGACTTCAGCCACCGGCACGGCATCATCCACCGTGACATCAAGCCGGGCAACGTGATGCTCACCCAGAACGGCCAGGTCAAGGTCATGGATTTCGGCATCGCACGGGCGCTAGCCAGCGGCGCGACGACCATGACACAGACCAGCGCCGTCATAGGGACCGCGCAGTACCTGTCGCCCGAGCAGGCCCGGGGCGAGGCGGTGGACGCCCGCTCGGACGTGTACGCGGCTGGCTGCGTGCTGTACGAGCTGCTGTGTGGCCATCCGCCGTTTGTCGGCGACAGTCCGGTCAGCGTCGCGTACCAGCACGTGCGGGAGGACCCGCGGCCGCCGAGCGAGGCGAACCGGGACGTCGGTCCGGACCTCGACGCGGTCGTGCTGAAGGCGCTCGCGAAGAACCCACTGAACCGGTACCAGAGCGCCGGCGAAATGCGCGCCGATCTGCTCCGGGCGGCCGCCGGCCGGCCGGTGATGGCAACGCCGGTGATGCGTGAGGACGAGTTGACCGCGGTCGTGCTGCCGCCGATGATGCGCCCCGGGGGCATGCCGACGCGGCCGATGCCGGCCCGGGTCGGCGACGCCAGGCGGCGCCGCGCGTCGGCCTGGGTGCTCGCCTCGCTCGCCGCGCTCGGTGTGCTCGCCGTCATTGCGCTCGGCTATGGCCTGTATCTGGCCAACCGGGATCACCCGCAGGCGGAGGCCCAGGTGTCGGTGCCGAACGTCGTCGACAAGACCAGGCAGGTCGCGGAGTTGACCCTCCGGAACGCCGGGTTGACCCCCACCTTCGGCCCCGAGCTCAAGGACGGGAAGTGCGAACTCGACCGGGTCGCCAAGCAGACCCCCGCCGCCAACACCCAGGTCGACCGCAACGCATCGGTGAGCTTGACCATGTGCGCGGCTCCGGATGCCGTCACCGTGCCCAACAACCTCGTCGGGTCGACCCAGGCGGTGGCCAAGGAGACGCTGGAACGGCTCGGGTTCAAACCCAGGTTCCAAGAGGTCGACAGCGCCCTGCCGAGGGGCACCGTCGTGGAGGTCCAGTTCGCCGGCGAGGCGAAGCCGAAGGGCACGGAGATCAACGTCCAGATCTCGAGGAACAACCTCGTGCAGGTCCCTAGGGTCATCGATTCGACTCAGGAGACGGCGGAGCGCCTGCTCGAGGACGCGGGCTTCAAGGTCCGGGTCGTGCAGGGCGAGATCGTGTCGGCCGATCAGGCCGGCCGGGTCTCTCAGCAGAGCCCGGGCGCCGGCCAGACCAGGAAGAAGGGCACGACCGTGACGATCTGGGTGGACGTCGCGGAGCCCTCGCCCACGCCGAACGAATCGTCGCCCAGTCCCGAACCGTCCTGACCGACCCGGCTGACCGTTCGCCGGTCAGGCGGTCGCGAACGCGGCCCGGCGGCGCGCCTCGACCTCGGCGGCGAGCGCCGGCGCGCGGTCGAGCGCCTCAGGCAGGCCGCATCGGTCCAGCCAGGTGGCGAGCATCGTGTGGCCGCCCTCCGTCAGCACGGACTCGGGGTGGAACTGCACGCCCTCGATCGGCAGGCTCCTGTGCCGCATCGCCATCACCACACCGGACTCGGTCCAGCCGGTCACCTCTATCTCGTCGGGCAGCGTGTCGGCGACCACGGCCAGCGAGTGGTACCGCGTCGCGGTGAACGGGTCGGGCAGCCCCGCGAGCACCCCCTCGCCGCGGTGGTGGACGCGCGACGTCTTGCCGTGCAGGAGCTCGGGTGCGCGGGTGACGGTGGCACCGAACGCGGCACCGAACGCCTGGTGGCCGAGGCACACCCCGAGGATGGGCAGGCGGTGCGCGTACGCCGAGATGAGCTCGAGGCAGCTGCCCGCGCGCTCCGGCGTACCGGGACCGGGCGAGAGCAGCACCCCGGCGGCGCCGGTGCGGCCGACGGTGGCCACATCAATCTCGTCGTTTCGCCGCACCACGCATTCGGCGCCGAGCTGACCGAGGTACTGGACGAGGTTGAAAACGAACGAGTCGTAGTTGTCGATGACGAGGATGCGCACGCCGCTCACCGGCTCGGAGTCTGGGTCGGTTCAGGATTGTTAGTGTCGGTCCGGTAGGGCACCGCGTAGGGATCGATCGTGCCGGTCGCCCTGGGCTCCGGCGTCCCCGCCGGGAAACCCGGTCCGCCCGGCCGGCTCTGCTCACCGGAGTCCTGGGTCACCTGCACGTCGTCGAACGGCAGCAGCGGCTCGGCCCACGGGAACACGACGTACCAGAGCAGGGCGCCAACCGCCGCGACGAGCACCACTGAACCGGCGATCTTGCCGCGTAGCCCGAACGGGAGGTGACGCCAGATCCACGCGTACATCGCTCAGCCCTCCAGCGCCGACGGGGGACCCGCCGAGCGGGGTTGGTCGTCGAGCAGCGTGCCGTGCACGATCAGCCGCTGATAGTTGTCGAACTTCGGGTTGCACGTTGTCAGCGTGATGAGGTTTCCCGGTGATTCGCCCGGCGGGACCGGGGAGACCACCTCGATCGCGGTCGGCTTCACGACCACGACATGGGTCACCTCGTAGACGTACCAGTGGTCCCGGGTCTCCACCACGACCTTGTCGCCGGAGCGCATGTCGTCCAGGTTCCAGAAGATCGCGGGGATCCGGTGGCCCGCGATGGAGAAGTTGCCGGCCTGACCGGGCATGGCCGTGCCTGGGTAGTGCCCGGGCGCGTACCGGATGTCCCTCGGGGCGACCCCCTGCACAACCACCCACTCCTTGTGGAGTCTTGGAATGTGCAGCCGCGCCACCGCCTTGCCCGGCGGCGGGGCGAGCGGGTTGGCGCCACGGGTCGGCGTCGGACCCACCGTCGGGCCGGTGGGCTCATCCCATACCTGGGACAGCGCCCGGTTCATGTCCTCCTGATGCGCGTCGATGATCGCCGTTTTGCCCCAGACCTCATACGCCGCGAACATCAGGATGACGAGACCGAACGTGATCATGGCCTCGCCGAAGCCGCGGACGGTCGCGCGAACGATCGTGCCGACCGTCGTTCGAGTCAGCTCGGAGTGCACGCTGCGATAGCCGTCGGAGGTGCGTACGGCTCGCAGGGGGACGATCTGCGCACCCCACCGGCGTTGCGTCGGCGCGGGCGCCTCGGGCGCCGTCTTGTTATGTGCGTCCGCCGCGGCCGCGGCGCCGGGTCCGCCGTCGTCATAGCCGTCGGCCGCGGCCGGTGCCGGGGCGGGATTTCCCAGGGGTACGGCGGGCAGCACGGTGGTCTCGTCCGCGTCGGGCACCACGGGCAGCACCGTCGTGTCGTCGGAGGCGGGCGGCGTGCGGATCACCGTCGACGCGTCGTTGACCGGCACGAACGGCCGGACGAGGATGGTTGCCCTGTGTTCGGCCTCCGCCGAGGGCTCCTCCCTGGCCGCCGCGGAGTCGGTCCGCATGACCAGGCTCTGCACTGCCGCGGACAGCTCGATGAGGCGCGGGATGACGGCGGTGGCGTCGTCGGCATCCGGTGCGTGGTGTCGGCCGCTCGGCGGCGCGCTGTTCGGGTCGGTGCTCACGGTCGGCTCGCGATGCTCACTTCGGGACGCCGGCGTAGCGCAGCGCGGCGCCACCGTCGTACGCCGGCACTTTCACGTTACCCTCCACGACTTCCTGGTAGCCGAGCCCGTAGGCGGCGGCCGCGTCGCGAAACAGCTGCACGCCCGGGGACACGGCGAGTGATGTTCGCATCCTCGCTGGGTCGCCGATCGCCGTGATCTTGAATGGCGGCGAGTACACCCGCCCGTGCAGGAGCAGCGTGTTTCCGACGCAGCGTACCGCGCTCGTTGAGATGACCCGAACATCCATGATTGACATGGCTTCCGCCCCGCCGGCCCACAGAGCGTTGACGACTGCCTGAACATCCTGCTGATGCACGAGCAGGTCGTCGTTCACGGAGCCGGCCGGCCGACCCCCGTCGGCCCGGCGCGGAGCATCGTTCAGGCGTACCGTCAGGCCCGGCCCGTGCACCGCGGAGTACCCGGCCTCGAGCCGGTACCTGCTGGCCCGCGCCACCTCGTCGGCGATCGGCCGGTCGGAGCCTGCCAGCGCGTCGGACTGGGCCTCGACCTGCGCGCGAAGCGCGGCGTCCTCGGAGTTGGCGGCGTCGACCTGCGCTCTGCGCTCCTCGATCAACTGGGCGAGCTCCGGTCGGCGGTCGTCGCGTAGGGACGTGCCGCCCGCCGTGGTGGCCGTCGTGGTGAACAGGATGCCGGCGGCGAGCGCGATGACCGGCACGCCGAGCGACCAGCCCGGCCGGCGCTCACCACGGCGACGCGGGACGAGCGCACGCACGGCTCGCCGCACCGCATCGGGCCAGGAGGACGTGCCGGACGTGTACTCCACCACCGCCTCCTGCAGTCGACGCGCGTCACGCCCCGCCGTGGCATCGGGCGCGACGACTTGACTACGCTAGCGGTCGAACACTACCCGCCGGCGACGAGCGGGTGCCGCCCGCCGGGTCGGCGAGGAGTGGTGTTCGTCGATCGTCCCCACCAGGAGTGTGCCGTGCCGAAGTCCCAGGTCCGCAAGAAGAAGGTCTACACGCCGCCGGCGGACGTGCGGCCGGCCGCCGCCACGACGAGCAGGAAGCCGAGCCCCACGTGGCTGCCGATCAGCGCCGTGTCGTTGATCGTGTTCGGGATCGCGTGGTTGGTCGTCTACTACCTCTCCGAGACCGCCTATCCGGTGGCGAGCTGGGGCTTCTGGAACCTCGGGGTCGGATTCGGGGCGCTCGTGGCGGCGCTCCTGGTGCTCTCCCGCTGGCGGTAGAACTACCTGGCTGTAGTTATCCACAGACGTTATCCACATTGTGGGTAATGTCGAGAAGAGGCGATCTGGGTCCATCAGGCCCTTTCGCGGGGGTGTGAGAGACCTCCCAGCGCGCCCTTCCCGCTGCGTGCCCTAGGGTGTCCGCAGAACCGGGCCGACGCTGGCGTCCGGCCGGCAGAGGCCGAGGAGCGGAGCGTTCGATGAGCAGTGTCACCGCGCTCGCCGCGGCGGCCGACGCCGAGTTCGGGCCGGTCCAGATCGTGGCCACCGTGCTCGCCGCGCTGGTCACGGCCATCGCGGCGGCGCTCGCGGTGCGTGCGATCCGGAGGATCGTCGCCGTCATCAGGCTGGGTCAGCCCGATCCGACCCGAGGCGACCGGAAGGCCGTCCGGACCGCGACGATGCTGCGGGAGACCCTCGGCCACACCCGGATGCTCAAGTGGACGGTCGTGGGCGCGGCGCACTGGTTCGTGATGATCGCCTTCATCACGTTGAGCACGCTGGTCCTTCAGGCGTACTTCGAGGTCGTGAACCCCAACCTCGAGCTGCCGATCCTGGGCGGTTGGCTGCCGTACGGGCTGCTAACGGAGATCATCGGGGCGCTCGGCCTGGCCGGCATCGGCGTCCTGATCGCCATCCGGTTGCTCAACCTACCGACCCGCCGGAGCTGGTCGCGGTTCGCCGGCTCGACGATGTGGCAGGCCTATTTCGTCGAGTGGGTGATCGTCGTCGTGCTGATCTGCGGCTTCCTCATCCGGGGATTCGCGGACGCGAGCGGCCATTTCGAGTACCCGGCGTGGGCCACCCCGGTCAGCCACGCGCTCGGCTCGGTCCTGCCGGCGAGCACGGCGGCGATCAGCGTCGTCGCGCTCATCAAGATCATTGTGAGCATGGCGTGGGTCATCACGATCTCGCTGAACGTCACAATGGGCGTCGCCTGGCACCGGTTCACCGCGTTCTTCAACATTTTCTTCAAGCGCTCTGGATCCGACCGCCCATCGCTCGGTGCCCTCCAGCCGATGATGAGCGGCGGCCGGCCGCTCGACTTCGAGCAGGCGGACCCCGAGAACGACCAGTTCGGCGTCGCCCATGTCGAGCAGTTCTCGTGGAAGGGCCTGCTCGACTTCACGACGTGCACCGAGTGTGGGCGCTGCCAGTCGCAGTGCCCAGCGTGGAACACCGGCAAGCCGCTGTCACCGAAGCTGCTCGTCCTCTCGCTGCGCGACCACGCGTACGCCAAGGCGCCGTACCTGCTAGCGGGCGGTGGCAGGACAGCCGCCGGAGTCGAGAAGGGGACGCAGGAGCAGCTCGCGAACGTCGACGCCCTCGCCCTGGCCGAGGCCGAGCGCCCGCTGGTCGGCGGCGCGGATGACGGCGGCGTGATCGACCCGGACGTGCTGTGGTCGTGCACCACGTGCGGCGCCTGCGTTGAGCAGTGCCCGGTCGACATCGAGCACGTCGACCACATCGTGGACATGCGCCGCTACCAGGTGCTCATCGAGTCCAACTTCCCGTCCGAGGCCGGCGTGATGCTGCGCAACCTCGAGAGCAAGGGCAACCCCTGGGGCGCGCCGCCCGCCACGCGAGAGGACTGGATCAAGGGGCTCGACTTCGAGGTGCCCCGGGCGACCGGCGGCGGCGACTTCGAGTACCTGTTCTGGGTGGGGTGCGCGGGCGCGTTCGAGGACCGGGCGAAGAAGACCGCTCGCGCCGTGGCCACCCTGCTCCACGAGGCGGGCGTCGACTTCGCGATCCTCGGCACCGGTGAGACCTGCACCGGCGACCCGGCCCGGCGGATCGGCAACGAGTTCGTCTTCCAGATGCTCGCCCAACAGAACGTTGAGACGCTGAACGCGGCCGGCGTCAAGAAGATCGTCGCGAGCTGTGCGCACTGCTTCAACACGCTGGCCAACGAGTACAGCCAGGTCGGCGGGCAGTTCGAGGTCGTACACCATACCCAGCTGCTGGCCGACCTGGTCGCCGCCGGTCGGCTCACCCCGGTTCGGCCGGTGGACGGCGGCGTGACCTACCACGACCCGTGCTACCTCGGCCGGCACAACCGGGTGTTCACGCCGCCACGCGAGGTGCTCGGGGCGGCGCTGAACGGCGGCGGCCCGTCGAGGTTGACCGAGATGCCCCGCAACAGCGAGCGTTCGTTCTGCTGCGGCGCTGGTGGCGCTCGCATGTGGATGGAAGAGCGGATCGGCAAGCGCATCAACGTGGAGCGGGTGGAGGAGGCGCTCGCCACCGGTGCGACGACGATCGCAGTCGGCTGCCCGTTCTGCTCCATCATGCTCGGCGACGGCGTGACCGGGAAGCAGGCGAGCGGCGAGACCGGTGACGAGGTGGAGGTCGTGGATGTGGCGACCGTCCTGCTCCGCTCGGTGCGGCCAACCTAGGCGCCGGGCCCACCAGGCGGCCCACCCAGCCGGGCCGTCCTAGCCCGGCGTACGGAACGCTACGTACCCGACGGCGATGACCACGGACCCGACGATGAGCCAGCGGCCGGCAGCATGGCGGAACAGGGCCCAGAACGTCGTCCTGAGGCCGGGGATCATCTCCTTGGTCTTGGTCAGGTCCACCCGTGCGCGCTGGGCGCGCGCATGTAGGTGGCCGACGAGGAAGCCAACCACGATCCCGAGGACGCCCCCGGCCCACATCTCTCGCATAGCGCCCCTGCCGACCATTCCGGATATCGACAGCCAGCATTGCGATCATGGAGGCCCGTGGGCAACCCCTGAACGGCCACGTTTCGCCCATATCTCCGGCCAGGCGTGTCCGTGACAGAATCGGGTCCGAGGTGAGCCGATCATCGACGAGCTGCTGCTGACTACGCTCCTCCCGCTGGTCGCCTTCGCGCTGTTGACCGCCGGTAACGCATTCTTCGTCGCGGCCGAGTTCTCGCTCGTCACCGTCGACCGGGCGGAGATCGACCAACGCGCCGCTGGCGGCGACCGCCGCGCCCGGACGGTCCAGCGCGCGGTTCATGAGCTGTCCTTCCAGCTCTCGGGCGCGCAGTTGGGCATAACCATCACCGCGCTGCTGACCGGCTACCTGGCCGCGCCCGCGCTCGCCAAAATCTTCACTCCGGTAGTACGCCTGGTCGCCGGCTCCGCCACGGATGCCGTCACGCACGGCCTCGCGCTGGCGCTCGCCACCCTGCTCTCCATGCTCTTCGGTGAGCTGGTCCCCAAGAACGCCGCACTGGCCCGGCCGATGCCAACCGCGCTCGGGACCGCGGCGCCGATGCGGACGTTCTCCGCCATCTTCGGCTGGCTGATTTCCGCGCTGAACGGTTCCGCCAACTGGGTCGTACGCCGCTTGGGCATCGAGCCGCAGCAGGAGCTGGCCAGTGCCCGGTCACCCGAGGAGCTAGGCCTGCTGGCCGCCATGTCGGCGCGCGCCGGCACGTTGCCCACCGAGACCGCGGTGCTCCTGCAGCGCACGATCCGGTTCGGGGACAAGCGTGCGGCCGAGGCGATGACGCCGCGGGTCGACGTCATCGCCGTCCGTGCCGACGTGACGATCGATGACCTGCTCGCAACCGTTCGGGACACGGGGTACAGCCGGTTTCCGGTGTACGAGGAGACCCTCGACCACGTCACCGGCGTGATCGGCGTGACCGACGCCCTCGGCGTACCGCTGGCGCGACGGCCGACCACGGCGGTGGCGGCGGTGGCCCGTGAACCGCTGTACGTGCCGGGGAGCCTCGACCTCGACGGTGTGCTGTCGGCGCTGCGTTCCGGAGGCAGTGACATCGCGATCGTGGTGGACGAGTACGGCGGAACGGACGGGGTCGTGACCGTCGAGGACCTGGTCGAGGAGTTGGTCGGCGAGATCGCCGACGAGCACGACGTGGAGGTCGGCGACGACGTGACCGCGATCGAGTTGACCGCTCCGGACGGGGTGAGGCCGGCGTACCTGGTCGACGGCGTGCTGCGCGAGGACGAGCTGGCCGAACAGACCAGCTTCCGGCTACCCGAGGGCCCGTACGAGACGCTGGCCGGGTTCCTGATGGCGCGGCTTGGCCACATCCCGAACGTCGGTGAGACGGTCGAGGAGGCCGGCTGGGAGTTCACAGTCGTCGAGGTCGACCGGCACCGCATCGAGCAGGTGCGGATGGAGCGGTTGGAGGGCTCCGATGGCTAGGGTCCTCGTCACGATCGCCCTGCTCCTGGGCAACGCGTTCTTCGTCGGCGCGGAGTTCGCGTTGATCGCCTCCCGGCGCACCATCATCGAGCCAATGTCGGCGACCTCGGGTCGCGCCCGGTGGGCGCTGTCCGCGATGAACCAGATCCCCTTGATGATCGCCGGCGCTCAGCTCGGCATCACGATCTGCTCACTCGGCCTCGGTGCCCTCGCCGAACCCGCGCTGGCCCACCTCCTGGAGGGACCGTTCCACGCGGCCGGGCTGCCGGAGGGCGCCGTCCATGGCGTGGCGTTCCTGCTCGCGCTCGGCATCATCGTCTTCCTGCACACGGTCGTCGGCGAGGGGGTGCCGAAGAACATCGCGCTGGCCGGGCCGGAGGCCCTGGTCGTCTGGCTCGGCCCGCCCATGCTCGCGTTCTGCGTCGCCACCAAGCCGCTGCTGGTCGCGATGCGGTGGGCCGCCCGGCGGGTGCTGCGCCTCTGGCGGATCGAGGCGACCGACGCCGTGAAGACGGTGTTCACCGCCGAGGAGCTGGCGGGGCTCGTAGCGCAGGCGAACACCGAGGGACTGCTGGGCACGGAGCAGCACGCTCGCATCACCGGTGCCCTGGCGCTCAACGAGCGCACCGCGGCGGACGCCCTGCGGCCGTGGGCGTCCGTCGCCACGATCACGGACGATGTGTCGCCGGCCTCGCTGGAGGTGCTCGCCACCCGATCGGGCCGGTCACGGTTTCCGGTCGTGGAGCGAGCCACGCGCCGCGTACTGGGGTTCGTGCACGTCAAGGACGTCATCGGGTATGAGGGTGCGCGTCGCCTCGCGCCGATCCCTCCGGAGCTCCTCCGTCCGCTCGTCGTCGTGCCACCCGATCGAACGCTCGCCGAGCTGCTGCTCGCGATGCGGCGGGAGCGACGGCACATCGTGCTCGTGAGCGACGGCCGGTCCCCACTCGGAGTGGTCACATTGGACGATGTGTTGACCGCCGTCGTCGGGCAGGCGGCGGGCGCGGCTTAAGCCATTCCAAAGGCGCGTCTTAATGCGCTGGAAAGGCTTGCCGAACCTACGGTAGCGACCCAAATGCGTGCCGAATTACCTGTTAGCGGACGGTTGATTCGGCGACATGGCCTTCCCTAGGGTTGGTTTGCGTCCGCCCCGGATGTCGCTCTCCATTTCCCCAAGAGACGCCGGGCGGGCGAGCCGGCAAACCCCATCCGGGCACGCCGGGCTGGGAAGGAGTCCGTACCCGTGGTACGCCCGCGGCCGCGCCCTGTCGTTCGTGTCCTCGTCACCCTCGCCGTCGCCACGCTGGTCGCCGCGACACCGGCCGGGCACGCGTACGCGGATCCGACGTCAGCCGACGTGGAGAAGCAGATCGATGCGGCCTGGGAGAAGCTCGAGCCCGTCATCGAACAGTTCAACCGGGTGCGCTCCGAGCTGGCCAGCAACCAGAAGCGGTCGGCCGCCCTGGCCAAGCGGATAGAGCCGCTCCGCCGTACCGTTCAGGACACCGAGGACCGAGTGTCGGCGCTCGCGGCCACCTACTATCGCGGTGGCGGATCGGTCGCGGCGCTGAACGCGCTGTTGAGCAGCGGCTCGCCGACCGAGCTGGGCGACCGGCTCCACCTGCTCGACCGGTTGGCGCGATCGGAGCGGCAGCAGATCGGGACGCTGTCCGCGCAACGCGCCCGGTACGCCGCGGAGAAGAAGACCCTCGACACGCTGATCGCCACCGAGAAGCGGCAACAGGCGGATCTGGCCAAGCGGAAGACTCAGATCGACGCGGAGATCAAACGCCTGCAGGCGCTGCATGACCGGCTGGTGGCGGCCGAGGCTGCGGCACGCGCGGCCGCCGCCCGCGCCGAGGCGGCCGCCCGCGCCGCAGCGGCGGCCAGGGCCAACACGACGACGCCAACCACGTCGACCAGTTCGCTCTACATCGGCGGCAAGTGCCCGGCGGTGCCTACCACCGGGCCGGCCGCAATCGCCGCAAAGACCGCGTGCGCCCAGATCGGCGATCCGTACGTGTGGGGCGCCGCCGGGCCCGACTCGTTCGACTGCTCAGGGCTGACCCAGTACGCCTGGAAGGCCGCCGGCGTCACCCTCACGCATTACACCGGCGCGCAGTGGAATGAGGGCACGCCGGTCGCCCGGAGCGATCTGCGCACCGGCGACCTCGTCTTCTTCTACAGCGACGTGCACCACGTCGGGATGTATGTCGGCAATGGACTGATCGTCCACGCGTCCCGCACCGGTGTGCCCGTGAAGATGGCGGACATGCAGAACATGGCGTACACCGGCGCCCGACGTCCAGGTTGACCTCCCTTCCGTCCGTGTACGGATCGTGGCCGGCCGACCGCGCTGCGAACGTGATTCGCCTTTGGCTTGATTTGGGCGTACGCCGTTCCCTATGTTGAGCAGCGTCCGGCCGGGATGTTGGTCTCCAGCCCCCGGAGCCACTCGCCGGACACCGCCGATCTGGCGGGCGTCCCCCGCGCTCGTGTCGGTGGAAGGAGTCGGCACCCCGTGGCAACCCCACGCCCGCGTGCGCATGCGCACATCTCCTGCCCCCGCTCCGTCCTCCGCGCCCTCGTCGCAGCGGTCGCCGTCGCCCTTGTCGGAGTGGTGCCGGCGACCCACGCATACGCCACACCGAATCCCGCCGAGATCGAGAAGCAGATCGACGCTGCGTGGGCGAAGCTCGAGCCGGTCATCGAGCAGTACAACAAGGTGCACAGTCAGCTGAAGGCGAACCAGAAGAAGTCGACCGAGCTTCAGAAGCGCATCCAGCCGTTGTCTCTTCGGGTGGACCTGGCGCTCGTCCGGGTCGACGGCATCGCGTCGGAGTACTACAAGGGCGGTCCGCTCTCCGCGATGAACGCGATCCTGCTGACCGGGTCGCCGACCACGCTCGTGGACCAGCTGACGCTGCTTGACCGTCTCGCCGCGTCGGAGCGGCGGCAGATCGCGTCCGTAGCCGCGGTCAAGGCGAAGTTCGACGCGCAGAAGCGGACGATCGACGCGCTGGTGGCGACGCTGAAGAAGCAGGATGCCGAGCTCGCCGCCAGGAAGAGGCAGATCAACGCGGAGATGGCCTCGTTGCAGGTGCTGCTACGCCAGGCGTACGGGAGCACCACGAGCGGCGGGGCCCTGCGCATCGGGTCCTGTCCGGCGGTCTACCCGGGCGGCCCGGCAGGCGTCGCCGTGAAAACGGCTTGCGCGCAGATCGGCGATCCGTACGTTTGGGGAGCGAACGGCCCGAACTCGTTCGACTGCTCCGGCCTGACGCAGTACTCGTGGAGGGCCGCCGGCGTCAGCCTGACCCACTACACCGGTGCACAGTGGGGCCAGGGCACGGCCGTGAGCCGGGCGAACGCGCGCGCCGGCGACCTCGTCTTCTTCTACAGCGATCTGCACCACGTCGGGATGTACGTCGGCAACGGGCTCATGGTGCACGCGTCCCATCCCGGCGTTCCGGTGAAGATGGCGTACATCGACAGCATGCCGGTCGCCGGCTTCCGCCGCGTGGGCTGACGCGAGTCGCGATTCCAGATAGGACACCGCCCGCAGCATGTCCGGTGGCACGCCGAACTCTGTCGCGGCCAGGGAGTATCGGCGGTGGGTGCCGCGCACAGCAGAGCGATCAACCCAACGACCGATAGGCCGGCACGATCCAGCTAGCCGGGTGCACTTTTCGACGGTGCATCGAACCCATTCGGGGGATGCCTGTCGCCGTTCGCCGTCGAACCCGGACCGAATCGCCGCGGCGCCGCGGTCGTATCGGGAAAATCCGAGCAATGTGTCCCCACCGGGAATGCCGCTCGATTGTGGACGACCTCAAATCCTCGCGTCGACGGCGTATATGTGTCCATCGAATGGAGCGCATTCTGGATACGGTCAGCGACCGTCAGATATACGCATCGAACTTGTGTGTCGTTCGGCTTGCGCGCCGATTTCGCGCTCTCTAATGTGGGGGATCGTCGAGCCGGATGTCGGTCTCCGCCCGGGTGACCCCGGTCCCGACACCGCCGAGTCTGGCTTCATGAGCCGGGGACCCGCGTCCCACTTGGGGTGAATCGGCGGGCGCTGCCACAGGCCCGCGGTAGGGCGACCTTCCCGCCCGAACCCGTCAGCTAACCCGGTAGGCGGTCAGGGAAGAAGGAGTACCGACCTCGGTGGCAAGCCACGCCTGGCGGTCCGCTGGACCGCGGCCCGCATCAGCCCACCCCCGATTGCGTCGCTCCCTCCTCACCGCCGCGCTCTCCGCGGTGGTCTCGGTCGCCGTCGCGCTGCTCGGCGCTCCTGCCGGGCACGCCTCACCGAGCGTGTCCGAGCTTGAAAAGCAGATCGATGAGGCGTGGAACAAGCTCGAGCCCATCATCGAGAAGCACAACGCGATGCGCCAGGACATGGCGACCAAGAAGAAGCAGGCTAACAAGCTCGCGCAGCGGATTCGGCCCCTGCAGGTCCAGGTCGACCTCGCGATGTCGAAGGTCGGCGAGGCGGCCTCCACGGCGTACAAGGGCGGCAACGCCGCGGCGATGAACGCGCTGCTGTCCAGCGGCTCGCCCGCGACGTTCGCGGACCAGCTTGCCCTGCTCGACATCTTCGCCAGCCGTCAGCAGCAGCAGATCAAGTCGACGGCCGACCTCAAAGCCAAGCTCGACGCGCAGAAGGCACCGCTCGACGCCCTGCTCGCGCAGCTGGCGAGGGAGGACGCCGAGCTGACGGCCAAGACGAAGGCCATCAACGCCGAGATCAAGAAGTTGCAGCAGCTGCGGCTGGCGGCGTACGGGACCTCGGGCGGTCTCGGCTCGCTGCGGCCGGCGCCCTGCCCGTACACCTACCCTGGCGGGGCGGCCGGCGTTGCGGCGAAGTTCGCGTGCGCGCAGATCGGCAAGCCGTACGTCTGGGGCGCGGACGGCCCGAACTCGTACGACTGCTCAGGGCTGACGATGGCGTCCTGGGCGAGGGCCGGGGTCTACCTCCCGCACAACGCCGCCAAACAGCGGTACTCGATCCCGTACGTCAGCCGCGCCAACCTGCGCCCCGGTGACCTGGTGTTCTACTACAGCGACCTGCACCACGTGGCGATGTACGTCGGTGGCGGCTGGGTCGTGCATGCGTCGCAGCCCGGGGTGCCGGTGCGGATGAAGCGCGTCGACGACGGACCCGTCAACAGCTACGGACGTCCTGGTTAGCCTCCCCCAGCCGGCCGGGTTCTCGCCGCGTGTCCCCCGTCGCGCAGCCCCCGCCCCGGCCGGCACGAAGGTGGCTCCCACACATCACGGGTGGGGGCCACCTTCTTCCTGGGGGCAGCCTCCTTGCCGGCCGCGCGCTCGCTGGGTGGCTTCTCTTCGCCCAACTCCGTCAGAGTTGGGGTGTCCGGGCCGCCACGATCGCCCAACTCCGTCAGAGTTGGGGCCTCAACCGCCGTCCGAGTGCCCAACTCCGTCAGAGTTGGGGTGTCCGGGCCGGGTCAGCGGAGCGGCCAGGTCCGCCAGTTCTGCCAGGTGCGGCTCGGCGTCGGCCCGCGCTGACCCTGGTACCGGGATCCGTAGACGGCCGAGCCGTATGGGTGCTCGGCCGGCGAGGAGAGCCGGAAGATGCACAGCTGCCCGATCTTCATGCCCGGCCACAGCGTGATGGGCAGATTGGCCACATTGGACAGTTCGAGCGTGACGTGGCCGGAGAATCCCGGGTCGATGAACCCGGCCGTCGAGTGGGTCAGCAGACCCAACCGACCAAGACTGCTCTTGCCCTCCAGCCGACCGGCCAGCTGGTCGCCCAGTGTGATCACTTCGAACGTCGAGGCGAGCACGAACTCGCCGGGATGCAGCACGAACGCGTCCCCGTCCGGCACCGCCACCTCGGAGGTCAGGTCGTCCTGGCGTACCGATGGATCAATGTGGGTGTAGAGGTGGTTGTTGAAGACGCGGAACAGACGATCAAGCCGGACGTCGATGCTGGACGGCTGGACGAGCGCCGGTTCGAACGGGTCGAGCTGGAGGCTGCCGGCCTTGATCTCGGCGATCAGGTCCCGGTCGGAGAGCAGCATTGACCCACGATAACGGCCATGCCCGGATTGGGTGAGTAGCCGCCTCCGACTACCGATCTCGAACACATGTTCGATAGAGTCGGGTCATGGCATCGTGGTCCGAGTTCTCCGCGGCGTCGCCCAGGCTGGCCGAGGCGATCCGCACCCTCCTCGAGCAGTACGGGCCGGGCCTGGGCTACCTGGCGACCGTACGCGCGGACGGTGGTCCTCGGGTGCACCCGGTGTCACCGGTCATCACCGACGACGGCCTCTTCTGCTTCGTTTTGGATTCACCGAAGCGGCGCGACCTGGAGCGCGACGGGCGGTACGCACTGCACTCGTTCCCACCGGAGGACAGCGACGACGAGGCGTACCTCGCCGGCCGCGCACGCCCGGTCGACGACCCGGCGAAGGTGCACAGCGTGGCGACTCGCGTGCGAGCGGCGCCGTACGTGGACTGGCGGCTGTTCGAGTTCACCGTGGACGTGGCAATGGTGGCACGGCACGGCCCGTCCTCCGGCGCCGGGCGCGGCATGACGGCGGCCGCCCGCCCCACGGTCGTCCTCTGGCGCGATCCAGTCCGGCGTCCACCGGCCCAGCGTTCGACCAGGAACTGACCGGCCGGGGCGAGGCTGCGCCGCAGTTGACCGAGCAGGTACAGTGGGGCCGCCCGCGGGTGTAGTTCAATGGCAGAACATCAGCTTCCCAAGCTGACAGTGGGGGTTCGATTCCCCTCACCCGCTCCA
>DASXRC010000093.1:0-25265 GCA_036506795.1 Micromonosporaceae bacterium
GACAAGACCGGGTACCCGGTCGACATGCTCGAAGGCCACATGGACCTCGAATCGGATCTGGGCATCGACTCCATCAAGCGCGTGGAGATCCTCGCCACCATCCGCCGCAACGAACCCAACCTGCCCGACGTCGACCCCATGCACCTGGCCAAACTGCGCACCCTCGGCGAAATCATCAACCACCTGCGAGCCACCCAACCGGTACCGGTTCGGGAGATCCCGGTCGATACAGGGCTGACCCGGCGGGCGGTACGGGTCGGGCCGGCCACCGCACCGGGGTTCGCGCTTCCCGGTCTGCGCAAGGGCACGATGGTGGTGACCGACGACGGTACAGGCATCGCCGACCACGTCGTCGCCCGGCTTCGCGCGCACGGCATCACCGCTGAGGTACGGGCGGACGTGCCGGCCGACGCCGACGGCGTGGTGCACCTCGGCGGCCTGGCCGACGTCCGTACGGTCGATGAGGCCCTCGCCGTCCAGAAGGGCGCGTTCACGGTCGCCCGTACCGTCGGGACGAGATTCACCGACCACGGCGGTGTGTTCGTCACGGTGCAGGACACGGGAGGTGACTTCGGTGCGCGGGGCGCCGACCCGGTACGGGCGTGGCTCGGTGGCATCGCGGGGCTGACCCGTACGGCGGCGCGGGAATGGCCGTCGGCGTCGGTGAAGGCGATCGACTGCGAGCGCGGCGACCGGCACCCGGCCGCGATCGCGGGCGCGATCGTCCACGAGCTGCTCGCCGGAGGGTCCACATTGGACATCGGCCTGCGCGCCGACGGTACCCGCACCACGGTGCAGGCGGTCGTCGCCGAGCGGGAACCGGCCGGTACCAACGTAATCACGCCCGACTCGGTGATCGTCGCGACCGGCGGCGCACGCGGTGTCACGGCGCACGCCCTGCGCGCGCTGGCACAGCACAGCCGGCCGAGGCTGGTCCTGCTGGGCCGTACCCCGCTGGCGGACGAGCCCGCGTACCTGGCCGGCGTCACCGACGAGGTCGCGCTCCGGCGGCTGGTCGTCGAGCACGCCAAGCAGGCCACCGGCCGCCCGCCCACACCCGCCCAGGTCAACACCACGGTCGCGAATGTCCTTGCCGGGCGCGAGATCCAGGAGACGCTGGCCGCGATCCGGGCCGCCGGCTCGGAGGTCCGGTACGTCGACGTCGACGCCCGTGACGAGGCGGCGGTACGGGCGGCGCTGGACACGGTACGGGCGCAGTGGGGGCCGGTCACCGGGATCGTGCACGCCGCCGGTGTCCTGGCCGACAAGCGCATCATCGACAAGACCGACGAGCAGTTCGACCGCGTCGTCGACACGAAGGTACACGGGCTGCGCGCACTGCTCGCCGCGACCGCGGACGACCCGTTGACGGTACTGTGCCTGTTCTCGTCGATCTCCGCGCACGTCGGCAACCCGGGCCAGTGCGACTACGCGATCGCCAACGAGGTACTCAACCAGGTGGCGCACGCCCAGCGCGCGCACCGCCCGGGCCTGCGGGTCGCGTCGATCGCCTGGGGTCCGTGGGAAGGCGGCATGGTCAGCCCGGCGCTGGCCGAGCACTTCCAGCGCCAGGGGGTACCGCTGATCCCGATCGACGCCGGGGCGCGCGCGTTCGTCGCGGAGCTGACCGGTGCGGCGACCGACACACACGTCGTGATCGCGGCGGGCGATGCGGCCGGCCCGATCGACGGCGCGGGGGTACGGACGGCCCGCGGCGAGATCCAGGTCAACTCCCGCTCGCACCCGTACCTCGCCGACCACGGGATCGACGGCACCCCGGTGGTACCCGTCGCCCTGGTGTTGGAGTGGTTCACCGCGGCGGCGAAGGCCTGGCTGCCCGACGAGCCGACCGTGATCCGGGACGTGAGCGTGCTGCGCCGGATCGGTCTGGAGCGGTTCAGCAACGGTGGTGACCGGCTGACCGTGCAGGGCAGCGGCGACGGTACCGCTCCGCTGGCGCTGGAGGTACTCGGTGACGGGGACGCGCGCCACTACCGGGCGCACGCGGCACCGACCGACGGCGGTCCGCTGACCTGGCAGGTACCGGCCGATCTGCGACCCGCGCAGCAGCGGGCGTACGACAGCGGTGTTCTCTTCCACGGCCCGTCGTTCCAGGCGATCCACCGCGTGCAGGGCGTCTCGCCGTCCGGCGCGGCCGCGGTCCTCGGTGGCGTCCGCGATCTGGGCTGGGTCGGCAGCGGTTGGCACACCGACCCGGCGGCGATCGACGGCGGCCTGCAACTGGCGCTGCTGTGGGGCGAGCAGGTGCTCGGCGGTGCGTCGCTGCCGATGGGGGTCGCGGAGTACCGGGCGTACCAGGCCGGGCTCTACGACGGCCGGACGCTGTGCGTGGTCACGGCCCGGGAGGTGCACGCGGACTCCGCCGAGTGCGACATCGCCTTCCTCGCCGAGGACGGCTCGGTCCGCGCCGAACTTCTGGGCGTCTCGCTGGTACGCCGGCCGGCCTGAGGAGTACGTCGATGAATTTCGAACCGATTGCGATCGTCGGGCGGGGCGCCGTCCTGCCGGACGCGCTGGACGCGGATACGTTCTGGGACAACGTCGCCGCCGGCCGGACGAGCCTGAGCCGGGTACCCGAGGGGCGGTGGCGCCTCACCGGATCCCCGACCGGGCCGGAGGAGACGCCGTGCAGCGACGTCGGCGGGTACGTCCGCGGGTTCCCGCTCGACGGCGGCGACCTGGACCCGCAGTACCAGTGGGTCCTGCACGCGGTACGGGCGGCGCTGCGCGAGGCCGGGCAGGACGGGCCGGCGCCGCGGGCCGGGCTGGTGATGGGCAACCTGTCGTTCCCGTCGGCGGGCATGGTCGAGTACGCCGAGCAGGTGTGGCGTCACGCGGCACACCGGCCCGACGCGCGCAACCGGTTCATGTCCGGGCTGCCCGCACACGTTGTGGCGCAAGCACTCGGGCTCGGCGCGGGTGCCTTCGCGCTCGACGCGGCGTGCGCCTCGTCGCTGTACGCCGTCAAGCTCGCCTGCGACCGGCTGCACGACGGTACCGCCGAACTGATGGTGGCCGGCGCGGTGAACTGCGCCGACGACCTGTTCATCCACACCGGTTTCACCGCGCTGTCGGCGTTGAGCCGCACCGGGCGCAGCCGCCCGTTCCACCGCCAGGCCGACGGTCTCGTACCGGCGGAGGGCGCGGCGTTCGTCGCACTGATGCGGCTGTCCGACGCGGTCGCGGCGGACCGGCCGATCCTCGGCGTGATCCGGGGCGTCGGGCTGTCCAACGACGGGCGCGGGGCCGGCCTGCTCGTACCGGCCGAGGAGGGCCAGGAGCGCGCGATGCGCCGCGCGTACGAGGTGGCCGGTGTGGCACCGGAGACGGTCACGCTCCTCGAGTGCCACGCGACCGGTACGGCGGTGGGGGACGCCGCGGAGGTACGCAGTGCGGCCCGGGTCTTCGCGTCGCACCACGGATTGCCGGCGGGGTCGGCGAAGTCGAACGTCGGTCACCTCATCACCGCGGCGGGGGTCGCGGGTCTGTTGAAGGTACTCGGTGCCATGCGCGCCGGGATCCGGCCGGCGACCCTGCACGCTGACGAACCCATCGAGGCGTTGGCCGGTACGCCGTTGCGGCTGCTGCACGAGGCCGAGGAGTGGACCGGCCCGCGCCGGGCCGCGGTGAGCGCATTCGGCTTCGGTGGCAACAACGCGCACCTGATCGTCGACGCGTGGGACGCCGGCACGTCGGTCTCCCCCGCGCCGGTACCGGTGCGCCGCCCCGACGGCGAGGTGGCCATCGTCGCCATCGGTGCCCGGGTCGGTACCGGCAACGGTGTCGACGACCTGCGGCGCGCGGTGTTCACCGGTACCGGCGGCGGTGCGCGCCGCGAGTCCGTCGACGTCGCAATGGACGGGCTGCGCTTCCCCCCGCTGGACCTCAAGCAGACCCTCGCCCAGCAACTGCTGGTCCTGGAGGCCGCCCGGGAGGCGGTCACCGGACTCGACCTTCCCCGCGAGCGCACCATGGTCCTCGTCGGCATGGGTGCCGACCCGGAGGTCGCCCGGTACGGCGCCCGGTGGCGCGCGCCCGCCGAACTGCGCGACGGGATCACGCCCGTACTGCGCAGCGCCGGTGTCCTGGGCACGATGCCGAACCTCGTCGCCAACCGGCTCAACGCCTTCCTCGACGTGGCCGGCCCGAGCTTCACGGTCTCGGCGGAGGAGGCCTCCGGCCTTGTGGCGCTTGAGATCGCGGCCCGGGCACTGGGTACCGGTGAGGTGGACGCGGCCCTCGTCGGCGCCGTGGACCTGTCGAGCGAACCGGTGCACCAGCAGGCCCTCGCGGATCTGGGCATCGACCGTACCGCCGGCGACGCCGCCGTCGTCCTCGTCCTCAAGCGCCGCGCCGATGCCGAACGCGCGGGCGAGCCGGTGATCGCCTTGCTGGACAAGGCGACCCGGTCGGTGGCTGCCTCGCCCGGCGAGTCGACCGGGCCGGTGACCGCCGTGCTGGACAAGGCGACCGGCTCGCCCGAGCCGGTGACCGCCTCGCCCGGCGGGGCGGCCGAGCCCGTGGCCGCCGCCGACCTGACCGTCGATACGGCGCCGTTGTTCGGCAACGCCCACGCCGCCAAGGGTCTCGTCGACGTCGCCGCGGCCGCGCTCGCGCTGCGCCACCGGGCCCGGCCCCGTCCCGAGGCGCCCGCCGATCCCGCGTTCGACCAGACGACCGCGGAGGTCGTCGTGGTACCGATGCACGCGAAGCCCGCCGTGGCAAGGCTTCGGGCCGCGACGAGCGCGCCGTGGGTCGCGGACCGGCCGCCGCGCCTGTACGTCTACTCCGGCGCCGACCGGGCCGGTACGCTCGCCGCGCTGGACGCCGGGCAGGAGTCACCGGACGGTCCGGCCCGGCTCGTGCTCGTCGCCAGTGACGAGACCGAGTGCGTGGCAAAGGCCGACGCCGCCCGTACCTGGCTGTCGCGGGGCGGCCCGCAGCCCGACGGGGTCGCCTTCCGCGCGACACCGGTCACCGGCGAGGTCGGGTTCGTCTTCACCGGGGGCCTCGCCGCCTACCCCGGCATGGGCCGGGAGCTGTTGCTCGCCTTCCCGCATCTGGTCGAGCGCATCGAGGCCGCGTCCGGGTCGCTGCGCGAGGTCGCCGGCTGGGCGTTCAACGGGCCGGACAGCGCACCCCGGGAGGTACTCGACCAGATCTGGGGCACCGCGCTGCTGAGCCAGGTGCACGCGACGATCAGCCGGGAGATCCTGGGCATCACGCCGCGGGCGGCTCTCGGGTACTCCGCCGGGGAGTCCAACGCCCTTGTGGCGCTTGGCGTCTGGATCGACATGCGCCGGCTCGTCCAGGAGATGACCGCGTCCGGGATGTTCAGCCGGCAGGTCGCCGGGGAGTTCGCGGCCATCCACCGGGCCTGGGCCCGGCGCGGGATCGTCGGCGACCGGTGGCGCAACTACCTCGTCGGCGCCGACCCGGACCGGGTCCGCAAGGTGCTGCAGGGCGAGCCGGCCGTACACCTGGTCGCCGTCAACGCCCCCGACTCCGTGGTGATCGGTGGTGAGGTGGCCGCGTGCGAGCGTACCCTCGGCCGGCTCGACGCCGCGTACACCCTGCCGATCCCGTACGAGCTGGCGGTACACGTACCCGAACTGGCCGAGGTACGCGACGAGTGGTGGCGGCTGCACTGCCGGCCGACCACGCCGCCGCCCGGCGTACGGTTCTACAGCTGCGCCACCGACAGCGCGTACCTGCCGACGGCCGAGACCGTCGCGGATGCCTTGACCGCACAGGCGGTCGGCACGATGGACTTCGCCGGCACCGTCGAGAAGGCGTGGGCCGACGGGGTACGCGTGTTCATCGAGCACGGACCCAAGGGGCTGTGTACCGACTGGATCCGCCGCACGCTCGGCGGCCGGGAGCACCTCGCGGTCGCGCTGGACCCCCCCGACGGGCGCAGTGTCCGCCAGCTCGTCCGGGTCGCGGCCGAGCTGGTCGCCGCCGGCGTACCGGTGGACACCGACGCCCTGCTCGCCCATCTCGCCACGGCCGGCCCGGCCGCCCACGACCGGGGACGCGTGCTCACGCTCCCCGCCCACCCCCCGGAGGTCAGGTTGCCGGAGCACGCATCGCCCACCGTCATGGCCCGCGCGCCGCAGTTGCCGCCCGTAACGAGGCAACAGTCCACAGTGGACGGTAGCCCGTCGGTCGCCGAGCCACCGGCGTCCACAGTGGACAGTCGGTCGCCAGCCATGCCCGCGTTCGACCGCGCGCAACTGGAACACCTTGCCAGCGGCCGGATCTCGGACCTGTTCGGGCCGCTGTTCGCGGCGCAGGACGGGTACGCGCGGCAGTGCCGGATGCCCGAGCCGCCGATGCTGCTCGCCGACCGGGTCACCGGGATCGACGCGGTACCGGGCTCGATGGGTACCGGCACGATCTGGACCGAGACCGACGTGACGCCCGACGCGTGGTACCTGGACGCGACCGGCCGGATGCCGGCCGGTATCCAGATC
This sequence comes from Micromonosporaceae bacterium, assembly GCA_036506795.1. Lineage (GTDB taxonomy): Bacteria > Actinomycetota > Actinomycetes > Mycobacteriales > Micromonosporaceae > DASXRC01. Next base: position 6,498 of record DASXRC010000093.1, read on the forward strand.
GAGGCGGGACAGGCGGACCTGCTGCTCATCAGCTGGCTCGGTGCCGACCTGCTCAACAAGGGCGAGCGGATCTACCGGCTGCTCGGCTGCGAGCTGACGTACCACGGCAGCCCGCCGGTACCGGGCGAGACCCTGCGGTACGAGATCCACATCGACGACCACGCCGAGCACAACGGGGTCCGGCTGTTCTTCTTCCACTACGACTGCTACGTCGGCGACGAGCTCCGGCTGACCGTACGCCACGGTCAGGCGGGCTTCTTCACCGACGCCGAACTCGCCGCGAGCGCGGGCGTGGTCTGGGACCCGCGGCGCGACGTACCCGCCCCCGCGACCGTCGACCCACCCGCGATCGCCGGTGCGCCAAGGAGTTACGACGCCGATGCGGTACGGGCGTTCGCCGAGGGCCGCCCGGTCGAGTGCTTCGGCCCGGCGTGGGACGCGACCCGGGCGCACGTGCGGTCACCGCGGATCGGCAGCGGCGACATGCAGCTCCTCAAGACGGTGGCGGAGTTCGACCCGACCGGCGGGCCATGGGGCCGCGGGTACCTGCGGGCCGAGACGCCGATCTCGCCGGACGACTGGTTCTTCGCCGGGCACTTCAAGAACGACCCGTGCATGCCGGGCACCCTGATGTTCGAGGGCTGCCTGCAGGCGATGTCGTTCTACCTCGCGGGGTGCGGCTTCACCGTCGCCAACGACGCGTGGCGCTTCGAGCCGGTACCGGGGCAGGCGTACCCGATGCGCTGCCGGGGCCAGGTGACGCCGGACAGCCGCAACCTGACGTACGAGGTCTTCGTCACCGAACTGGTCGCCGGCCCGGAACCGACCGTGTACGCCGACGTGCTGTGCACCGTCGACGGCGTGAAAGCCTTCCACGCCAAGCGGGTCGGGCTGCGGCTGGTACCGGACTGGCCGCTGGAGCAGTGGCGCTCGCTGGGCCCGGTGGCCGAGCAGGAGACCGGCGAGGCGGTACCCGTCCACACGCTCGGCGGGCTCGTCGGCTACCACGACGACAAGCCGATCGCCGAAGCGGAGGGGGTGCGGTTCGACTACGAGTCGCTGCTCGCCTGCGCGTGGGGCCGCCCCACGCAGGCGTTCGGCGAGCTGTACCAACGTTTCGACGGGCACCGCCCGGTCGCCCGGCTGCCCGGACCGCCGTACCACTTCATGAGCCGCATCACCGCGACCGAGGGACCGCTCGGTGGCATGCAGATCGGCAGCGCGGTCACGGTCGAGTACGACGTGCCCGACCGGACCTGGTACTTCGAGCAGAACGCCGAACACACCATGCCGCTGTCGGTGCTCTTGGAGGTGGTACTGCAACCGTGCGGCTGGCTCGCCTCGTACGCCGGCTGCGCGGTGGAGATCGACAAGGATCTCCTCTTCCGCAACCTCGACGGCACCGGCACGATCACCGGCGCCGTCACGCCGGAGACGAAGGTGGTCCGCACCCACTCGCGGCTGCGCGACATCTCCCGCAACGGTACGATGATCATCGTTTCCTTCGACGTCGAGTGCTTCGCCGACGACGTCAGCATCTTCCAGCTCGGTGCCGTCTTCGGGTTCTTCCCGCCCGAGGCGTTCGTCGACCAGCCGGGTCTACCGTCCACAGTGGAGGAACAGGCCGCGCTCGCCGCACCGGCCGGCCCGACCGTCGACCTGACCGCGCGTCCGGCGAAGTACTGCGACGGCGCGCTGCGGCTGCCCGGCCCGATGCTGCTGATGCTGGACCGGATCACCGGGTACGACCCGACCGGCGGCGCGGCCGGGCTGGGCCGGCTCACCGCCGAGAAGGACGTCGACGCCGGTGAATGGTTCTTCAAGGCGCACTTCTTCCAGGATCCGGTACAGCCGGGGTCGCTGGGCATCGAGGCGCTGTACCAACTGCTGCAGTGGTACCTGATCGAGCGCGGCGCGCACGAGGGCATGGCGGCGCCGGCGTTCGAGATCCTGGCCGGAAAGCGGCCGCTGGTGTGGAAGTACCGGGGTCAGGTCGTGCCGACCCACCGCGTCATCGGCAGCGAGCTGGAGGTCACCGGGTACGGCGAGGACGAGCACGGCCGGTACGCGCTCGCGAAGGCCTGGCTGTGGGTCGACGGCAAGCGCATCTACAGCAGCGTGGACCTCGGCGTCCGGGTCCGGGACACCGCCGGCGACCGACCCGCCGAGGAGATCCTCGACGCGGCCGGCTGGCTCGGCGACCACCGTCCCACGTGGACAGTGCCCGTACTGCCGATGATGTCCGTGGTCGACCGCCTGGTCGCGGCGGCCGGGCAGCCCGGTTCGGCGAAGGCCGGCCCGGTCGCCCTCACCGACGTCGCGCTGCGCCGCTGGATCCCGGTGGCCGAACCGGTACGCGTGAGGACCGAACGGGACGGCGCCACGGTAACCCTCCTCGCCTGGCGCGAGGCCCGGACCGCCGCGCTGTCCCGCTTCGAGCCCGTCGCCACCGCGACCGTCGTCGAGCCCGGCCCGCGACCGGAGCCGTTCGCACCACTGTCCACTGTGGATACGGTCACGGACGTCTACGCGTCCGGCGCGCTCTTCCACGGGCCGGCGTTCCACTACCTGACCGAACTGCGGCGCGGACCGGCCGGCGCCTCCGGTGTCCTCGACGCCGGGCGGGGCGCCGTCCCGTACGGCACGGTCGGGCAGGGACTGCTCGACGCCGCCACACACGTTATTCCGCACGACCGGTTCGGGGCGTGGTCCCCTGACGCCCCGCCCGGTACCGTCGCGTATCCCCACCGGATCAGCCGGATCGATCTGTACGAACCGCTGCCCGAGCGGGGCGAGCTGGCTGTCGAGGCGCGCTTCGCCGGCTTCGACGGTGACGACCACCGGTACCCGGTGGTGGACCTCCAGCTCATCCGGGAGGGGCGGGTCCTCGCGGCGCTGCGGCTCGTCGAGGTCCTCATGCCGACCGGTGCGTTCGGTGACGCCGAGCCGGCGCGGCGGCGCGAGTTCCTCCGCGACCACCGGTATGCGGGCGGGATCGGCCTGTCCCGCACCGAGTACGTCACGAGAGTGACGTACGCCGACGTGGCGGCCTGCGACTGGCTCGCCGGTACCGTGGCGCAGGCGTACGGCCTGCCGGCCGGCACGAAGGGTGTGGACCACCTCGCGGTGATCGCGGTCAAGGACCACGTCGCGCGGCAGGCCGGTACCCACCCGTCCGCGGTGGACGTGAGCGCCGATCTGGCTTCCGCGTGGCTCGCCGGCCGGGAGTATCCCGTGCACGTCGAGCTAGGCCCCGACGGAGTCACGGTGACGTCCCGTTGAGCGGCACCGCACGCGCATCCGACCCCCGACCTGACCGACTCTTGTTTGCCGGAGGTAACACCGTGACCGAGTCCATCCTGTCGTCGTTCCTGCGGCTGCGGCAGACCGCGCCGCAGCGCGAGATTTTCACGTACGTCGATGACAAGGGTGACGACCAGGAGACGCTCACCGTCGAGCAGCTCGCCCTGGGCGCTGAGCGGGTGGCCGCCGCGCTGCGGTCGTAGGGCTTCGCCCCGGGCGACCGGGCGATCCTGGTGTACCCGCCCTCGCTCGACTTCATCGAGGCGTTCGTCGGCTGCCTCGCGGCCGGCGTCATCCCCGTACCCGTGTACCCGCCCAACCCGTTCAAGCTGAAGAAGGACCTTGCCGGGTTCGCCACCATCGCCGCGAGCGCGGGCGCCCGGGGCGCGCTGACCACCAGCGCGTACGACCGGTCCCGCTCGGTCAGCGGCGTGACGAACTTCTTCGGCAAGGACGCGCCCCGGTGGCCGGCCCTGCCGTGGCACCGGACCGACCGGTTGCGCGACCCGGCCCGGCCGGTGGAGTGGTACCGGCCGACGTGTCCCGACCAGCACTGCCGTTCGCCAACCCACCCCACCACACGAGGCTGCGCAAGCTGGTCAGCAAGGCGTTCACGCCGCGGGCGGTGGAGGCGATGCGGCCGCGGATCAAGGAGATCACCGACGGGCTGCTCGACCGGATCGAGGAGGCCGGCGGCGGGGACCTCATCGCCGAGGTCACCTACCCGCTGCCCTCCACCGTGATCATGGAGTTCATGGGGGTACCGGCACCGGACCACCCCCGGCTGACCTTCCTCGCCACCGAGATGATGGCTCTGCTCGGCGCGCAGTACGCGGCCGACGCACCGGCGATCGCCCGGCGCGCGTACGAGGCGATAAACGAGTTCAGCGGGTACATGCGGGATCTGATCGCCTGCCGGCGGCGTGAGCCGCGCGCGGACCTGCTGTCCACGCTCATCGACGCGACCGGTCCGGACGGCGCGCTCAGCGAGGAGGAACTGGTCCTCAACTGCATGGCCATGCTCAACGCCGGCCTGGAGACCACGGCGAACTACCTCGGCAACGGTACCTTCGCGCTGCTGCGCCACCCGGAGCAGATGCGGCTGTTGCGGGAGAACCCGTCGCTGGCCGAGTACGCCGCCGAGGAGCTGCTGCGCTACGACGGCCCGGCGCCGATCATGACGCCGCAGCTCGCGGACGAGGACGTCGTCATCGGCGGCCAGCAGATCCGCAAGGGCCAGATGCTGTACCCCGTGGTCGGCGCGGCCAACCGGGACCCGGCCCGCTTCCCCGACCCGGAGCGGCTCGACCTGACCCGCACCCCCAACGGACAGCTCGGCTTCGGCTTCGGCATCCACTACTGCGTCGGGGCGGCGCTGGCGAAGATCGAGGGGCAGACGTACTTCCCGGCCCTCGTGACCCGGTTCCCGAAGCTGCGTCTGGACCCGGACGGGCCGGCTCCGGCGTTCCGCGACGACCCGCTGCTGCGGGGCCTGCGCTCGCTGAACGTACGGATCTGAGCCCGACTTCGTGGGGCGCCCGACGGATCGGGCGCCCCACGAAGTCTGACTGATCGCCCAACCGGCGAGTACCCTGAGTGCCGTGCCCCCCTCCGGCTGCCGGTACCCGCGCCGGCGGTCGCCGCGCTGCCGATCGTTCCCGCCGCACCGATGACCACGTCGGAGGTGCGCCCGGCGGGATCGGGTCCCGGAGCCGACGGCCGCCGCGATCGGTCCCGCCCGGTCGTGGGGATGCTGACCCAGGATCTCCTCGAACTGTTCGCCGAGCAGTGGCTCGGCGCGGTCGACGGTGCCCGCGCACAAGGCTGCGACCTGATCTGCTTCTGCGGCCGGGCGCTGGAGGCGCCCGGAAACCTGAAGTCCGCCAACGCGATCTACGACCTGGTCGGACCGCGCTCCGTGGACGGGCTGGTGGTGTGGAGCAGCACTCTGGGCATCGTCGTCGGGCCGGAGCGGCTGGAGCGCTTCTGCCACCGCTTCGCGCCGCTGCCGATCGTCAGCGTCGAGCAGCCGCTGGGCTCCGCGCCGCTGGTCGTCATGGAGAACCGGCAGGGCATGCAGACCGCGGTCAGCCACCTCATCGAGGTACACGGGCGGCGGCGGATCGCGTTCCTGCGCGGCCCGGCGAACCACGACGGGGCGACGGACCGGTACCGGGGGTACCTGGACGCGCTGGCTGACCACGGGCTGGACGAGCGGCCGGAGCTGGTGTCGACCCCGCCGCCGACGTGGGTACCGGAGGAGGCCGCGGTCGCGGTCACCACGATGCTCGCCGCGGGCGACGTACCGGACGCGATCGTCGCGGCCAACGACGACTTCGCGGTCGCGGCCATGTCCGCGCTCGCCTCAGCCGGGGTACGCACACCCGAGGACATCGCCGTCGTCGGGTTCGACGACTTCACCAACATCGGTACGCACGATCTCGGCTTCGACAGCGCCGGGGACGTGACCGGGGCGGTCCGGCGCGCGGTCAACGTCAGCCCGGGCTCGCTGTCGCTGACGACGGTACGGGCGCCGTTCCGGGAGCTGGGCCGACGGGCCGTCGAGCTGGTCCACGCGATGATCCGGGGCGAGCGGGTACCGCCGGTCGGGTCGGTACCGACCCGGCTGGTGGTACGCCGCTCGTGCGGCTGCCGGCCGGTCGCGTCCCACCCGGTCCCCGCCGAGCTCGGCGACCCCGCCGGGCAGCTCGCGCTGGCGCTGAGCGCCCGCTCCGCCGACCTGCCCGAGGACTGGGCCACGCGGCTGTGCGGCGCCTTCGTCGCCGCGATCCGGGGCGGGCCGGCCGACGAGTTCCTCGGCCTGCTCGACCGGCTCGTCCAGGTCAGCCTGCACGCCGGGGAGTGCGTGGAGAACTGGTGGCGCGTGCTGTACGGGCTGCGCCCCCTGATCCCGCTCGACGTGATGGCGCGCGGTGAGGAGCTGTGGCTCGACGCGCAGATGATGCTCAACGAGACCGCCGAGCGGTACTGGCGGTACCGCAGCGTACTGGCCGAGAAGCGCAGCCAGATCGTGCGGGAGGTCGGGCAGCGCCTCGTCACCGCGTCGGACCGCCCCGCCCTGGCCCGGATCCTGGCCGAGGAGCTGCCCCGGGTCGGGATCCCCGGCTGCTACCTCGCGGCGTACGAGCCCGGCGCGCCGGGCCGGTCCCGGCTGCTGCTCGCGTACGAGCACGGTGCCCCCGCCGCGATCGCGCCGGACAACGCCGGGTTCGACTCCGCGCTGCTGGTACCCGGGGGCCGGCTGGCGCGCCCCGGCCCGTACAGCCTGGTGGCCGCCCCGCTGTCCGTCAACGACCAGCGGCTCGGGTTCGTGCTGTTCGAGCTCGGCCCGCACCTCGGCTGGATGTACGCCGCGCTGCAGGAGCAGCTCGGCTCGGCGCTGCACCGGGTGCTCCTGATCGAGCGGGAACGTACCGCCGTGGCCGCCCTCGAAGAGGCGCACCGGCGGGCGGAGCGGCACCGGCTCGCCAGCGAGCTGCACGACTCGGTGTCCCAGGCGCTGTTCTCGATGACCCTGCACACCCGGGCCATCGAGCTCGCCGTCCAGCAGGAGGGGGCGGACGCGAACAGCCCGGTGGCGCGTGGCCTGGCGGAGCTGCGTGACCTGACCCAGGACGCGCTGACCGAGATGCGCGCCCTGATCTTCCAGCTCCGCCCGGAGGCGTTACGGGAGGAGGGGCTGGTCGGCGCGATCCGCCGGCACGCCGCGGCGGTCGCGGCGCGGGAGGGCTTCGAGGTGAGCGTACACGCGGCCGAGGACTACCCGCCGCTGGACGACGAGGCCGAGCAGGAGCTGTTCCGCATCGTCCAGGAGGCGCTGCACAACAGCGTCAAACACGCCCAGCCGGGCCGGGTCGACATCCGCCTGGACGAGCCCGGCGGTACCGCCGGAACGCTCGTCGTCGAGGTCGCCGACGACGGCGTCGGCTTCGACCCCGACCTCTCGTACCCGGGACACCTGGGTCTGGCAAGCATGCGCGAGCGGGCACAGCGGCTCGGTGGCCGGTTCACCGTGGACAGCTCCCCCGCCGGTTCGACCACGGTCCGGGTGGAAGTGCCGGACATCCTGCGGCGGCTCCCGGCCGACGCACCCACCTCCGGTACCACGCCCGGGTAGTAAGGCAGGAGAAAATGAACGGCTTAACCGACTCGCCAGGGATCCGCGTCTTCCTCGTCGACGACCACGCCGTCGTCCGGCGTGGCATGCGCGCGTTCTTCGCCATGCTGGACGACATCGAGGTACTCGGGGAAGCGGCCGACGGGAAGGCCGCCCTCGACGAGCTGGCGGTACTGGCGGCACGCGACCACCTCCCCGACGTCGTCCTCATGGACCTGCTCATGCCGCGCCTGGACGGTATCGCCGCCACGGCCGCGATCAAGCGCCAGTACCCCCAGGTGGAGGTGGTCGCGCTGACCAGCTTCAGCGAGGCCGAGCGGGTACACGTGGCACTGGAGGCGGGGGCGGCCGGGTACCTGCTCAAAGACGCGGAGGCGGACGAGGTGGTGGCCGCGGTCCGGGCCGCGCACCGGGGGGAGGTGCACCTCGACCCGGTCGTCGCGCGCAAGCTGACCCGGTCCCTGGTCGCCCCGGCCCGTACCGCGACGGCGCTGACCCCCCGGGAACGGGAGATCCTCGTCCTCGTCGCGCAGGGCAGGTCCAACCAGGACATCGCCCGTACCCTCGTGATCAGTGAACGGACCGCGCGCACCCACGTCAGCAACGTGCTCACCAAGCTCGGCCTGGCCTCGCGTACCCAGGCCGCGCTGTGGGCGGTCCGGGAGGGCCTAGTCACCGACCCATGACGCGTACGAGACAAGTGTCTCGGGACAACCGGGTCGAAGCACCGTCGCGGCCGGATCCCGGGTCGTGTTCACTGAACGGCACGTACCCGCTGAAGGCCCGAGGAGTCCATGGTGACCCGCCACGACGGCGACGAGCCGGTCCGGGTGCTGATCGTCGAGGACGATCGCCGGGTACGGACGGCGTTGCGCCGGTTCCTGTCCGCCTCCGAGGACTTCGAGGTCGTCGGTGACGCCGATGGCCGCGAACCGGCGCTGCGCCTGGCCCGGGAGCTCGCACCGGCCGTCGTGCTCGTCGACGTCCACCTGCCCGAGCCGGCCGACGGTCTCGGGCTCCTGCGCGCGTTGACCGGACTCGGCGTACCGGCGGTCGCGATCAGCATCCACGGCTCGGTACGCGGCAGCGCGCTCGCCGCCGGCGCGGACCAGTTCCTGGACAAGGACTCCGTGCCGGAGCTGATGCTCGTGGCGCTGCGGCGCGCCGCCAGGCGGGGCGCGCGGCCGTAGCGGCCCGGCCCCGGACCGTACCGGTCTGCGGGACGACGCGTTGAGGCACCTCCCGCCCGCGGACAGGCTGGTCACCATGACGCTCACGGTGACGGAACAGCACAGGGCGGCGGTACCCGCGGCCACGCCCCTGCGGGTGGACCGGGACGACCCGTTCTTCTTCGATCACCCCCTCGACCACGTACCGGGCATGCTTCTCGTCGCCGGTCTGCTGGACGTCGTCCGGGCGGCGGGCGGCGGCGGTACCGACGCCAACCGGGTCGCGCTGTCGCTGACCTTCGCGACCCTGTGCGAGCTGGACGAGGCGACCGCGCTGTCCGCGACCCCGCACGCGGTGGCCCCGGACGGCCAGGTACGTGCCTGGTCGGTACGGGCGGTGCAGAGCGGCCGGGACGTGTGTACCGGCCTGGTCAGCGGGTACCGGGTCGACCCGACGGAGATCACGCCGGTACCGGCCGGGGCGCCGGTCCTGCCCGCGGACCGGCGTCTGGTGCACCGCGCCCGGCCGGAGAACGTACTCATCGGTGCACCGGAGCGGATCGCCGGCGAGTACCGGTTCCCCGTGCTGCCGCCGGCCGCCGGTACCTTCCTGTCCCGCCGGGGCAGGGGCGGGTACTGCGTGGAGACGCTCATCGAGTCCGGCCGGCAGATGTCGACGATGCTCGCGCACACCGACGCGGGCCACCCGCTCGGTACCCAACTGCTCTGGTCCACTGTGGACGCCGACCTGCCGTGGTCGCTGCCGGCCGGGGCCGCGCCCGCGCTGCTGTGCCGGCCGGATCGGGCGAAGGGCCGGCGGATGCGGTACCGGGCCACGCTCGTCGGCGCGGGAGCCGGCCAGTTCCACGGCGCGCTCGGGTACACCTGCGCGGCGGTGAGCGCGGCCAGCTTCCACCGGTTCCGGGCGGCGGCGGGACGGGCCGCATGACCGGCCGCGTGACCGGCCGGGTGAGAGCCCGGCTGCTGCCGGCCGTCCCGCCGGTCCTGTTCGCGGTCGCGGTGGCGATCTTCGGGTACGCGCTCTTCCGGCAGCTCGGCCGGATCGGGGAGGCGCCGTACCCGCTCGCCGCGGCATTGACGATCAGCTATCTCGCATGGCTCGCGGCGGAGGTACCCGTGACGTTCCGCCGTCCGGCGCAGCAGCCGGCCGAGGGCCGGACGCTGCTGCCGTACGGCCTGGCCCGGCTGGCGACCGCGACCGCGGCGGTGCTCGGTCCGCTGCCGTGGACCGGCTGGTCGCCATGGCTCGCCGTACCCGTGGCCGGGTACCTGGGCGGGATCGCGCTGCGCCTGACCGCCACCCGTACCCTCGGCCGGTTCTACTCCCACCACGTCATCCGGCGCGGCGACCACCGGGTCGTCTCCGGCGGCCCGTACCGCCTGGTCCGCCACCCGGCCTACGCCGGGATGCTGCTGGCCCACGCCGGCTTCGTCGGCTTCTTCGCCAACCCCGCCAGCCTCACCGCCCTGCTGGCGCTGACCGCCGCCGTGCTGTGGCGGATCCGCGTGGAGGAGCGGGTCATGTGGACCGTGCCGGGTTATCCCGAGTACGCCCGCACGCGGGCCCGCGTCATGCCGGGCGTGTGGTGATGGCACGGCACAGCGATCCCGCCCGCGTCGGGTACAAGTTCGCCCGCCAGGAGGCGTTGCGGCGGGCCGGCTTCCCGGTGCCGGAGTTCTTCTGCGTACCGGCGTCCGCGTTCGTCGCGCCGGCGTTGCCCGCCCTCGACCCGGACAGCGGCGACGAGGCGGTCCGGGCCTGGTCGGCGGCGGCCCGGGCGGCGGTACTGGCGGCCGGTGTCCCGGCCCGGATGGCCGCGCGCCTGCGCTCCCGGTTCGACCGGCTGGTGGGGCCCGACGGGCTGGTCGCGGTACGGGCCTGCGTGGTCGCCGACCCCGCCGGTACGGGCGAGGACGGAGCGGGTGACCCGTTCGCCGGCCTGAGCGACAGCTTCCTGTACGTGGGCCGGGAGGACCTGCCGTACCGGGTCGCCGAGTGCTGGGCGTCCGCGTACAACCCGGCGGCCGTCCGGTACCGGCTGCACCGGGGTCTCGACCCGGCCGCGACGCGCGTCGCGGTGGGCGTGCAGCGGATGGTACCCGGAGAGCGCTCGTTCGTCGCGTTCACCCGCGACCCCCGCGACGGTACCGACCGCTGCGTCATCGCCGCCGCGTACGGCATCGGGGAGGGCGTGGTCCAGGAGAAGGCCGACGTGGACCACTTCTTCGTCGACCCGGCCACCGGCTCGGTACGCGCGGAGCCGGTGTACAAGACGCGGATGGTCGGCCCGCACGGCACGCAGGCCGTACCGGCGGACCGGGCCGTGCCGCCCGTACTGGCCGACGACGAGGCGCGGCGGATCGCCGCGCTGGCCGCGCGGGTACAGGCGCACTTCGGGACGGCGCAGGACATCGAGGGGACGATCACCGCCGACGGGGCGCTGCACCTCGTCCAGGCCCGCCCGGTCACCGCCGCGCCGACCGTGTCCTGGACCAACCACAACGTCACCGAGAGCTTCCCCGGCGTCTGCGGCGCGCTCACCTTCACCCAGGCGCTCACCTTCTACCGCGCCACCTTCGGCGACTTCTACCGGCGGATGGGCGTACCGGCGGCCCGGTTGCGCGCCAACGGGGACCACCTCGACCACATGATCGGCCTGCTCGACGGGCGCGTGTACTACCGCCTCGACTCGTGGTACGCGCTGCACGACCAGATCCCCGGGTTCGCGCTCATGCGCCCCACGTGGGAACGGTCGCTCGGGCTCGCGCCGCACGACCGCCGCGCGACCGGCGCCGGTACCGGCTCGTGGCGGCGTACCCTGCGCGCGGCACCCGGGCTCGCGGTACGCCTGCTGCGCCACCCCGGCTCGGTACGGGCCTTCCTGCGGTGGTGGGACGCGAGCTACCGCGACCTCGAAACGGTTCCGGACGCGCAGCTCGTCGACCGGTACCGGCGGCTGTGGGCCGAGGTCGGCGTCCGGTGGGGCGTGACCGTGGTCAACAGCTTCTACGCGCTGGCCGTGGTGACCGTGGTGAGCGCCCTGCTGCGCCGCTGGGTGGGCGCAGACGCGGCCGGTGACGGGGAGGGCCTGCTGACCGGGCTGCTGTGCGGGGGGCGGGAGAACCGGTCGGTCGCGGCCGTCCGCTCCGCTCTCGCGCTCGCCCAACGCGTCCGTACCGAGCCGGACGCGCGGGCCGCCGTCGAGTCGTCGACCGATGACCGTCCACTGTGGACAGAGCTGGCCGGCGGCCGGTACGGCACCGGGATCGCCGATGCGCTGACCGGGTACGTGCGCGGCTACGGCGACCGGGCCCCGCACGACCTCAAGCTGGAGGTACCGACGCCCAGGCAGGAGCCGTGGCGGCTGCTGGCCACCCTGCGCCCGCTCGTCGCGGGCGGGTTGACGGTGGCGGCCAGCCGCGCCGAGGAGGAGGCGGCCCGCCGGCACGCCGAACGGGAGCTGCGCCAGAGGTGCCGCGATCCCTTGCGCCGCATGGTGATCCGGTCCCTGCTCGGGGCGCTGCGCTGGCTGGTACGGGCCCGCGAGGACACCCGGTTCTGCCGCAGCCAGCTCTACGGCGTCACTCGCCGGATGCTCTGGCGCCTCGGCGCCCGGCTCGTCGAGACGGGCCGGCTCGACCACGCCACCGACGTCGTGGACCTCACCACCGACGAGGTGGTCGGCGCGTTCGACGGCACACTCGCCGGTACCGACCTGCGGGGACTGGTCCGGCACCGGCGCGCCGAACGGCAGCGCTCCGCGCAGCGCCCGCCGCTGCCCGCGTTCCTGCGTACCCCGGCCGGCGAACCGCCCCGACCCGACCGCGGTACCGGCCCGACCGCACCCGCCGACGGCGGCCTGCTGCGCGGCCTCGCCTCCAGCCGGGGCACGGTACGCGCCCCCGCCACCGTCGTCCTCGACCCCACCGTCGCGGGGCAGTCCTGCCAGGGACGGGTACTCGTGGCCCGGGAGACCGACCCGGGATGGCTGTTCCTCATGCTCGGCGCCGCCGCGATGGTGGTGGAGCGGGGCAGCCTCCTGTCGCACACCGCGATCACCGGCCGGCTGCTCGGCATCCCGACCGTCGTCGCGGTGGACGCCGCCACCACGCACATCCGCGACGGCGCGCTGGTCGAGGTCGACGGGACCGCCGGTACGGTACGGATCCTCGACACCGCGGGCAGCCCGTCATGACCGCGCCCGCCTTCCCATTCGCCGAACGCCCCCGGCTCGAACCGCCGGCCGAGTACGCGCGGCTGCCCGAGCTGTGCCCGGTACGGCTGGCCGGCGGCCGGGACGCGCTGCTGGCCTCCGGGTACGAGACGGTCCGTACCGTCCTCGCCGACCCGCGCTTCAGCCGCGCCGCGTTCACCGCCCGGCCGATGTTCGCCCGGGAGCCGGGCTCCCTGGCCCTGGTCACCAGCGACCCACCCGGGCACGGCCGGCGGCGGGGCAGCATCGCGCACGCGTTCACCGCGCGGCAGGCCCGGGAGCTGCGCCCGGACCTGGTACGCCTGGCCGGCGAGCTGCTGGACGACCTGCGCGCCGCCGGTACGCCCGCCGACCTGGTACCGGCGTTCACGCTGCCGTACCCGATGCTCGTGATGTGCCGCCTGCTCGGCATCCCCGACGCGGACCGGCACGTGCTCAAGCCCTGGGTCGACGCGATGATGTCCACCTCCGCGTACCCGCCCGACGTGGTGGCCGCCGCGCACCAGCGGATGACCGCGTACTTCCACGAGGCCGTCGAGGCGGGGCGGGGCCTGATCGGTGAGCTGCGCGCCGACCCGGCGCTGACCCGTGAGGAGGTCGTCGTCCTCGCCTCGGGCCTGCTGATCGCCGGGTACGAGACGACCGGCAACCAGCTCGCCATCGGCGCGTACCTGCTGCTGCGCGAGCCGGCCCTCGTGCGGCGGCTGCGTACCGACCCGTCGGCGGTCGTCGACGAGATCCTGCGCTGGACCCCGTTCAACGCCACCGGCGGGATCCCGCACGTCGCGACCGAGGACGTACCGCTGGGCACGACGGTCGTGCGCGCCGGGCAGGTCGTCGTCCCGCTCACCGACGCGGCGAACCGGGACCCGTCGGTGTACCCCGACCCGCACCGGCTCGACCCCGACCGGCCGGCCCGTCCGCACCTGGCCTTCGGGTACGGGCGGCACCGCTGCCCGGGCGCGCACCTGGCCCGGGTACAGCTCGAGGTCGGCCTGCTCGCCCTGTTCGACACGTTCCCGGATCTGGCCCTGGCCGTACCCGAGGAGCGGCTGCCCTGGCGCCACGGCATGTTCGTGCGTGGCCTGTGGTCGCTTCCGGTGCGGTGGGGCCCCGGCGGAAAGGAGACGACTCAATGACCGACTGGACGGTACCGGACGCCAACTTCACCCCCGAGCAGGTACGGGCCGCGCGGGGAATCCTCGACCGGCTCGGCGGTACCGGCCGCGTGGACCTCGCGTTCCTGGGCGGCAGCCTCGCCGTCGGGCTCGGCCACGCGCTGTCCGACATCGACCTGTACGTGGTCGGCGCCGGGCTGCCCGACCGGGAGCTGAGCTACCAGCACGACGGCACCTGGGTTCACGTGAACCCGTTGTCCGCCGGGGCGGTACGGGATCTCGTGGCGCTCGGTACCTGGTACCGGGCCTCCGGTCTGGACCGCTCGCAGCTCGCCGTCGACCAGCGGACGCTGTCCGCGCTGGTCCGGCTGGTCACCGGCTGGCGGCTGCACGCCGCTCCGGAGTGGGCCGGGCGGCTCGACGCGCTCAACCGGGATACCGTCCGGCAGGTCCTGTGCGCCCGCAACGCCAACGTCTTCTCCGCGTACGCCGAGGACGCGTGCGGCGCGCTGGCCGACGGCGACCGGTTCACCGCCGCCACCGCCGCCCGGCTGGCCCTGGAGGCCGCCTGCGAGGCCACCCTGGCCTCGGCCGGCGACCTGTATGTCGGCCCGAAGTTCCTCTTCCGCCGGCTCGCCCGCACGCCGGTCACCGCGCCGTGGTGCCGGTACCTGTGGCGGCTCGCCGGCGGGGACACCGACCCGGAGACGATCGCGGCGGTCGTGCGCGAGCGGCTGTCCGTCGGGAGCCTGCTGCTGTCGTGGTGCGCGGTCGACGGCTGGGACCGGCCGCTGGACCACCTGCCCGCCCCGACGGTACCGCCGCCGGCCGCCGGGCCGCGCCGGGCCGGCGCGTACACCCCGATCCGCTTCCTCGACGGCTGGGCGCTGATCGGCCCGGAGGACGGGTACGAGGTGTCCGAGGAGCTGGTGCGCCTGTGGCGCCGGCTGGACGGCCGGCCGCTGAGCGACATCATCGCCACGCTGCCCGAGGCGGAACCCGCGCTCGCCGGGCACGGCGAGTACCAGATCCGCGCGGCGGTCGGCATGCTCGCCGACGTCGGCGCGGTGGAGCAGCCGGGCGCGTACCCGATCGCCGACCGCGACTCCGGCCCGTACCTCGTCCGCAACGCCCCGAAGTTCAGTTGCCACCCGCGCGTTTCCCGCCACGACACGGGCCGCGACCCGGCCCCCGACAAGGTGGGGCGGCCATGCTGATCGCGGTCGTCGGCGCCGACGGTGCCGGCAAGTCCACGGTCACCGCGGCGCTGCGGGACCGGATGGTCGCGGCCGGCCGGCCGGCGCGCGTGGTGGACCGGTGGGACATCGTCGACAACCCGGCGTACCCGACCGCCCGGTTCCTGCGCCCGGACGTGCGCGACCTCCGGACCTGCGTGGTACGGATGGCCAACCCGCCGCGCTTCCTGTTCCTCATGTGGGCCTCGGCGCAGGCGCTGGCCGGCGGGTACCCGGGGCTGACCGTCCTCGACGGGTACTGGATGAAGCACGCGGCGAGCGAGGTCGCGTACGGGCTCGACCGGGCCTGGGTGGAGAGCGTGGCCGGGGGCCTGCCCGAGCCGGACCTGACCGTCCACTTGCGACTGTCGCCCGAGCTGGCCTGGGACCGCAAGGGCGGCCAGCCGTACCCGTACGAGTGCGGGATGGACCTGACCCGGACGCGGTCCAGCTTCCTCGCCCACCAGCGGCGCGTCCACGAGGTACTCGACGGCTGGGCGGACCGGTACGGGTGGTACTCGGTCGACGCGACCCGGCCGGTGGACACGGTCGTCGAGGCCGTCGCGGGGCGGCTGTGAGGGTCAGCGACGGGTACCTCGCCGGGCTCGGCGCGTACGTGCCGCCCCCGGTCAGCGCGCGCCGGGCGGTCGAGCGCGGCGAGTACGACGCCGACGAGTACGCCCGGGGCGGCTGGACCGGAGCCGCCGTGGCCGGCGGGATCTCCGCGCCGGAGCTGGCGGTACGGGCGGCCCGGGTGGCCCTGGCCCGGTCCGGGCTCGCCCCCGGGGACATCGATGTCGTACTGCACGCCGGCAGCTACCACCAGGGACCGGACGGCTGGTCGCCGGCACACTACGTCCAGCACCACACGGTGGGCGGCGCCGCTCCCGCGATCGGGATCCAGCAGTCCTGCAACGGCATGCTCGCCGCGCTCGAGCTGGCGCTCTGCTACCTGGGCGCGGTACCGGGGCGTAGCGCCGCCCTGGTCACCGGCGCGGACAACTTCGGCGCCCCGCTGATCAACCGCTGGCGGTACGGGTCCGGACTGGCCTCGGGCCGCGCCTCGATCCTCGGTGACGCCGGTACCGCCGTGGTCCTGTCCCGGCGCGGCGGCTTCGCCCGGCTGCTGTCCATCGCCTCCGCCTCGATCCCCGAGCTGGAGGAGCTGTACCGCGGCGACGAGCCGCTGTTCCCGCCCGCCTGTACCACCGGCACCGAGCTCAAGCTCGGCCAGCGGATGGCCCGCCACGCGGAGACCCGGCCCGGGGTACTCGTACACGCCCAGCGCCGGCTCGTGGAGACCCGTACCGCCCTGGCCCGGCAGGCCCTCGACGAGGCGGGCGTGACCGCGGCCCAGATCACCCGGGCCACCCACGTGTTCGCCGGCCACGACGGCTACGTACGGCAGGTCCTCCGGCCGATCGGCATCCCGCCCGAGCGCGGGCTGCTGGAGTACGGGCGGGCCCATGGCCACCTCGGCGTCAACGACCAGGTCGCCGGCCTGACCCACCTGGTCGACACCGGCGCGGTCGGGCCCGGCGACCACGTGCTGATGCTCAGCAACGGAGCGGGTACCGGCCTCGCCTGCGCGGTGGTCCGGATCGGGTCGTAGGGACCGTGCCGCGGGCCCGGGTACCCGCGCCGGGGTGTCCGACCGGGTGAACGGGCGGACACCGGTGTCACACCCGAGGACCCGTACACACCGCCACGGGGACGGTGAGGTCGCCCTTGGGGTGACACCGGTGTGCACCGAGCGGCGGACATGCCCCGTACCTGCCGCCCGGACATGAGCGCGGACATCGAGAACCATCGACGGACATGCGTGTCCCGCGTACCCGGACATGCGATCACCGTGGCCCCGTGTCCGCCGGCCCCCTGCGGCGGACATGATGCCGTCGCCCGGGGCCGACATCGACATGTCCGCCCCGATTGGACATCCATGACCGTCGACGGACATCGGCGCGCGATGTGTCGGGCCGCGCCCGCGGCGCCGGGGCGGACATCGACATCCGCAGGGGCGGACATCGGGCTGGCGCGTCGCCCGCCAGGATGTCAACGTGCAGCTCAGCGGCTGTGACATCGAGTCCACCGGGCCGGCGTGACATCCGGCTTGATTGATGTCCGCTCGGCATGTCCGCCGACCCCTGCGGCATCGGCATCCGCCGATGTCCGCCCCCGATGTCCGCCAGGCGGACATCCGTTCACGTCGATGTCCGCCCGGCATGTCCGCCCCCGGTAGGACATCAGCTTGCTTCGATGTCCTACCGGGGATTTCCGGGCATGTGACACGACCGACGTCCGGCCGGGGGACGTCGGTGTCGCCGGCGTCCGGGCACCGCGGTTGCGGGACCCGGTCCGGCCGGCGTCCCTCGCCGGCGCCCCCGCCGGCGGCCCCGCGGCCAGGTGCGGATGACCCCCGGTCGACGGCCCCCGTGGTCGCCAACCCCGCGTCCCTGTTGGGCGGCAAACCCGAGCTGTTTGGTAGGGAACCGAACAAGCTCGGGCAGCGGCCGGTGGCGCTGTTGGGTGCCTGTTGGGTGGCCGCCACCGGTCGGGTGCTTCAGTTGGGTGGCTGGTTGGGCCATGCGTAGGTGTGAACACGGAACCAGCGGCACGGAAGCCGCACCCACCTATGACGACACACCCCCAGCGCCGCGAGCGCCGGCGCAACCGCAACCGCAACCGCTCCGACCCTGCGTCCATCACGGCATGGCCGCCAGGCATCGACCCCGGCGTCGTCAACGACGGTGAGGTTGAGGTCCTGGACCCGACCGACCCGGACGTCGCTGACCTGAATCACCGACACCGGCATCGCCCTCGACCACCGCGGCCGGCGGATCCCGGTGACCCTGTGGCGGGTCGCCGCGACCGACTACACCAACGGGCAGACCTGGGACAACGGGCTGTCGCCCCGGGTGGCCGGGCTGCTGGTCGGCCTGACCACCCGCCCCGGGCAGACAGTCATCGACTTCGACAACGACCCCACCCTGGCCGGTGTCGCCGGCGCGCACGGCGTACGGCACCTGCCCATCACCCGGCCCAGCCAGCTACGGCGCCTGTCGGCCGGTACCGCCAGCCTGATCACCCTGCGCTACCCCCGCCCCGACCCGGCACCCCGGCCCGGCGGGCTCGCGGAGCTGTTCGCAGCGTGCGCCCGGCTGCAAACCACGCGTGGGTCGACCGTCGTCGCGATCGTCCCGCCCGCCGCCGGGCCGGACTACGCCACCCACGCCGCCGACGTGATCCCCGCTGCGGAGGCCGCGGGGCTCGGCTACGTCGAGCACGTCATCGCCGTCACCGCCCCCGGGGAGCGGTTCACCAACCTGGCCACCCCCGCCGACCGGGCCGTCATGCGCGCGGCGCGGGCCGCCCTCGGGTACGGCCGCTTCCACCTCGACTTGCTGATCTTCGTTTTGGCCGGGGGCGATCATGACTGACCCGATCCTCACCCTTACCGTGGGCGTGGTCGTCTCCCGAGGCCGCAACGCGAGCGCGCCGCCGCGTCGGCAGGCGGTCTCGGTGTGCAACCGGATCAGCAACGTGTCCAGGTCCGGGTCGTCCCCGGTGCTG
>DASXRC010000094.1:0-2525 GCA_036506795.1 Micromonosporaceae bacterium
CGAGTGCAGCCGGCCGACGAGGTCTCCGACCGCGCGTGCCGCGGCCACATCCACGTGCCCGGCCAGCAGCTGTACCTTCCACACCGGGTAGTGCTCCGGCGGCAGGAATTCCATCGCGAACAGGCCGGCCTCGCCGTCGTAGCCGAGGACATGCGGCACCTGGTCCGGGCTCACTGTGGCGGCGAACTGTAGCCAGTCGTACTCGACACGGTTCCGGGAGATGGGCGCGAGCCACTCGTGCGCGACCTTGAGCTGAGCCAGTGCTCCCTTCACGCACACAGTCCGTCCCGGCAGGTCCACCTTCCACAGGTCCGATGACACTCCGCCGGCCAGAGGCGTCAGCGTCGCGTGTTCCCCTTCACGTAGCACCCCCTGCCGCCGCAGGAACGCCCGCACAGCGGCTCGGGGGTCGGGTGCGGTCACCGCGCGGGCTCCGGTGCGGACACCGGGAGGGGGCTGAAGCGCAGGTTGAGGTCCTCCGCGATGCGTACCAGCTGATTGTACTTGGCCAGCCGCTCCGACGAACGCACCGATCCCACTTTGATCTGGCCCGCAGCGGTGCCGACCGCGAGGTCGGCGAGGAAGTCGTCCTCGGTCTCGCCCGAACGCGCTGACACTACAGAAACGTAGCCGGCGGCATTGGCGGCGGCGACGACGTCGAGAGTGCCGGAGAGCGTCCCGTTCTGGTTGAGCTTCACCAGCACACCGTTCGCGCACCCCCGCTCGATTCCCCGCGCCAGCCGCTGCGGGTTGGTGGTGAACAGGTCGTCGCCGATGAGACGCACCCGGTGGCCGAGCCGCTCGGTCAGCGCACGCCAGCCGGCCCAGTCCTCCTCGTCGAGCGCGTCCTCGATGGACACGATCGGGAAGTCGTCGACCCACCAGGCGACCATCTCAATCATCTCCGCGGTGCTGGCCCGACGCCCTTCCCGACGCAGGTGGTAGTCGCCGGTCGCGGTGTCCAACAGGGCGGTGGCCGCGACATCGATGGCGATCGCGACGTCCACACCCGCCGTGAGCCCGGCGTGTTCGATAGCCGCCGAGAGCAGTTCGAGCGCGTCCCGTCCGGTACGGCACCCGGGGCTGAGCCCGCCTTCGTCGGCCAGCAACGTCGGCAGGCCGCGCTCCGCGCACACCGCCGCCGCGGCGCTACGCACACGCGCCGTGAGCTGGATCGCCTCGAGCACCGAGGTCGCCGCGATCGGCACGGCCAGGAAGTCCTGAACGTCCATCCCGCCCCCGGCGTGCAGGCCACCAGACAAGATGTTGACCATTGGCATGGGCAGTGTGGGCTCGGCGACGCCGGCGAGCTCAGCGATGCGCCGGTACAGCGGCTGCCCCGAGGCGACGGCCGAGGCCCGGCAGATCGCCAGGGACGTCCCGAGCACGGCGTTGGCACCCAGACGCGACAGCGTGGGGGTGCCGTCGAGCTCGCGCAGCACCGCGTCGCAGCCACGCTGGTCCCGCACGTCGCGCCCGCGCAGCGCCGCGGCGATCTCTCCGTCGACGTGCTCAACGGCGGACAGCACGCCAAGGCCGTCGAAGAAATCTGTGTCACCGTCGCGCAGTTCATGCGCTTCGTGCGTGCCGGTGGAGGCACCGGACGGCACCGAGGCGCGGGCGACGACGCCGTCCGCTAGGCCGACCTCGACCTCGACCGTGGGGCGCCCGCGGGAGTCGAACACCTGGCGGCCGTGGACGCTGCGGATCACGCTCATGAAGACACTCCGTGCGAGAGAGTTGACGGGCGGTTGCAGGGATAGCGGGCGGGTTCGCCGCGCAGCACCCGGACGACTTCCTGCGCGGCACTGCGGCGCAGCTCGGCCACCGATGCGTCCGACGAGAAGGCGATGTGCGGGGTGATCACCACGGAAGGATGTGCAAGCAGCTCGGCCGGCACCGACGGTTCCTCTTCGAGCACGTCCAAGCCGGCTCCGCCGAGGTGCCCGGCCTGCAACGACGCCACCACCGCTGCGGTGTCGACCAGGCCGCCGCGGCTGACGTTGACCAGCAGCGCTCCGGACGGCATCAGCGCCAGCTCCCGGGCGCCGATCAGGTGCCGTGTCCCGTCCGTCAGTGGCGCGTGGAGGACGACGACGTTGCTGCGGGCAAGCAGCTCGGCCAGCCCGAGGACGGGCACGCCGCCGGTGTCCGCAGGCGGATGCGGAGCAGTGACCACGACGCGGGCGCCGAGCGCCTGCAGCTTCGCGGCGGTCGCCCGGCCGATCCGCCCGAAACCGACCACTCCGCAGGTCAAGGTCGACAGCCTCCGCGGGCGGGCGCCGGCCGGGTCCCACCGCCCGGCGCGCACCTCGCGGTCGGCGGCGACCAGGCCCCG
The DNA here is from genome assembly GCA_036506795.1 of Micromonosporaceae bacterium. GTDB lineage: Bacteria > Actinomycetota > Actinomycetes > Mycobacteriales > Micromonosporaceae > DASXRC01. Next base: position 2,339 of record DASXRC010000094.1, read on the forward strand.
CGTCCACGCCAGCACCAGCCCGACCGCGTGGTCGGACACCTCCTCCACGCAGTAATCGGGAACGTTGGTCACCAGCACGCCACACTCGGTCGCGGCCGTCACGGCGATGTTGTCCAGGCCGACGCCCATCCGGGCGACGACGCGTAGCGGGGCCGTCTTCGCGATGGCGGCAGCGGACACCGGAGCC
>DASXRC010000095.1:0-3253 GCA_036506795.1 Micromonosporaceae bacterium
CGGCGGCTCGGGCTCGCTGCTGCTGTGCCGGCTGCTCGACATCGTCGGAGCGCCGGTGGGCGTCGTGCCGCGCGATCCCGGCAACCTGTCCGCGTTCGGCCTCCTCGCGGTCGACGTGAAGGTGGACCATGTGCAGACCTACGTGTCCCGCGACGCGGTGCTCGACCTCGCGACCGTGGCCGCCCGGTTCGAGGCGCTGCGCGAACGGGCCGCGGCCGCGCTGACGGCCGAGGGCTTCGCGGCCGCCGCCCAGCGGTTCCAGCGCAGCGCCGACCTGCGCTACTTCGGGCAGGCGTACGAGGTGCGGGTGCCGGTGCCGGACGGGTCGCTCGACGCCGCGGCCGCCCGGGCCACGGTGGGGGCCTTCCATGACGCACACGAGCGGCTCTACGGCTACAGCCTGCACGACAAGCCTGGTCAGCAGGTCGAGTGGGTCAACCTGCGGGTGACCGGCATCGGACCCATCACCCGCCCGGCGCTGCGACCGGTGCCCACCGGCGATGGCGCTCCGCATCCGGCGGGGACCCGGCCGGTGTGTTTCGACGCGGCGGCCGGGCATGTGCCGACCGCCATCTTCGTGCGGCCGGGCCTCCGAGCGGGCGACGCGGTCGTCGGCCCGGCGGTCATCGAGGAGTACGGCGCGACCGTCCCGGTGCATCCGGGGTATTCCGCCACGGTGGACGGTCTAGGGAACCTGGTGGTGGCGCGCCATGCCTGATCCAATCGTGCTGGAGATCGTCAAGGGCAGCCTCGCGTCGATCGAGCGGGAGGTGGAGACGGCGATCGGTCGGACCGCGCGGTCTCCGATGATCCGCGACGCGCACGACTTCCGGGCCGGCATCCACGACCGGCGACTGCGCAAGCTCACCGGCCGGTCGTACTCCGCCCTCGTGCACCCGGTGGTGCGCGACTATCCAATGGAGACAATGCGGCCGGGTGACGTGTTCTTCCACAACGACGTCTACCTGTCCGAGGGCGGGATCGGTCACCTGCCGGACCTGTGCGTCACCGTGCCGGTCTTCCACACCGACGATGTGGTGGCGTTCGTGCAAGCGTTCGGGCACCACGACGACATCGGCGGCGCGGTGCCCGGGTCGATGCCGTCGCATGCCACCAGCGTCTTCGAGGAAGGGCTGATGGTCCCCCCGATCAGGCTGTGGGACGCCGGCACGCCGAACGAGGCCGCCTTGAAGATCATGACGAGGAACTCTCGGATGCCCGACTCGCTCGCCGCCGACCTCGACGCCGAATGCGCCGCCTGCCTGATGGGCGCCCGCCGACTGGCGGAGCTGTTCGACCGCTACGGGCGGGGCACGGTCGAGGAGTGTTTCGATGCGATCGTGGCGACGACGACCGAGACGTTCCGCCGCGAGCTGCTGACCAAGATCCCCGACGGGGCGTACGCCTGGGAGGACTACGCCGAGCACGACGGCGTCGACCCGCCACGGCTGCACCGACAGCGCATCACCCTGACGAAGACGCCGGAGCGGCTGGTGCTCGACTTCACCGGCACGTCGGGGCAGGCGAAGGGCCCGATCAACCACGCCGCGAACTACGCCGACGGGGTCTTTCTCGCCAAATGGCTGGCCCCGATCCTGCGCAACCTCGCCGACACCCCCGAGCGCGCGGCGGAGCTCGACGTCAACGAGGGTGTGGTGCCGCTGATCGAGATGAGATTCCCCCCGCCGGGCACCCTGCTCACGCCCGTGTTCCCGGCGCCGACCAACGCCCGCACGTTCGTGATCCTGCGCCTGTTGGGGGTGTTCGCCGGGGTGCTCGCGAAGGCCGTCGACGGGCGGATGCCGGCCGACCAGGAGACCATCCGCTACACGGGCGTGTACGGCGTCGACGCCGACGGCGCGCCCTACCTGATGCGCGAGGTGCTGGGTGGCGGCTCCGGAGGCCGGTGGTACGCCGACGGCGAGGACACGATCCACGTCGTTCCCGACTCCCGGAACATCCCAGTCGAGTTCGCCGAGGCCCGCTGGCCGTTCCTCGTGGAGCGGCTCGGGCTGGCGGTGGACTCGGGCGGTCCCGGGCGGTACCGCGGTGGGCTGGGCTACGACAAGCACATCCGGATGCTGCGCGACGCGTACTTCATGTCGATCGCCGACCGGTCGGTGCTGTCCTGCTGGGGAGTGCGCGGTGGCCGGGCCGGACGCCCGTTCAGCGTCGTGATCGATCCGGGAGGACCGAACGAGCGGGTCGTCGACGCGCTGGCCGACGCCGAGCCGGTGCGGGCGGGAGAGGTCATCCGGATCCGGACGACCGGCGGCGGTGGCTGGGGCGACCCCCTCGACAGGCCGTTCGACGCCGTGCGTGACGACGTGCGCTCGGGCAAGGTCTCGGTCGCCGGCGCCCGCAACGACTACGGCGTCGTCGTGGTCGGCGACGCCGACGCGCCGACCGTGGACGGCGCGGCGTCGGAGCGGCTGCGGGACTCGCTGCGGGCGGCGCGCACCCGCGACGAGCCGTTCTTCGACCGGGGACCCGGGTACCGCGCCCTGTCGGGCGGTCGGGCCCACGCCGAGCTGGACTACCGATGACCCGGGTCGTGATCGCGCTCGGCGGCAACGCGATGACCTCCCCCGACGGGCAGGCCCGGCCGCAGGACCAGATCGCCGCCGCCGGACGGGCCGCGCCGCACATCGCCAGCGTGGCGGCGCGCGCCGAGGTCCTCATCACGCACGGCAACGGGCCGCAGGTGGGCAACATCCTGGTCAAGAACGAGCTCGCCGCCGCGGTGGTGCCGCCGGTGCCGCTGGACTGGTGCGGCGCCCAGACCCAGGGCACGATCGGTTTCCTCCTGCTCGACGCGGTGCAGCGCGAGCTCGCCGCTCGCCGGCTCGACCGCCCGATGGCGGCCCTCGTGACGCGGACGCTGGTCGACCCCGCGGACGCCGCCTTCGTGACCCCCACCAAGCCGATCGGGCGGTATCTGTCGGCCGCGGAGGCGCGCGTGATGATCGAGCATGGGCAGGTCTGGCAGGACCGCGGTCAGCGCGGCTGGCGCCGGGTCGTCGCGTCGCCGGAGCCGCGGGATGTGCTCGACGCGCCCGCCGCGGTGACCCTCCTCGAGGCCGGCTACATCGTGGTCGCCGCGGGTGGGGGCGGGATTCCGGTCGTGCGGGACGCCGACGGCGGGATCCGCGGCGTGGAGGCCGTCATCGACAAGGACCTCACCGCCGCGCTGCTCGCGCGTGCCGTCGGCGCGCGGCTGCTGATCATCGCGACCGACGTCCCGGCCGCGATG
>DASXRC010000096.1:0-4806 GCA_036506795.1 Micromonosporaceae bacterium
GGCCGGGGAACTGGATGCCGAACGCGAACTCGTGGGTGGTGAGCTTGCCGAGCATGACCATGCCGGCTTGCTGGAGCCGGCTCACGCACGCCGCGTCGTGGTCGGGCACCCAGTCGGCCAGCAGCGCCGAGCCGGCCGTCGTGCGGACGCCGCGCGTGGCGTAGAGGTCCTTGTAGGCGATGGGGATCCCCGCCAGCGGCCCGGCGTCGCCGCGGTGGATGGCGACCTCGGCGGCGCGGGCATCCGCGAGCGCCCGGTCCGGCGTGACCGTGAGATAGCTGCTGAGGGTCTTGTCCAGCTGCTCGATCCGCGCCAGGTGCGCCGCCGCGACGTCCACCGGAGACAGCCCGCGAGCCCGGTAGCGCCGCCTGAGCTCGCCGAAACCCAGATCGCAGAGCTCAGCGGCGGCCATGGCGGTTGATCGTGGCGGCGGCGTCGAACGTCGGCGCCGGCTCCAGCGTCAGCGCGTCGCGCGTGTCGAGCGCCCGGATGGGCCGGAGCGCGTCGCGCAGCAGCGAGTGGATCAGGGCGAGCCGCTCCTCGGGGATGGGGAGGCCGGCGACGCGGATGCGGTCACGCACCTCGTCCAGGGTGAGTTCGGGGGGCGCTGGGGTCATGGCGAGACCTCCATGGCTGAGAGTAGCGAGGATTCTACCGGTCGCGCCGGGGATCCACAAGGGGCCCGGCGTCATTCCAGCCCTTTCGGAAGTTGGGCCGAGAAGCACCACAGAACGTTGCAGGGACGGCCATCTGCGGCACCTTTGTGGCTGCGCCTATCGTCGGGCGGCCCGTGGGGCCCGGTCTGAGGTCGTAAATCGCGAAGGGGAGACACCGGCACGGCCAGGGCGAGCGCCCTGGGTCGCGGATCGTCAGCAGGCGCGCAGGGTGGGCGCGCGTCAGGGGGTGCGGGTCAGCTGGTGTCGAGCGGCCGGGGCGGACACAGACTCAACCGCAGCATGCGGAGAAACTCGATCGGCGTTGCCGGCCGGTGGCGGCCGCGATGTAGGTAGCGCACTCGGTAGAGCCGCTCAATCGTGAGGGCGAAGACCGTCAGCAGCCACATCACCAGCAAGCTGTTCGCGTGGTGGTGCCGGATGTGCTCCATGCCGTACCGGGTCTTACCGTCGTTGAAGCCCTCGTTTTCGATCTCCCACCGGCTCTTGGCAAAGCGGTAGAGCTGGCGGCTCCCGACCCGCCCGGGCGGGAAGTCCGTCAGCCAGTACGCCTCGACGACCACGCCATCGGGTTTGTGCTGACGATAGCGGAGCACCCGCACGGTGGTCCACCGTAGCCGCTCCCAGGGGTCGAAGTCGTCCGCGTCCCAGAGCTCGATGCGCTCGCCGCGTTCCTCAAAGGTGAGGGTCGGCGGCTGCGTGGTGAAGCGCGCCACGGCGGCGGCGAATAACGTCGGCAGGTTGTCTTTCAGCCGCGCCACGACGCGCACCCCCAGGTCACCCGCCGCGTGTAGGAACGGCGCGGTCGCAAACTCGCCGTCCGCCACGACGTAATCGGCAAAGCGCCGGCCCACCTGCGCGACCGCCCGCTGCAACAACCGCTGGCCGGCTCCGTATTCGCTGTCGCCCGGCCCGTAGGGCTCGACATCGAAGGGCAGCACCAAGCCCGTGCCGACCACACTGATCATCACGAAGTGGTGCAAGTAGCCGAGGACCTGGCCCTCGGCGTTGCGCACCGGATGGCAGAGCGGGCAGCCTGCCGCCTGACCGTGCCCCGCCCCGGTGCCGTCGATCGCCACGCCGATCCAGCGACTCGGGCTGAACGCCTTGTTCCGCTTGGCCCGCCGTACGGTCGCCGCCAACGCCGTCCGAGTCGGCCCCGGATCCAGCCGCTCCGTGAAGTAGGCCAGCGCGTCGTCCCCGAAGCTGCGCGCCACCCGCAGCGCCCGCCGGGCGGGCGAGCGCACCAAGGCTTCCACCCCGTGGAAGCTGCACTCCCGCAGTACCTGGCCCAGCACGAGCGCCCACACCAGCACCGCCGCCGGCAGCTGGGGCCGGCCCCGGCCATCGCCCGGCCCGCGGAAGTACGCCGTCAAGCGCAACGGCCCACAGAGGTACTTCCACAGCCGCCGAGGCGTCGGCCGGGTCACCGCCGCCTGCTCTGTCGCCGCTCCAGGATGAGCAGTTGCGCATTGGCCGCCAAGACCTCGGCGATCGCCTCTTTGAACGCCCGCCCCGCGGCCACACGGCGTTGGATGTCGGCCGCCCAGGCCGTGGGGATATGCTGCACCCGCTGCTTGCCCTCGACCATGAACGCCAGGTACCAGCTCGGATGGCCGGCCCCCGTGGCGCAGTGACACGTCGGCTTCCCGCACCGCCGCCGGCTCTGCGACAACGACCCGGGCAGCAGATCGGCCACCACGGCCTCCGGCAGCTGGTACCGGCGTAGCAGGGCGAACTTCCGCTGCCGGAGCTGCGCCGCCTGCTCACCGCGTGGCTTGGGTTTCTTCTTCATTCTGACTCTATCTATACAGTAAGATCGACGGCCGATCAAGCTTTTCCTGCGACTGCGAAAATGGCCTGCGCTACGCGGTGGGCGTTAAGCCCGCGCGGTCAAAAGGGGCGGCGGTCACCTATCGGGGGAGTTCCGAAACGGCTGGCGTCATTCCCCCCCTTGCGCGGACGCCAGAGATCCGGCACATTCACAGCGAGCGCTTCGGGCGATTGACCCGTCGGCACAGGAGGAATGGCGATGCGAGCGAATGCGGCCGTCATGTACGAGGTGAACAAGCCGCTGGTGGTCGAGGAGGTGGAGGTGCTCGAGCCGGGGGCCCACGAGGTGCTGGTGCGCTTCGCGGCCAACGGCGTGTGCCACAGCGACCTGCACGTGATCACCGGCGACTACCCGCACCCGCTGCCGGTCGTGCTCGGGCACGAGGCCACCGGCGTCGTCGAGAAGGCGGGAGCCGGCGTCGAGTCGGTCAAGCCGGGCGATCACATCTGCTCGAGCTACATCCCGTCCTGCGGCCGGTGCTCGTACTGCATCAACGGCACGCCCACCCTGTGCGCGCTCCGCGACAAGCCGCGGTGGTTCATGCTGGACGGGACGCCGCGCTTCCGTCGGGGTGGCGAGGGGATCCACCACTTCCTCCAGGTGTCGGGCTACGCGACCCACGCGGTCCTGCCCGAGGACAGCGTGATTCCGATCCGCAAGGACGCGCCGCTCGATGTCGTCTGCCTGGTGAGCTGCGGGGTGCTCGCCGGAGTCGGCCCCGTCATCAACCGCGCCAAGGTGCCGCCGGGCGCGAGCGTCGCCGTGTTCGGATGCGGCGGGGTCGGGCTCAACACCATCCAGGCGGCCCGCCTGGTCGGGGCGGGCAAGATCATCGCGGTCGACGTCCTGCCGCAGAAGCTCGAGTGGGCGGAGGAGTTCGGCGCCACCCACCGTGTCGATGCCTCGAAGGAGGATCCGGTGGCGAGGGTCCAGGCCATCGCCGGGGGCGGCGGGGTCGACTTCGCGTTCGAGGTCGTGGGGCTCCAGAAGACGATCGAGCAGGCCCTGCTCTCGACCCATCGCGGCGGGATGGCCGTGGTGGTGGGCGTGTGCCCGGCGGGCACGCGGCTCTCGATCGACCCCATGCTGCTGCTCCAGCAGCGCACGCTGACCGGCACCTCGTTCGGGGGCGGTCACCAGCGGACCGACGTCCCCATGCTGATCGATCTGTTCATGGACGGCCGGTACCGGCTGCGGGAGCTGATCAGCCGGCGCATGCCGCTGTCGGAGATCAACGAGGCCTTCGACCTTCTCCGCCACGGCGAGGTCAAGCGCAGCGTGATCGTGTACGAATGACCCTCGAATCCATCGGAGGAGACAGTCATGCCGCTTGATCCACAGGCCCAGAAGATCGTCGACGCCATGGCCGCGCTCGGCCTCAAGGCGGTCGAGGACTCGACGCCCGAGGAGGCGCGCGAGTCGATGCGCACCCGCACGGCCGCCCTCGGCCCGTTCGACGACGTGGCCGCGGTCGCCGATCACCGCCTGCCCGTAGAGGGCGGTGAGATCACCGTGCGCGTGTACTCCCCCGGCGGCAAGGGGCCGCATCCGGCGCTCGTCTTCTACCACGGCGGCGGCTGGGTGATCGGCGATCTCTACACCCACGACGGCGTCTGCCGCTCTCTCGCGAACGCGGCGGGCTGCGTGGTGGCGAGCGTGGACTACCGCCTCGCTCCGGAGTCGAAGTACCCCGTCGCCGCCCAGGACTCGTACGCGGCGCTCCGGTGGCTGGTGACCGACGCCGCCCGGCTCGGCGTCGATCCTCGCCGCGTCGCGGTGGGCGGCGACAGCGCCGGCGGCAATCTCGCCACGGTGGTGGCGCTGATGGCGCGCGAGCGCGGCGGCCCCGCGATCGCGCACCAGGTCCTCATCTACCCGGTGACCAACCACGGCCTCGACACGCCGTCCTACCATGAGAACGCGACGGGCTACGTGCTCACACGCGAGGCCATGCGCTGGTTCTGGCGCCATTACCTGGCCCGCGAGGCCCAGGGGAAGGAGCCGTACGCCTCCCCCCTCCTGGCGCCGAGTCTCGCCGGCCTGCCCCCTGCGCTCGTGATCACGGCCGAGTGCGATCCGCTCCGCGACGAGGGCGAGGCCTACGCCGCCCGCCTGCGCGATGCCGGCGTGCCGGTGACGCTCACCCGGTACGGCGGCATGTTCCACGGCTTCTTCCGCATGACGCGCCTCCTCGACAAGGCGCGGGCCGCCCTCGACGAGGTCGCCGGCACGCTGCGGAAGGCCTTCACGTAGCGGGCCTGAAGTTCTTCTGGAGAGGGCGGCACGGGCACGCGCCTG
>DASXRC010000097.1:0-29399 GCA_036506795.1 Micromonosporaceae bacterium
CTGCGGCGGCAACGACAACGACACGCCGAGCAACGGATCTTCGAACGGTGGCTCCGATATCGCGAGCCTGTCCGGCAACCTGAAGGCCTCGGGCGCCAGCTTCCCGAACGCGTACTACCAGGAGATCATCGAGCAGCTTAAGACCGTGGCACCGAACCTCACGGTCAACTACAACTCGGTGGGCTCCGGCACGGGCAAGAAGGAGTTCGGTCAGGGTCTGACGGACTTTGCCGGCTCGGACAGCACGGTCAAGGACACCGAGGGCATCGCCGCCGACTCGTTCCTGTACGTGCCGACCGTGGCGGCCCCGATCACGATCTCGTACAACCTTTCGGGGGTGTCCGACCTCCAGCTCAGCCCGACCACGCTCGCAAAGATCTTCCAGACCGACATCAAGAAGTGGAACGACCCGGCGATCGCCGCGGACAACCCAGGTAAAAGCCTGCCCGACAAGAACATCACCGTGGCGCACCGCTCCGACGGCTCCGGCACGACTAGCAACTTCACCAAGTACCTGGACGCGGCGGCCCCCGGGGTGTGGAAGCTGAAGAGCGGCGACACCGTCAACTGGCCGGCCTCGACCCAGGGCGGCGAGAAGAACACCGGCGTCGCGCAGGTCATCAAGCAGGCGGACGGTGGCATCGGGTACGTCGACCTGAGCGACGCCAAGGCGAGCGGCCTGACGTTTGCGAAGATCAAGAACAAGGATGGCAACTTCGTGGCGCCGACGCTCGAGGGTGCGACCGCCGCGCTCGCCGGCGCCCAGGTGAAGGACGACCTCACGTACAACCCGCTCAACGCGAGCGGCGCGGACGCCTATCCGATCACGGCGCCGACGTACATCCTGGTCAAGAAGTCCTACGGCGACGCGACCAAGGCGGCACTGGTGAAGGCCTTCGTGAGGTACATCCTGACCGATGGCAAGTCCATCGCGAAGGATGTTAACTTCGCGACCCTGCCAGACACGCTCCAGCAGAAGGCGCTGGCCCAACTCGACAACGTCCAGGGCTGATCGCCACGCCGTACGACTGGACCTGCACGCGGACGGGGGTGGGATCATCGGGTCCCGCCCCCGGAGGCGCCGAGGCACCGGAGTGAAGATCTTGACCGAGACGCAGACCGCACCACCCGCCGAGACGAGGACCTCGCTGACCAGCAAAGGCGGCGGCCCCCGGGCCGACCGCCTGTTCCGGTCGATGGCCCTCGCGGCCGGGCTGCTCGTGCTCGCGATTCTCGCGCTCATCCTCATCACGACCACCCGGCAGGCCTGGCCGGCGCTGTCCGACCAGGGCCTGAGCTTCCTCACGAGCAGGGAGTGGAACCCGCCGGCGGGCAAGTTCGGCGCCCTCGCCTTCATCTACGGCACGGGCGTCGTGTCGCTGATCTCACTGATCTTGTCGGTCCCGATCTCGATCGGGATCGCATTGTTCATGACCGAGTTGGCCCCGCGCCGGCTGCGCGGCCCCGCCGTCACCGTGATAGACCTGCTCGCCGCGGTCCCGTCGGTCGTCTTCGGCCTGTGGGGCATTCTCGTGGTCGCGCCGGCGCTCGTCCCGATCTACCGGTGGTTCAACGACGTCTTCGGCGGGATCCCGGTCCTGGGCAAGCTGTTCGGCTCGCCGGTCGGCGGCGGGCGCAGCTTCATGACCGCGGGGATCATCCTGGCCATCATGATCACTCCGATCATCATCTCGATCAGTCGAGAGGTCTTCGCGACCGTGCCCAGCGCGGACAAGGAGGCGGCGTACGCCCTCGGCGCGACCCGCTGGGAGATGATCAGAGGCGCGGTGTTCCCGCATAGCTTCGGCGGCCTGGTCGGCGCCGTGATGCTCGGGCTTGGCCGGGCCATGGGCGAGACGATCGCGGTCGCGCTCACGATCGGCGCGGCCGTCCAGGTCACCCCCAACATCTTCGCGGGCGGCGAGGCGATGCCGGCGGTCATCGTGCGTCAGTGGGGCGAGTCGAGTGGGATGCACACCGCCGCGCTCGTCGGCCTTGGCGTCGTGCTGTTCGCGATCACCGTGGTGGTCAACCTAATCGCCCGGCTCGTCGTCAACCGAGCCGAGATCCGCATGAAGGGAGCCGCGTCATGACCGCGGCCACCCGCCCGGCCCCGGCCGGCGCTACCGGCTCGCCCGTCGATCTCACGCGTCGTTCGCTGTTGCGCCGTCGCCGGCTGACCAACCGCGTGGTGACGTCGGCCATCGCGCTGGCCCCGCTCATCGCACTCGTCCCGCTCGGCCTCGTGACGTACACGGTGATCAGCAAGGGCTTCGCCGTGATGAGCAGCGCCTTCCTCAGCTCCGACGTTACGTTCTCCAGCCGCCGCCTCGGCGGAGTCGGGCCGGCCATCCAGGGCACGCTGCTGATCACCGCTCTAGCGGCCCTGATCGCCATCCCGCTCGGCGTCTTCGGCGCGATCTACCTCAACGAGTACGGCAAACAGAACCGGCTGGCACGCGTGATCCGCACGACGTCGGACGTCATGACCGGCGTTCCGTCGATCGTCATGGGCCTGTTCATCTACGTCTCGTGGGTCCTGCTGTTCGACGCGCAGTCGGGCCTGGCGGCCGCGCTGGCGCTGGCCTGCCTCATGCTGCCCGTCGTGATCCGGAGCTCCGAGGAGATGCTGCGGCTGGTTCCGGACGAGCTGCGGCAGGCGAGCCTCGCGCTCGGCGCGCGAAAGTGGCGTACCACCGTCACGGTGGTGCTGCCGGCCGCGATCTCCGGCATCACCAGCGGGTCGCTCCTCGCGATCGCCCGTGCCGCGGGCGAGACCGCGCCGATCGTGCTCGTCATCGGCCTGGTCGCCAAGCCCGAGTGGAACCTGCTCCAACCCAACGTGGCGCTGCCGCAGCTCATCTACTCGAATGCGAGCTCGCCCTTCCCGATCGCCCAGGACCGGGCGTGGGGGGCGGCGCTCACGCTGATCGTGATCGTCCTCGTCACCACGATCATCGCCCGATTCGTTGCCAACCGATATGCCATCAAGGAACGCTGAGATGACCCGCATCGGCCCGACGCCTGTGACCGAGGGACACGCCATGACGTCAACGGAGGACCGCCCGAACGTGCATATCGCCGCGCCGAGTGACGCGTGGGCGCCGGGCGCCGGCGCGGCGCCCCAGGGTGCCGGCACCCCCGTGATGGAGATGCACGACGTGAGCGTCTTCTACGGCGCCTACGAGGCGGTACGTGGAACGACGCTGCCCGTGCGGCAGAACCAGATCACCGCGATGATCGGACCGTCCGGATGCGGCAAGTCGACCATCCTCCGTTCGCTCAACCGGATGAACGACCTGATCGCCGGAGCCCGTGTCGCCGGGAAGGTCACCTACCACGGGCAGGACATCTACGCCCGCGAGGTCGACCCGATCCAGGTCCGTCGCAAGATCGGCATGGTCTTCCAGAAGCCCAACCCCTTCCCGAAGTCGATCTACGAGAACGTCGCGTACGGCATCAAGATCAATGGGATCAAGGGCAACATGGCCGACATGGTCGAGGAGGCCCTCACGGGCGCGGCCCTGTGGGACGAGGTCAAGGACAAACTCAAAACCAGCGGACTTGCCCTATCCGGCGGCCAGCAGCAGCGGCTCTGCATCGCCCGCACGATCGCGGTCAAGCCCGATGTGATCCTCATGGACGAGCCCTGCTCGGCGCTCGACCCGATCGCCACCGGCAAGATCGAAGATCTGATGCACGAGCTGACCAAGACGTACACGATCGTGATCGTCACGCACAACATGCAGCAGGCGGCGCGGGTCAGCCACTTCACGGCGTTCTTCACCGCCGAGGTCGACGACGAGCAGGTCCGGCACGGTCGACTGGTCGAGTTCAGCGAGACCGGCAAGATCTTCACCAACCCCACGGACAAGCGGACCGAGGATTACATCACCGGCCGCTTCGGCTGAGCCGCCTGCACCGATCATGGCCTGCCGCGCCGATCATGGCGTTGTTGTCGTCGTGAGTCGATCGCCGGAGCACGACAACGAGACCATGATCGTCGGGGAGGGCCATGATCGATGGGCTGGCTAGCGCGAGCTCAGCTGATCACGAGGCGACCGCCGCCATCCGGGTTGAGCTCCAGCCGCGGCTGCACCGGCGTGTTCGCGTCCCGGCCAGCCGCCGCGGAGAGCGCCGCCTCGATCGACGGGTACGCGGCGAGCTCGCGCAGCGTCACCGCCGTCGGGGGCAGCATCGCCACCGCGCCGGCCGCGAGCCGCTCCAGCGCGCGGGTCGGCGTGACCCACTCGGCGTGGTCGGCCTCGCCCGCCGGGTCGGCTACCCGCTGGTCGGCCGGCATCCGGGCCAGGAAGAAGTACGTGTCGTACCGACGCGGCTCGAACTCCGGCGTGACCCACCGGGCCCACGGCACGAGCGCATCCGGATCCAGCCGTACGCCGGTCTCCTCCGCCACCTCGCGCACGGCCGCGGCCGGTACGCCCGGGTCGCCCGGCTCCACGGAACCGCCCGGGAAGGCGTACATCCCGGCGGCGAAGGCCATCCCCGCGGCGCGACGGATGGCGTACACCTCGAACCCCGACGCCTCCGCGGGCCGCAACAGAACGACGGTCGCCGCCACCCGCGGCGTCACGGGCTCCTGCCCGGATGCGTAGAAGCGCCGGGCGTGCTCGATCAGCCTCGCGGGCAGGACGAACGGTTCAGTCAACCTTGACCACCGTCGCGATGCCCTGGCCCACACCGATGCATGCGGCGGCGATGCCGTAACCCCCGCCACGGCGGCGCAGCTCCCGGCAGGCGTCGACGATGACCCGCGGCGCCGAGGCGCCCAGCGGGTGTCCGATCGCAATCGCCCCGCCGTGGGGGTTGACCAGCTCGCGGTCGACGTTAGGCAGCTTGCGCAGGCAGGAAAGGACCATCGCGGCAAACGCCTCGTTGATCTCCCACACCGCGATATCGGCCGGGGTCAGGCCGGCTCGGCCGAGCGCCTTCGCGATCGCCGGCACCGGGGCGATCGAGAAGCGGTGTGGCTCGACCCCAACGGTGGCGGTCGCGACGACCGTACCCAGCGGGTCGACGCCCAGCTGGTCCACTGTGGACGAGGTGCCGACAAGCACCGCGACGGCGCCGTCGTTGATGGGCGAGGAGTTGCCGGCGGTGACCGTGCCGCCGCTGGTAAAGGCGGGGTTCAGCGCGGCCAGTTTCTCCGCCGTGGTGTCGGGCCGGATCGACTCGTCCCGCGCGACGGTGCCCACCGGCACCGCGAACCCGTCGTGTAGACCCTTCTGCCACGCCTCGGCCGCGCGCTCGTGTGACCGGAGCGCCCAGTCGTCCTGTTCCACCCGGTCGATCCCCAGCTCCGCCGCGACCGCCTCCGCGCACGCCCCGAGGGACTGGGTCCACTGCGCCGGGAACTTCGGGTTCACCATCCGCCAGCCCACCTGTGTGTGGTACAGCTGCGCCTGGGTCGGGAACGGCACATCGGGCTTCGGCAGCACGAACGGCGCCCGGCTCATGCTCTCGACTCCGCCGGCGAACACGACCTCCGCGTCGCCGGACCGGATGGCCCGGGCGGCCTGCACGATCGCCTCGCCGCCGGAGCCGCAGAGCCGGTTGACGGTCACGCCTGGCACGGTGACCGGCAGCCCGGCGAGCAGGACGGCCATTCGTGCGACGTTGCGGTTGTCCTCGCCGGCGCCATTCGTGTCGCCGAGGATCACATCGTCGATCCGCGCGGGGTCCAGGTCCGGGTGGCGCTTGAGCAACTCGACTAGCGGCAGCGCCCCGAGGTCGTCGGTGCGGATGCCGGCCAGGCCGCCGCGATGCCGGCCGAACGGTGTGCGGACCGCATCGATGAGGTACGCGTCGTTAGCCACCCCCCGAGCGTACTGGCGGCCGCGAACGGCCCTTCGCGCCGACAGCGCAGCTGCCGGCGACGCCGCGTGGTTTGATGCGGGTCATGACCGACGGTCCTATCCGGTGGGGCATCCTCGCCACCGGCGCGATCGCGACCGCGTTCCTCCGGGACCTGAGGGTGCTGCCGGACGCCGACGTGATCGCGGTCGGGTCCCGGTCCTCCGCCGCCGCGACGGATTTCGCCCGCCGGCACGATATACCGCGGGCGTACGGCTCGTGGGCGGAGCTGGCCGCGGATCCCGATGTCGACGTCGTCTACGTGGCAACACCCCACAGTGCCCACCGCGCCGCGGCCCGGACCTGCCTCGCGGCCGGTCGGGCGGTGCTGTGTGAGAAGCCGCTCACCCTGGACCACGCCTCCAGCCAGGCCCTCACCGAGTACGCCAAGGCCGCGAGAGTGTTTCTCATGGAGGCCATGTGGACGCGGTGTGACCCCCTGATCCGACGCCTGGAGGCGCTGGTGGCCGACGGCGCGATCGGCGAGGTCACCGCCGTGCGCGCCGATTTCGGGCTGGCCGGCCCGTTTCCGGCCACCCATCGGCTGCGTGCCCGGGCGCTGGGGGGCGGCGCGCTGCTGGACCTGGGCGTGTATCCGGTGACGATCGCGCACCTGCTGCTCGGCGTACCGGCGGAGATCTGCGCCTGGGCGCGGCTCAACGACGATGGCGTCGACGAGAACACCGGCATGATCCTCGGGTACGCCTCGGGTGCACTCGCGGCCCTGACGTGCGGCATCGTCGGCGACACCGGGGTGACGGCGGCGATCACCGGCACCTTGGGCCGGATCGACCTGCCGCCCGACTTTTACCGACCGGCCCGGTTCATCCTCAGCCGGGCCGGGGCCGAGCCCGAGGTCGTGACCGAGCCGTCGACCGGCGCTGGCTACCAGCACGAGGCCGCCGAGGTGCAGCGGTGCCTGCGAGCCGGTGAGCTGGAGAGCCCGCTCGTGCCGCACGCCGCCACGCTGGAGGTCATGGCGATCCTGGACGCGGCCCGCGCCCAGATCGGCGTCGACTACACCCCGGCGTGACCCCCCGACGACGGTTAGAAGATCGGGCGGACCACGAGGTACCCGAGGCCGGCCATCAGCGCCGCGCCGGGGAACGTGAGTACCCAGGCGGTGACGATGTTGCCCGCCACGCCCCACCGGACGGCGGAGAACTTCTTCGTGGCCCCGACGCCCATGATGGCCGAGGTGATCGTGTGGGTGGTCGAGATCGGCGCGCCGAGGACCAGCGCGTTGTAGTACAGCACCGCGCTGGCCACGCTCTCGGCGGCGAAGCCGGCCGGGGGGTCCAGGTGGATCACCCGGCGGCCGAGCGTCCGGATGATCCGCCAGCCGCCGGCGTAGGTCCCGAGCGCGAGCACCGCGGCCGAGCTGAAGAAGACCCACCACGGAATGTGGGTCTTGCTGGTCTGGAGGCCGGCCGTGTACAGCGCGAGCACGACGATGCCCATGGTCTTCGCCGCGTCCTGCATGCCGTGCCCGACGGACATCGCGGCGGCCGAGATGCTCTGCGCGAACCGGAAGCCGCGGTTGAGCTTGCCCGGGTTGCCGCGTCTGAAGAGCCACATCACGGCGAGCATGACGATCGCGCCCAGCACAAAGCCGACCAGGGGCGATAGCACCATGGGGAGGACGACGTCGTCGACGATGCCGCCCCACAGCACGTTGCCGCCGGAGGCAAACAGCGTCGCGCCGACCAGCCCACCGAACAGGGCGTGGGACGACGACGACGGGATGCCGAAGTACCAGGTGAGCAGGTTCCAGCCGATCGCGCCGACCACGCCGGAGAACACGACCCCGAGGCTCGCGAGGCCGGGCGGGAGATCCACCAGCCCGCTACCCACCGTGCCCGCGACCTTGGCGCCGAACCGCGCACCGACGAAGTTGCCGAGGGCCGCCATGACCAGCGCGACGCGGGGCGTGAGCGCCCGGGTCGATACACTGGTGGCGATCGCGTTCGCCGCGTCGTGAAAGCCGTTGGTGTAGTCGAATATCATCGCCGCCACAATGACCGCGATTGCCCCGGCGAGCAGCGGGTCCACGAGCTCAGGACTCCTTGACGGCGATCGTCTCGACGGTGTTCGCGACGTGCTCGAAGGCGTCGCAGGCCGCCTCCAGCTCGTCGGCGACCTCCTTCATCTTCAGGACGGTCAGCGCGTCGTACTCGCCCGAGAACAGGCGCACGAGCAGCATCCGGTAGACGCGGTCGCCCTCGTTCTCGAGCCGGTTGCACTCGACCCAGTAATCCTTGAGGTCCTTCATGGACTTCAGCCGCGGCATGGCGTCCGCGGTCAGCTTCGCCTGCTGGTCGAGCACGCTGACCAGCTCGTGCATCTCCCGCGGCAGCGCCGGCAGCTTGGTCAGCCCGTACAGATAGATGAGGCTGCCCACGGCCTCGAGGTGGTCCATCACGTCGTCCAGCTGGGAGCCGAGCCGGTAGATGTCCTCGCGGTCGAAGGGGGTGACGAACGTAGAGTTGATCTTGTTGTACAGCTCGTGCGTGATCTGGTCGCTGTCGTGCTCGACCTCGACGAGCCGCTCGCTCACCGACTGCACGTCGGCGCCGGGCAGCGCGAGCTCGGTGAGGAGATCGGTGCCGCGTACGAGGTTCTGTGCCGCGCGGGTGAAGAACTCGTAGAACGCGCCCTCCGTGGGGCGGAGTGAAAACCTCAAGACCAGACCTCGCTACGGCTGATGGGGGTGAAGCGTCGGTGTCCCGCAGGCAGACCCGAGCGGAACCGAAGGGGAAATGCTAGGCAATGCCTCACCGGTCACCCGCACCCGCATGCGCGGTGCGCCGGGCGTTCACCTTTCGTTCACCTTTCGTTCATTTCGGGGCCCGGCGGCCGGCCGCGGCCGGTCGACCTCCACGGCCGTCGACCTCGGTGCCCAGCCGGCGGCGCTCGGCCGCCACGTCGAAGTCCGGCGTCGGATACGCCAGGTGCATGTCCCGCATGGTCTCAAGCAGCAGGTGGGCGACCGCCCAGTTGCGGTACCACTTCCGGTCGCTGGGCACGACGTACCACGGCGCCTGGTCCGTGTCGCACCGGGCCACCGCGTCGGCGTACGCGGCCTGGTAGTCGTCCCACCGGGCGCGCTCGTCGACGTCGGCCGGGTTGTACTTCCAGAACTTGGTGGGGTCCGCAAGCCGGGCGAGTAGACGCTGGCGCTGCTCCTCGTACGAGATGTGCAGCATCACCTTCAGCAGCGCGTAGCCGTCGTCGACGAGCCCGCGCTCGAACCGGTTGATCGCGGCGTAGCGGGCCCGCCAGGTGCGCCGCGGCACCAGCGAGTGCACCCGGACGATCAGCACGTCTTCGTAGTGCGACCGGTTGAACATGCCGACGTATCCGGCCGGCGGCAACGCCCGGCGGATCCGCCACAGGAAGTCATGGTCGAGCTCCTCCGCGGTCGGCGGGCCGAAGGCGTGGACGACCAGGCCCAGCGGGTTAAGGGCGCCCGCGACCGCCCGGACGGTCCCGTCCTTTCCGCCGCAGTCCATCGCCTGCAGGATCAGCAGAACTCGCCGGGCGGCGGCCGGCGACCCAGGTTCGGCGTGCTTGACCGTGGCATAAAGCATCTCCTGCTGCCGGGCGAGCTCGACGCCGAGTCTCGCGAGCTCGGCCCGCGCCCAGCCCTTGGGGTCCGTGTGCACCTTCTTGGCGTCGGGGAGGCCGGGCGTGCCGCCGGGGTCGATCGAGGTCAGGTCCGGGGCGTGCCCCGCCCGCAGCAGCGACCGGATCGAGGGACCGGCCGTCGCGACCTGAGGAGACTGGCTCACGGGTAGATCCTTGCCTACCGGCCGCGGCGGCGCGCGTCGATCGCGACGCTAACGGTCCGCCGTTACACAACCAGCTCGAGCCATGGCCGGTACGCCGACGCGAACGGCTCGGTTCCATCGCTCAACGCCTCGACCAGCCAGCCGGCGGCGGCTCGCGCCGCGGCCACCAGCTCTTCCGGGTATCCGAACCGCACCCGGTGGTCGGCGAACTCGTGCTCGTCGAGCAGCTCCACTCGGCCGGAGCTGCGCCGACGCACCACGTCGAGGTCGAGGTCCACAAGGCGTACCGTGTTGCCGCCATTCCAGCGCGCCGGGCTGGCGATGTCGCAGTAGACCTCGCTGGTGCGCGGCGGCGGGTTGAACATCGCGGTCCACCACCGGTCGTGGGGGACGAGCAGGACGAACGGGATCTTCTCGACGGATGGGCGGCCGTGGTAGATGGAGGCCGTGCCGGCGGGTATGCCGAGCCAGGTGCCCGTCGCGTCCTCGGCCAGGCGGCGGGCCGGGTAGTCACGGTGCTCGCCGCCGTCGTACTTGCGATAGACGACTCGCACCGTCTCGCTCGGCATGACGGCACCCTAGCCGAGCAGCGGGCGGCGCCCCGCGCACACACCGGGGATCCGCCACGATGTGGGTGGCTGGCGGTACGGTCGCTGGGTGACCGCGCCGCCCGCCGCCGCCGCGGCCTCGACATCGCGCAGTCCCGGCTCCGGCCGGCCCACCGTCGCCGATCTGCTCGCCGCCGCCGTCGCCGCGGTGCCCGGTGGCACTGCCCGGCCCGGGCAGCAGGCCATGGCCGCCGCCATCGAGGAGGCCGTCGGTTCGGGCGTCCACCTTCTCGTCCAGGCCGGCACCGGCACCGGTAAGTCGCTGGCGTACCTGGCACCGGCCCTGCTCGTCGACGGCCCGATCGTGGTCTCCACCGCGACGCTCGCGCTGCAGTCCCAGCTCGTCGACCACGACCTGCCCCGGCTCGCTGCGGCGGTCGAGCCGCTGCTCGGTCGGCGGCCGACGTTCGCCGTGCTGAAGGGCCGGCATCACTACCTGTGCCTGGCCCGGCTGGAGCGCTCGACGGAGGAAGAGCCGGAGGACGCCCTCTTCGACGCGGGTGCCGCCGGCACGCGCTGGCTCGGCGAGGCCGGCCGGCTCGGCAAACAGATTCAGCGGCTACACGAATGGGCGGGCCGGACCGACACCGGCGACCGGGACGAGCTCGATCCCGGCGTGGACGACCAGGCCTGGCGATTGGTATCGATGCCGGCGCGGGAGTGCGTCGGCGCCGCCCAGTGCCCGTTCGGCGCGGAGTGCTTCGCCGAGGCCTCACGCGCCCGTGCCCGTGAGGCCGACGTCGTGGTCACGAACCACAGCCTGCTCGCGGTCGACATGTTGACCGGTCGGCAGATCGTCCCGCCACACGAGCTGCTCGTCGTCGATGAGGCGCACGACCTCGCGGACCGCGTCACGTCGGCCGCCCAAGCGGAGTTGACCGCGGAGCTCATCGAACGGGCCGCGCGGCGGGCCCGGCCGCTGGTGCCGCCCGAGGCGTACGAAGCCCTCTCGGAGGCCGGCGACGCGCTCGGTGTGGGACTGGCGGACGCGCCGCCCGGGCGGATCGTCGCCGGCCTGCCCGCCCCGCTGCGGGAGGCCTGCACCGTGCTCGACGCGGCGACCCGGGCCGCGCTGGGCGCCGTCGGTGACATCAAGGCCGACGACCGGGATCCGGTACGCCGACAGCAGGCGAAGGCCGTCCTGCAGGAGCTGTCCACGACCGCGCAGCGCCTCCTCGCGGAGGCGGACCACGACGTGGCATGGGTGGAGAAGCCGGACAACCGTGCCGCGGGGCGCAGGGCGCTGGTCGTCGCGCCACTGTCCGTCGCGGGCGTGCTCGCCACGCATCTGTACGCCGAACGCACGGTCGTCGCGACGTCGGCGACGCTCACGCTGGGCGGGCGCTTCGACACTGTCGCCCGCGCGCTGGGGCTAGCCGAGCCCGCGGAGGGCCACAGGGATGAAACGGCGCCGGACTGGCACGCGCTGGACGTCGGATCGCCGTTCGAGTATGCCCGGCAGGGCATCCTGTACGTCGCCGCCCGGCTGCCGAGGCCGACCACGTCGGGCCTCTCGGACGCCGCGGCCGAGGAGCTGGTGGGGCTCGTCGAGGCGCTCGGCGGGCGTACCCTCGGACTCTTCTCCTCCCGGCGGGCGGCGCAGCAGGCCGCGGAGGTCCTGCGGGCGCGGACCTCGCTCTCGATCTTGCTGCAGGGTGAGGAGGCGCTACCGCTGCTGGTCCGCCGGTTCCGGCAGGAGCGGGCGAGCTGTCTGTTCGGCGTGATGTCGCTCTGGCAGGGCGTCGACGTGCCCGGCGACGCGTGCCAACTGGTCGTCATCGACCGGCTGCCGTTCCCACGGCCGGACGAACCGCTGGCCGCCGCGCGGGCGGCGGCCGTCGACGCGGTGGGCGGCTCCGGCTTCGCGTCGGTCAGCGTGCCGATCGCCGCCGTGCGCCTCGCGCAGGGCGTCGGACGGCTGATCCGCTCGGCCGACGACCGCGGGGTCGTCGCGGTGCTCGATTCGCGGCTGGAGAGCGCGCGGAGCTACGGGCCGTTCCTGCGCCGCTCGCTGCCGACGTTCTGGTACACAACCCGGCGGGATGTCGTGCACGGGGCGCTGCGCCGGCTCGCTAGTTCCCCCTGAACGCCGGGTCCGCGGAGACCACCACCGCTTTGGGCGGCGGCTCCCGGCGGTGCTCGATTAGGCGGCGGACGCCGGTGTTCAGCACGGCCACGATGGGCACCGCGACCAGTGCCCCGATGATCCCGGCGAGCACCACGCCGGTCGCGATCGCAACGATCACCGCGAGCGGGTGGATCGCGACCGCCCTTCCCATGATCAGCGGCTGCAGCACGTGCCCTTCGAGCTGCTGGATTGCGATCACGGCGGCGAGCACGAGCAGCGCGATCACGGGTCCTCGTCCGACGAGCGCGACCAGCACGGCGACCGTTCCGGACAGGGTCGCACCGATGATCGGGATGAACGCGCCGAGGAACACGAGCGCAGCGAGCGGGAAGGCCAGCGGCACGCGCAAGATCAGCAGTGCGAGACCGATGCCGACCGCGTCGATGAACGCCACCAGTACCGTCGCTCGCACGTACGCCGCGAGCGTGCCCCAGGCGGCCTCGCCGGCCGAGGCCAGTGGCGTGCGGGCACCGGACGGGAAGAACCGCACGACGAACCGCCAGATCCGCCGGCCGTCGCGGAGGAAGAAGAACGTCGCGAACAGCACGAGCAACGCGCCGGTGATCACCTCGAAGACGGTGGCCGCCGTCGCGATGGCCCCGCTGGTGAGGGTCTCTCGGTTCGTGGTCACCCAGTTCTGGACCTGATTGATCGCGCTCTCGAGCTGGCGGTCGGACAGATGCAGCGGCCCGTGCTGCAGCCAGTCCTGGATCTGCCGGATGCCCTTGCCGGCGTTGTCGGTCAGGTCGGGCACGCCGTCGATGAACTGGGTGATCACGAGAGTCAGCGTGCCGGCGACCGCGGCGATGCCGCCGACGAGCACGACGGCCGTCGCGAGCGACCGGGTAAAGCGGGCGCGGAGCAGCCAGCCGACGGCGGGCGCGAGCAGGGCCGAGAGCAGGAGCGCGATCGCCAGCGGGATGAGCACGATGCGCAGCCTGCCCACGACCCAGATCACGGCGATGCCGAGCAGCCCGATGACGAGCAGCCGCCACGACCAGGCGGCCGCGATGCGCAGGCCATGCGGCAGGTCGGCGTCGTCGCGGCTCACCGTCGACGGGTGGACGAGGACGGGCTGCGAGTCATGCGGCTCCGCCGCGGCCGGTCGCGACTCCGACGCGAGCTCATCCCCCGCGTCCAGCTCCGGTGCGGCGTTCAGCTCGCCGTTCGTTGTCCGCATCGACGCGCGGCTCGCGGCGTACGCACGCCGCAGGTTTGCCCGAACTTCTCCAAAGCGTGCCAAGCGGACCCCCTCGCGCGTCAGATCTCCCTCACGGTAACCGGGTTGGCCACCGGTTTCCCGGCTAGCGGTGCCCTGAGTTGTCCCGGACTTTCCCTCTCATCGTGGCCCCGATGCATCGGCTGTACCGTTCGGGGCTGTGACCCACGCTCCGCACACCGACACCGGCCTGCCGATCCGCCTGCTCCACGACCGCGTGCTCGTTCGCCTGGACGGTGCCGAGGGCGAGCGACGTTCGGCCGCCGGCATCGTGATCCCCGCGACCGCTTCGGTCGGGCGTCGCCTGTCCTGGGCCACGGCGGTCGGTGTTGGGCCGCACGTCCGGTCGATCGTGGCCGGCGACCGCGTGCTTTTCGACCCCGAGGACCGGTCCGAGGTGGAGCTGCACGGACGCGACTACGTCCTCCTCCGCGAGCGGGACGTGCACGCGGTCGCCGCGCAGCGAGTGGAGCCGGACGCGACCGGCCTCTACCTGTAGCCGCCCGGCGGCGTGCCCGAGCCCGGGTCACCTTCGCCGGGGGGGTAGGCCGGCTGCGGCGGACCCACGGGGTACCACGGCGGCTGCTGTCCGGGCGCGACCGGATACGGGCGGGGCGGCCCGGGCGGGACGAGATATGGGGGGTACCCCGGATACTGCGGTGCCGGCGGAGCGAGCACGACGGGGATCGGCACCACCGGCTCCACCGGAGCGTCGAGCGTCCGGCGGACTCCGTCCGGGAACGTCACGTGGTACCGGCTCCCGTCCCACACCGCGTATTGCGTCTGCGGGTCGCGTCCGACGAATGCCTGGCGGTACCCGCTGATCAGGTCGAGCAGCCGCCGCTCCTCGGTCGCGCTGGCGTCGACCTCGGCGGGCCGGGTGTCGAGGCCACGCTGCATCGCGTCGCGGAGCAGCGCGAGCTGGGTCGCGGCGAACTGGAATCCGCGCATCGCCTTGAGCCCGGCCTCGCCGGAGACCCGGCGAGCCCAGCGGCGCGCCGCGTGCCGGCGGCCGAGCGTGCCAAGGGCCGCCACCTCCGGTGGCGAGAGCCAGCCGGCGCGCACGTAGTACGGCAACATCCGCTCGGTCAACCGGCCCTCCCAGGCGCGCAACCAGATGGCCACCCCGACCACGGTCAAGAAGATCGGCACCATCACGGCGAAGTAGCCGTACAGGAAGACGAGCGGCTGCTCGGTCTGGGCCGTGAGCGTGGCCATCAGGTTCCACGAGCCGTGCAGCATCATCGCGACCAATAGCCCCGCGATGGGCGCGATCCAACGGACCCGGCGGTCCGCCGACCGGGCCGCGATGCCGAGGCCGATGCCGGTCAGCGAGGTGAACAGCGGGTGTGCGAAGCCGGTCAACAGAATCCGGCCGATGAACAGGGCGATCACCGCCTGCGCGCCGCTGGCGGGGCCGTACTGGTCGGCGTTGGCCGCGTACCCCAGACCGCCGAGGTAGAGGATGTTCTCCACCATCGCGAAGCCGGTCGCGGACAGGCCACAGTAGACGATGCCGTCGGTGATGCCGGAGAACTCCCGGCGCCGGAAGACGAGCAGCAGAATCGGCCCGAGCGCCTTCATCAGCTCCTCGATGAACGGCGCGACGAGCACGCCCACCAATGCGTCGGGCAGGTGGGCCCGCCCGAACAGCCACGCGGCCCCGCTGTTGACCCCGAGCGCCACCAGTGTCGCCACGAACGCGCCCCAGGAGAAGACCAGGATCAGGTAGGCCAAAGGCTCCGGCTCGTACCGGTCGAGCCACAGGAAGCAGGACACGAGGACCGGCACCGGCAGGATGGCCGCCACCAGCCCGATGACGAGCGCGTCAACACCGATGCTCCAGCCGAGGTACGTGAGGATACCGATCGCGCACAGCGCGATGAACGTGATCACGCCACCCAGCAGCAGGCCGCGGCGCCAGCCGGTGCGCCGCGACCCGGAGCCACTCACCGCGGGCTTCGCCGGCGGCTGCGGCGGCAGCGTCACGGATGCGCCCGGCGGGAGGTCGGCCATGCGGCCAGCCTAGGTCAGCCCCGACGATCATGACGTTTCCGCCCGGCACGCCGGGGGCGTTCCCGTCGAGAACGTCATGATCGTCCGAGTGAGGGGCCGGTGCCGCAGCCCGGCCCAGGGAGAATGGCGGCGTGCTGTCCAAGTGGCGATCGGCCGTACGCGGCGCGGGCGCGCCGGCTGACGTCGGGGCCGACGACGTCGACGCCGCCGGGGCCGACTTGCTCGCGCGGTGGGCTGAACCGCACCGGCATTATCACACGACCGAGCACTTACGCGCGGTGCTGTCCATAGTGGACGAAGATAGCGCGGAGGCCGCGGACCCAGACCTGGTCCGGCTCGCCGCGTGGTGGCACGACGCCGTCTACGACCCGCGGGCGGCCGGCGACGAGAACGAACGAGCGAGCGCGGCGCTGGCCGCGGCGGTGCTGGGCGACCTCCGAGTCCCCGCGTCGGGCGTCGGCGAGGTGGTGCGCCTGATCGAGCTGACCGCCACCCACGCCCCGCCGCCGGGCGACCGCAATGGCGCGCTGCTCTGCGACGCCGACCTCGCGGTGCTGGCGCGGCCGCCCAGGGAGTACGACCGCTACGCCGCGGCCGTACGCCGGGAGTACGCCCACGTCCCGGACGATGCGTTCCGCGCCGGCCGAGCCGCCGTGCTCTCCCGCCTGCTCTCCCAGCCGACGCTCTATCGGGTGCACCCGAACTGGCAGGCGCCGGCGCGCGCCAACCTGCGCCGCGAACTCGGCACCCTGTTCCCGTCGGGCGAGATCACCGACCGGCAGAGCTAGATCGACTTGATCGTTTGGATGGTGTCCCGGCCATCACGGCCGCCGCTGCGGGGCTTGGGACGGCGGAGCCCGGCGGCCCGCAGGCGAGCCACGATCTCCCGGCTCGAAACGACCCGCGCGCCGAGGTAGACGGCCAGCCGGACCCGCTCCGCCGGCACGTCGTAATGATCCCGGTCGAACGCGCGCCGGGGTGCGCCCAGCATTTCCGCGAATGCGTGCAGCTCGGCGAACGACACGTCGCTGACCAGGTGCGACCAGAGCCGGCCGCGGGACGGCCAGGCCGGCCGGTCGACGTATAGCACGCTGGCCAACGTAGCCCACCGGATAGCCTCGGAAACGTGGCATCGGACCTGATCGCTGAGCTCCGCCGCGCGCTGCCTGACGACGCCGTGTTGACCGACCCGGACGTGGTACGGAGCCACGCGTGCGACGAGGCAGACATGTGCGAGCACGGGACGCCCGCGGTGCTGGTCCGGCCCCGGGCGACAGCCGACGTGGCGGCGGTCGTGCGGGCGGCGGCGCGGCACGGCGTACCCGTGGTGCCGCAGGGCGCGCGGACCGGACTCGCCGGCGGGGCGAACGCCGTGGACGGTGCGATCCTGCTGTCGCTGACCGCGATGGACCGGATCCTCGAGATCGACTCGGTCAACCGGATCGCGGTCGTGCAACCCGGCGTCGTCAACGCCGCGCTCGCCAGGGCGGTGGCCGAGCGCGGTCTCCGTTACCCGCCCGATCCAAGCTCCTGGGAGACGTCCACGATCGGCGGCAACGTGGCCACCAACGCGGGCGGCATGTGCTGCGTGAAGTACGGCGTCACGGCGGAGTACGTTCTCGCGCTCGAGGTCGTGCTCGCCGACGGCTCGGTGCTGCGATGCGGCCGGCGTACGCCCAAGGGCAAGGCCGGGTACGACCTGACACGGCTCTTCGTCGGGTCCGAAGGGACGCTCGGCGTGATCACCGAGATCACACTGGCGCTGCGTCCGGCCGCCGAGGAGGCGCTCACCCTGGTCGCGGTGTTCCCGAGCACGGCCGCCGCGGGGGCGGCGGTCGCGGCGATCGCCGAGAGCCGGCTGACGCCGAGCATGCTCGAACTGCTCGACCAAACCCACCTGCGCGCGATCGAGGCGTACCGCCCAATGGGTCTGCGGACCGACGCGAAGGCCCTGCTGCTGGTGGCGGCCGACACCGGGCCTCGCGCGGCCGCCGACCTCGAGCGGATAGCGGAGCTGTGCGCGGCCGCGGGGGCCGACGAGGTGTACGCCGCGACCGACGCGACCGAGGCGGCCGCGTTGCTGGAGGCCCGGCGCCTGGCGTACCCGGCGATGGAGCACCTGGCCGCGCGGACGTTCCCGGACGGCGTCGGGGGGCTGATCGTCGACGACATCGCGGTGCCCCGCTCGCAGCTCGCCCCGCTCCTCGACGGGATCGAAAAGATCGCCGAGGAGTACGGCGTGCCGATCGGCGTGGTCGGTCACGCGGGTGACGGCAACCTGCACCCGAAGTTCATCGTGAACCGGGCCGATCCGGCCAGCGTCGCGCGCGGCCGCGCGGTCTTCGACGCGGTGATGTCGCTCGGCCTCTCGCTCGGCGGCACCTGCACCGGGGAGCACGGGATCGGTCTCCTCAAGCGCGAATGGCTGGCGGAGGAGATCGGACCCGTCGGGGTCAGGGTGCACCAGGCGATCAAGCGGGCCCTGGACCCGACCGGCCTGCTCAACCCGGGGAAGGTGCTCTAGGTGGTCCGACGCCCGTCACGTCAGCCCGGCAGCCCGGCTTCGTGGTCGGCGGCGAAGCCCCGCACGTCGGGCGCGCCGACGCGGGCGGCGTCGGCGGTCAGGTCATCCGGCATCCGCTGCGATTCGCGCTCCGCCGCGACGCGGGCGAGGTAGTGCTCGATCTCGCGGGCCCGCGTCGCGGCGTCCCAGCCGAGCACCGCGCCCATGATCGACGCCGCGTGCGACGCGGACTCCTCCCCTCGGTGCGGGGTCTCGATCGAGACCCGGGTACGCCGCGTCAGCGCGTCATCCAGGTGCAGCGCGGCCTCGGCGGACGCCGCGTACGCGATCTCCGCGGACAGGTACTCGGGTGCACCGCTCAGGGGCACCGCCAGCACCGGATCGGAGTGCACCAGCGCGAGCACCTGCGCGGTCAGCGTGCCGTACCGCTCGAGCAGGTGCTCGACGACGCCGGCCGGCACACCGTGGCGCCGTGCGAGGTCGGCCCGGTCCCGCCAGGTCGCGGCGTAGCCGTCGGCGCCCAGGAGCGGCAGCTGATCCGTGCGGGATGGCCGGGTCGCGCCGAGGCGGCGAGCCGCCCGGTCCACCACGTCGGCGGCCATCACCCGGTACGTGGTGAGCTTGCCGCCGGCCACGAGGAACAGACCCAGCATCGGCTCCACCACCGCGTGCTCGCGGGACAGCTTCGACGTCATCTCCGCCTCGCCGGCGAGGAGCGGGCGCAGCCCGGCGTACACTCCCTCAATATCCGATGTGGACAGTGGTCGGTCGAGGACGGCGTTGACGGCGTTGAGCAGGTAGGCGATGTCGCGCCCGGAGGCGGCCGGGTGGTCCCGGTCGAGGCGCCAGTCGGTGTCGGTCGTGCCGATGATCCAATGTCCGCCCCACGGGATAACGAATAGCACCGAGCTGGGCGTGCGCAGGATCAGCCCCGCGTCGCCGGTGATCGCCGAGCGCGGCACCACCAGGTGTACGCCCTTGGAGGCACGCACCCGCAGGCCCGGTCGGGCATCGGGTAGCAGGGCGGAGATGTCGTTGCTCCACACGCCGGCCGCCGAGATGACCGTCCGGGCGCGTACATCTATCTCCTCGCCGGTCTCCATGTCGCGGACCCGCACGCCGGTGACCTCGCGTGCGTGGCGCAGCAGCCCGACGGCGCGGGCGCTTGTCGCGATCGCGGCGCCGAGGCTGGCCGCCGTGCGCGCGAGGGTCACCACCAGGCGGGCGTCGTCCAGCTGGCCGTCGTAGTAGCGGATGGCGCCGCTGATCGCATCCTCCCGCAGGCTGGGGAAGACGCGTCGGGCGCCCGTCCGGGACAGCTGCCGGTGCAGCGGCATGCCGCGCCCGCGCCCGACCAGTCCGGCGAACGCGTCGTACAGCATGACACCAGCGCCGAAGTAGGCCCGCTGCCACGCCCGGACCGGTAGGCTGGCCCGCTCGAGCGGGACCAGGAACGGCACCGGGCGGACCAGGTGCGGGGCGAGCCGCGTCGCCAGCAGGCCTCGCTCCCGCAGGGCCTCGTGCACCAGCCCGAACTCCAGCTGCTCCAGGTAGCGCAGGCCGCCGTGGATCAGCTTGCTCGACCGGCTGGAGGTGCCGGCGGCGAGGTCCCGGGCCTCGACGAGCGCCACCGACAGGCCACGGGAGGCCGCGTCGACCGCTGCGCCGGTTCCGGTCACGCCGCCCCCGATGACGAGCACGTCGAACTGCTCATCGCGAAGCCGGTTCAGGTCCGCGTCCCGGTACAGCGGGGACAGCCGGCCGGCCGCGTACCGGGACATCTCGGGTTCACGCACCCGTCCACGGTAACCACGCCGGACCAGCGATCGAGCGCGACCGACGAGAGCGGCGCGACTGTCCTACTGTTCTGGCCATGGCCCAGGCCGGCGGACCGCCAGACCCGTTCAGTGCGCCCGCACCCGCGCCGCCCGGCGGACCGCCACCCACGGCGGTCGGGACGCTCGAACCGCCACCGCCCCCGCGCGGGGCGCCACCGACGGCCGGATCGGGTGCGGGCGCCGTCGTCGCGGCGATCCTCATCGGACTGTGGGCGGTGGCGGTCGCGGTCGTCGGCCAGACCGCCGGGTGGCTGATCGACCAGGTGCTGCTCATCGCCGGGCTGCCCAGCCAGGGCTGGCTCTGGCCGGTCGGGGCCGTCGTCGGTTCGGTGCTGGTCGCCGTGCCTGCGGGCCTGCTCGCAGCTGTCCCGCGCGCGCCGGCGATCCGGGCGGCCGGCCGCGCCTGGCTCCTCGGCGCGCTCGCCCTCGGCGCGCTCGGGCTGGTCCGGGCGATCCCGATCGCGCACAGTGAGTCGTACCTCGGCACGCTCACCCTCGTCGCGGTGGTCGGTATCGTCGTCCTCCGCCGTACCACCGCGCACCGTCTCCCCGGCGGCACCGAACCGTCCGCGCGGCTGCTGGCGATCGCGGCCGGCCTCGCGGCGCTGCTGCCGTGGCTCGCCCTAGCGGGCCTCGGGGGTGCTCTCGAGACCGCGCTCGCCGTGACGGCGGCGGCCGCCGTGGGCGGGTTGGCCGCCGAGATCCTCCATCTCGGTTTCTGGGCGCCGTACGCCGCTCGACGACCCGGCACCGGCCGGCCGAGCGCGGTCCGGCTCGTACTGATCGGCGGGCTCGTCGCCGGCGTCGCCCTCGTCCTCCTGGCCGCGGGCGTCGGGCACGCCGGGGTTCAGCTCGCCGAGCTGATCGTGCTCCCGCCGACCGCCCTCGCCGCGGCGGCCCTCCAGCGGGCGGCCGGCACGACCGGACTCGGCGCGATGCTGCTGTCCCCCGACGCGGGCAGGTCGAGCGTGCCCGTGCGGTGGCTCGTCGCGCTCGCCGCGCTCGGCCCGCTGGCGTTCGCCGACCCGGAAGAGATCACGCTCGTCCTGCTCGCCCACGACGTCCCCTACTGGGCGGCGATCGCCGCGCTGTGCTCCCTCGCCATCGCCGTCATCGTCGGCGTCGCGTACGCCGTCGCGTTCGCCCGCAGCCTGGGGGTCCGCATCGCGACGCCGCTGGCGGCGGGCCTCGCGGTTCTTGTCGGGCTCGCGGGGGTCGCCGTCTTCCTCGGCCCCGGCCAGCCGGGGCTGCACGGCGAGCGGCTGCTCGTGGTGCTGCGAGACCAGGCCGACCTCGGCGCGATCCGGACGACCACCGGTCCGGCCGGACGGACGGACCGAATTCGGGCCGTGTACCGCACCCTCGTGGCGCACGCCGAGCGCACCCAGGCATCGCTGCGCCGCGAGCTGGACCGGCTCCGCCTCAGCTATACGCCGTACTACCTCGTCAACGCCATCGAGGTGCACGCCGGCCCGGAGCTGCGCCCACTGCTGGCGCGGCGCGCGGAGGTCGACCGAGTTCTGTACAGCCAGCGCCTCCGCCCGCTGCCGGCGGCCCCGTCCGTGATGCACGGGGACAAGCCCGCCCCCGCTGGTCCACAGTGGAACCTCGAGGCGATCGGGGCGGACCGGGTATGGAGCGAGCTCGGCGTCGACGGTCGCGGCGTCGTCGTCGGCGGCTCCGACTCCGGGATCGACGGGTCGCATCCGGCGCTCCGGGACGGGTTCCGGGGTGGCCCCGACTCGTGGTACGACCCGTGGAACGGCACCCTAACGCCGGCGGACGCCGGCGGCCACGGCACGCACACGTTGGCCACCGCGGTCGGCCGCGGCGGCGTCGGGGTCGCCCCGGGCGCGCAGTGGGTCGGGTGCGTCAACCTGGGCCGGAACCTGGGCAACCCCGCGCACTACCTCGACTGCCTGCAATACATGCTGGCGCCGTTCCCGGCCGGCGGAGACCCATTCACCGACGGACGGCCCGAGCGTGCGCCACACGTCCTGACGAACTCGTGGGGCTGCCCGGCGATCGAGGGCTGCGACGCCGGGACGCTCCGCCCGGCGATCGCCGCCCTCCGAGTGGCCGGAATATTCTTCGTGGCGGCGGCGGGCAACACGGGGCCGTTCTGCGGATCCATCGACGATCCGCCGGCGCGGTACGCCGACACGTTCACCGTGGGCGCCGTCGACCGCCGCGGCCGGGTCACCGACTTCTCCAGCCGAGGACCGACGCCCGGCGCGACCAAGCCCGACCTCGTCGCGCCCGGCGCGGACGTCCTCTCCGCGCTGCCCGGCGGCGGGTACGGCGACCTCGACGGCACCTCGATGGCTACGCCACACGTCGCCGGCGTGGTCGCGCTGATGTGGTCTGCCAACCCGGCACTGATCGGCGATGTCGACGATACGGCGCGCATTCTGCGCGAGACCGCCCGTCCGGTACAGCCGTCCCAGGCCGAGGGCACCTGCGGCGGGAATGCGGATGTCGCCGGGGCCGGCATCGTCGACGCGTACGCCGCCGTCCGCGCGGCGAAGGCCGCGACCGAGGTCCACCGCTAGTCCAGATCAGGTACGCGCGGCGAGCAGGTCCCCGCCCGGGCCGCGCAGCTGGACGGCCGCCACGTCGGCAACGTGGCGGTAAAGGGCATAGCCGGAGGTACCCCGGCCGTCCGCCACCGCGCACACCCCGACCGGATGCGACACGCCGTTCCGGTCGACCACGGTCATCGCGTACGCCCCGTCGGCCGGCGCCGCGGTGACGGAGGCCACCAGCCACGATGGTCGGCCCTCGTACAGAAAGACCGTTCCGGCCGGCGTACCGGCCTCGGTGGTCAGCTGGGCCGCCGTGAGGTAGCGACCCCCGCCGACCGCCAGGGTCTGCCGGTAGCGCTCGGCGAGCATCCGGTCGTCGGCGGTGCGCCACTGCACGACCGACGCGCCGAGTCCGGCGGCCACCACCACCGCGACGGCGACGGCCAGCACGGGCCGAGTCAGCCAGCGCCGCCACCGGCTCGGCCCGGGCGGCACGCGACGGAGGCCCGGCGGGTGGGGCCGCGCGGGCGCCGGCCGGTCGGGCTGGACGTCACCGGGACCGGGCGCCGCGGTGCTCACGGGCTCGGGCGCCGCGGTGCTCACGGGCTCGGGCGTCGTGGGGCGCACGGGCTCGGGCGTGGCGTCGGTCGCGAGCCGCGCCATAACCTTCGCCTCGAAGCCGGGCGGAGGCTCGGCGCCGCGCGCGAGCAGCAGCAGGGAGTCGGCGACCTGGGACAGCGCGCCCAGCTCCCGCCGGCAGGCCGGGCAGCCATCCACGTGGCGCAGCGCCTGCCCACGCTCGTGGCCGGTCAGCACGCCCGTAGCGAGCTCTACCAGGAGGGGCCTGGTCTCCACGCAGCCGTATTCCTCAGCCATCGGTCACCTCGATCAGCTCGCGCAGCCGGGCCAACCCGAGCCGGATTCTCGTTTTCGCCGTGCCGAGCGGCACCTTCTCCCGGTCGGCGATCTCCTGGGCGGTCAGCCCGTAGAAGGTCGCCATGACGACCGCCGTGGCCTGCGCGGTCGGTAGGGCGCGCAGACCGGCGCGTACCCGGTCGACGTCGGCGACCCGGTCGGCGAGCCGATCCTCGGCCGGCTCTCGCGCGGCGAGCACCGCGAGCAGCGCGTCCGGTTCGTAGGGGTAGTCCCGGCTGACCCGGAGCACATCCACCGCGGCGTTGCGGGTGATCGTCAGCAGCCAGGTGGCCACCGCGCCGCGCCGGGGGTCATACCCTCCGGCAAACCGCCACGCTCGCACGAACGCCTCCTGAGCGACGTCCTCGGCGGCGGCCGGCACGCCGACCACCGTCAGAGCCAGGCCGTACACCCTCGCCTGGTATCGACGCACGAACGCCGCCGCCGCCTGCGGGTCCCCGGCCGCCATCCCGGCGAGCAGAGCCTCGTCGTCGGATACCCCCACACAAGGTGGTACGCGCCGCAGGTCCGTCGGGATCTATTCCGCCGGAAGAAATCTCACCGGCCGCCCGCCGCGTACGTACCCGGAGGCACATCCGAGGAGGACTGATGATCGAAACGGACAGGCGCCCTGCTTCCGCGACGCGCCGGCGGCTCTTCCTCCCGGGCGGGGGCACGGCGATCGTCCTGCTGCTGTTCTTCTCCCTGCTGCTCGCCGCGTGCGGTGGAGGCAGCGGCGGTGCGGGGTCGGCCTGACTGTGGTCGCGGGGGCCCGACATTCATCCTGATCGCCCGTGGGGCCCGGGTGGCTGAGCGGCCGGCGCTGATCCGTCGAGCTGCTCCATGCTCGCCTGCGACGGGCCGCGGAGCCGGCGCGCCTCGCGGGCGGCGGCCTCGGTGTCGCGCACGACGCGGACGGCGTTCCGCCAGGTCAGCTTCGCGAGCTCGTCGTCCGACCAACCTCGGCCGGCGAGCTCCTCAAGCAGCGTCGGATACGCCGCCACGTCCGCGAGCCGGTCGGGGGTGCTGATGATGCCGTCGAAATCCCCGCCCAGCCCGACGTGGTCGACGCCCGCGACGGCTCGGACGTGTTCCACGTGGTCCGCCACGTCGACCACGTCGCACGGCGGCCGCGGGTTGGCCGCCACCCAGGCGGCGACGGCAGCCTCGAAGGGCGGACTGTCCTCCGGGTACGCCTCGGCCAGCCGGTCCTCCTCCGCGACGAGCGCATCCATCCACACTCGACAGTCCTCGGTGAGGAAGCCCGGCACGAACGTCACCATCACCACGCCGGCAGTCTCCCGCACCCGGTGCAGCACCGCGTCGGGGACGTTGCGCGGATGGTCGCACAGCGCGCGGGCCCTCGAGTGGGAGAAGAACGCCGGCGCGGTCGACACGTCCAACACCGCGTCCATCGTGGACGGTGCGACGTGCGAGAGATCGACGAGCATACCGAGTCGGTTCATCTCGCGAACAACCTCCCGACCGAACGGCGAGAGCCCGCCAACCACCGGCTCGTCGGTCGCGCTGTCCGCCCAGGGCGTGTTCTGCATGTGTGTCAGCGTCAGATAGCGGGCGCCCAGCGCGTACATCATCCGCAGCACACCAAGTGAGCACGCGATCGAGTGACCACCCTCCATGCCGACGAGGGAGGCGATCCTGCCCGCTTCGCGTGCGGCCTCCATCCCGTCGGCGCTGGTCGCGAGCGTCAGGTGCCCGGGGTACGCCTCGACGAGCCGGTGGACGAAGTCGATCTGCTCAAGGGTGGCGGCGACCGCGGCGTCACCGGCGAGGCGGCCGGGCACGTAGACGGACCAGAACTGAGCGCCCACGCCGCCCTCGCGCAGCCGCACCAGGTCGGTATGCAGCCCGCTCGCCCGTTGGTCGGTGCTCACGTCGATCCGGTCGAGGTCGTACCGGAACCGCCGGCGCAGCTGCCAGGCCAGGTCGTTGTGCCCGTCCACGACGGGCGATCGGGCGAGCAACGTAGCGATTCGGCGGTTGGTCATGGCCGGCACGGTAGCGGATCGGGCCTCGGGCGGCTTCGGCGAGCCGCTGCCGCCGGCCGACCGACGCAATGGCCGGAGGGCCGTTTGGCGAGGGCCACGCGGAAATCCCGGTTCGCCGGATTAGGGCGGCTCGCTCGCCTACGGTGGCCTGGGAGATGAAGACCTTGGCAAGGGGGTGACATGGCCGAGGACAGGGATCCGGAGGTAGACCTACGAACGGTAGCGAGGTCGCGCATGGCATACCTGCCGGCCGAGACGCCGGACCAACCCATGCGTTGACCAACCCGACGACCGGCCTTGCCGTTGCCGCGTGGCGGCATTCGGGGGACAGCAAGACCGGTATGACGGGTAACGGCCGCC
Organism: Micromonosporaceae bacterium; assembly: GCA_036506795.1. GTDB lineage: Bacteria > Actinomycetota > Actinomycetes > Mycobacteriales > Micromonosporaceae > DASXRC01. Next base: position 25,808 of record DASXRC010000097.1, read on the forward strand.
GGCCGGGACGCGAGGTCCCGGCCGGCGGCTCTGGCTATGCGGGTTCAGCTACCGGACTCAGAAGTCCATGTCCCCGCCGCCGGGGGCGGCAGGTGCCTTCTCCTTCTCCGGCCGGTCCGCCACTACGACCTCGGTGGTGAGGAACAGGGCCGCGATGGAGGCCGCGTTCTGCAGCGCCGACCGCGTCACCTTCGCCGGGTCGATGATGCCTGCGTCGAGCATGTCGACGTACTCACCGGTGGCGGCGTTGAGACCCTGGCCGGCCGGCAGGCCGCGCACCTTCTCCACCACCACGCCGCCCTCGAGGCCGGCGTTGATGGCGATCTGGCGCAGCGGCGACTCCAGCGACACCTTGACGATGTTCGCGCCGGTCGCCTCGTCGCCGACGAGGTCGAGCTTGTCGAAGGCGGTCTTCGCCGCCTGGACCAGCGCGACGCCACCACCGGAGACCATGCCCTCCTCGACACCGGCCTTGGCCGCCCGCACGGCGTCCTCGACGCGGTGCTTACGCTCCTTCAGCTCAACCTCGGTGGCGGCACCAATCTTGATGACCGCGACGCCGCCGGCCAGCTTGGCCAGCCGCTCCTGCAGCTTCTCGCGGTCGTAGTCCGAATCGCTCTTCTCGATCTCGGAGCGGATCTGGTTGACCCGGCCCTGGATCTGGTCCGACTCACCGGCACCGTCCACGATCGTGGCCTCGTCCTTGGTGATGACCGCCTTGCGAGCCTTGCCCAGCAGGTCGAGGGTCGAGTTCTCGAGCTTGAGACCGACCTCCTCGCTGATGACCTGGCCACCGGTGAGGATGGCCATGTCCTGCAGCATGGCCTTGCGACGGTCGCCGAAGCCGGGAGCCTTGACGGCGACCGACTTGAACGTGCCACGTACCTTGTTGACGATCAGCGTGGCCAGCGCCTCGCCCTCGACGTCCTCGGCGATGATCAGCAGCGGCTTACCGGACTGCATGACCTTCTCCAGCAGCGGGAGCAGGTCCTTCACCGCCGAGATCTTGCTGTTGGCGATGAGGATGTACGGCTCGTCGAGAACGGCCTCCATCCGCTCGGCGTCGGTCATGAAGTACGCCGAGATGTAACCCTTGTCGAAGCGCATACCCTCGGTGAGCTCCAGCTCCAGGCCGAAGGTGTTGCTCTCCTCGACGGTGATGACGCCTTCCTTGCCCACCTTGTCCATCGCCTCGGCGATGATCTCGCCAACACTGTTGTCGGCGGCCGAGATCGACGCGACCGAAGCGATCTGGTCCTTGGTCTCGACATCCTTGGCGAGCTTCGCGAGCTCCTCCGCGACGGCGGCGGTCGCGGCCTCGATGCCCCGCTTGAGGGCCATCGGGTTCGCACCGGCCGCGACGTTGCGCAGGCCCTCCTTGACGAGCGCCTGGGCCAGGACGGTCGCCGTCGTCGTGCCGTCACCGGCGACGTCGTCGGTCTTCTTCGCGACCTCCTTGACCAGCTCGGCGCCGATCTTCTCGTACGGGTCCTCGAGTTCGATCTCCTTGGCGATGCTCACACCATCGTTCGTGATGGTGGGGGCACCCCACTTCTTCTCGAGCACGACGTTGCGGCCCTTCGGGCCCAGCGTCACCTTGACGGCGTCGGCGAGGATGTTCATGCCCCGCTCGAGACCGCGGCGCGCCTCCTCATCGAACGCGATAATCTTGGCCATTCGGCGTTGTCCTCCTGGACACTCACGACGCCCGCGCCGGTGGACGCGGCACCGCCTGCTTACGCACCTTCGGCGCCACCACGTGGGGATGGCGCCGTCGGCCGGGCCGGATAGCCCGCGACGACCGGCCCCGCACCGCCCCGACGGCCCTGGCAAGCCAGCGCCCTCTGGCGGCCGTGGCCCCACCGCCCCGACCTGTTGGCACTCAACCTACCCGAGTGCCAATCACCTGTTTAGCACTCGGCCTCGACGAGTGCAAGCGAACCCCGGTAAGACCACGCCCGCCCCCTCGCGCCGCAACTCCGTCAGAGTCGGGGCATCCGACGGTAGTTGATCACCCAACTCTGACGGAGTTGCGAAGCAGACGAGCGACGCTCAGCCCAGCTGGGCGGCGAGCTGCGCCGTGTTGACCGGGACCTCACGGGCGCGCTGCTCGGCGTACGTCGCCACGAGGCCGACCAGCTGCAGGAGGTACAGCGGCAGGTAGAGAGCGCCGGCGATGACGGCGACGATGACCGCGACCGCGCTGAAACCGCCGTCACCGACGGCGGCGAGGCCCACATTCTGGATCACGCCGATCACTGCCACGCCGACCAGCAGCGCCCCGATGACGAGGGCCACCCGGCCGAGCACAGGCCCGACGTTGGCGTGGAACAACTTGAAGGCGCGGCCGATGGGAACGCCCCGCTCGAAGAGGTAGATCGGCCCAACAAGGCTCAGCGGGAACAGCAGGTAGAGGCCGGGCACCAGGCACGCGCAGAGGCCGACGAGCAGGATCAAGCCACTCAGCAGCGTCCAGCCCCACAGGCCAAGGGAGCGCCGCAGCCCGTACCGCAGGGCGTCGCCGAGCTGGGCCGGTTGGCCGAGCGCCTCCCGGGTCAGCACCCAGGTCCCGCCCGCCCAGCCCACCGCCTGGAGAACCGAGATGATCGCCCAGCCCACGAGCCCGACTCCGAGCACGCCGAAGGCGGCGCCGACGCCGGGCGTCGGCCTGGCCGTCGACGCGCCGATGGGAAAGGCGGTCGGCGACCGCAAAGCGCCGGTGATGCCGAGGACGATCACGGCCAGGGCGACCGCCGGTAGAACCTGGGTCACCAACAGAACAAGGGAGGCCGTGCGCCAGCTCCGCGCGATGGTCGCCCGCACCCGCTCGAACCACCCGGCGAAGCCCGCGCCCGGCGGGGTCACCAACGGATCCTGTTGGACGCCGTACTCGGTCCCGTAGCCCGGGTACGCCTCGTAGCCGTAACCCTGCTGCGCCGGGTACGCCGGCTGGCCCTGGTAGTACCCGGGGTACTGCGGATAACCGGGCTGCTGCTGCGGATACTGCGGCTGACCCGGGTACGGCGGCTGCTGGGGATACTGCGGCGGCGGGTACTGCGGCGGCGCCGGATACTCCGGCTGACTCGGATACTGCGGCTGTGACGGGTACTGCGGCTCGCCCGGCTGTTGTGCCTGGGACGGATCCCACCGATAGGGGTCCCCCTGGGGCTGCCAAGGATTGCTCATGTCCACTCCCGCGACCCGTTCGCTGCAGCACGACGACGTCAGGGCGCCGACCCCACCTCAGGGTGAGGACCGGCGCCCTGACGTGTTCAGGTTTCTCGGCCTCTGCCGGCCGACCGAAGACCTTGATCCGGTCCCGGCTCGAGACGGTCGTGCCGACCCGGCGGGGACTGCGGACACGGCGTCAGGCGATGACGCGTACCTTCTCCGCCTGCGGACCCTTCTGGCCCTGCGCGATCTCGAACTCAACGCGCTGACCGTCGTCCAGCGCCTTGTAGCCGTCCATCTCGATCGCCGAGAAGTGGACGAAGACGTCCTGCCCCCCGTCGACCGCGATGAAGCCGTAGCCCTTCTCGCTGTTGAACCACTTGACGGTGCCCTGTGCCACGGTGCACTTCCTCACTTCGAT
>DASXRC010000098.1:0-4186 GCA_036506795.1 Micromonosporaceae bacterium
GGGTGCTCTCGTTGCGCCAGCTGAGGCGATCTTCATGGACGCCAAGGTGGAGTCGGAGCTGATCGAGCTGCCCGACGACGAGGCCGCCGAGCTGCTCCAGGCCATCGGGCAGCCCGAACCGGGTCTGCACCAGTTGATCCGAGTTGGATTCCACACGCTCGGGCTACAGACGTTCCTCACCGCCGGGCCCAAGGAGGCCCGCGCGTGGACCATCCCGATCGGCGCGACCGCGCCCGAGGCCGCCGGGGTCATCCACTCCGACTTCCAGCGCGGTTTCATCAAGGCCGAGATCGTGTCGTACGACGACCTCGTCGCGGCCAGCTCGATGGCCGCCGCACGGGCCGCCGGCAAGGTCCGCATCGAGGGCAAGGATTACGTCATGCGGGAAGGCGACGTCGTCGAGTTCCGCTTCAACGTCTGAATCACAATCGTTTGAGCTGCTCATACGGTTGTGCCGTCGACTTGGGGCACAACGGGGGCACGGGACCAAGCGTCGTCGACGGCCCGACGCGTGCGTTCCTCCGAGTCCGGCATCAGGTGCCCGTTCCGCCACTGTGATGGCGGAAGAGCGCGGGGGAGGGGGTGGGGCGGCCGGCCTGGTCGTATGGTGGCTCGTGGGGGCAGGTGACCCGCTGGGTCGCGCCGCTGGGGTGAGCGCACCGGGTTCGCGGCGGCCAGTTATCCGGCCAGGGTCGGGACCTCGGCGTGAGGGGGCAGGCGATGGCGCGGGGAGTAGTCCGGGTACGCCGGGTGTATGACGAGCCGGCGCCGGGCGACGGCACCAGGGTGCTGGTCGACCGGATCTGGCCGCGGGGGCTGACGAAGGCCAAGGCGACGCTGGATGAGTGGTGCAAAACCGTCGCACCATCCGACGAGCTGCGCAAGTGGTACAGCCACGACCCGGACCGCTTCGAGGAATTCGGCCGCCGCTACCAGCTGGAACTGAAAGACCCGCGGCGGGCCGAAGCACTGGCGCACCTACGCGGACTTGCAAGAGATCGGCCATTGACGCTGCTCACCGCGACCAGGCAACCCGAGATCAGCGAGGCGGCCGTGCTCGCCGGCTTGCTCCGCAGCTGACCAGATCAACACGCGACGTACTGCGGCGCTGCCGACTGCCTGATGGGCGGCCTCGCCCGGGTAGCGCCCTCGCCAGACGCCGCGCAACGGTGTGCGGTTCCGGTCAGCGCGCAGCCTGGTACGCCCGGTACTTCCGGTTGATCCGGTCATCGCCCGCCTGTCGAGCCACCACGGAATCCACCACCGCCGTGATCGCATCCCGACCGCCGAGCCGCTCGTACAGCGTCGCCATATGCGCCCCCCTCATCGCCTGGTGGGACCATGATCCGACGATGCCGGGATTCGATGTGGGTGATCGAATAACTCCCCCGGGCTGCGATCACGCAATTCCCCCGGTCTGGCCTGTCACCAACGCGAGACAAAGAGCGCGGTGACCAGCACCAACGGGTAATGCGCCAGGTTGGCGAAGGCGACAACTGAGTTCCGCTCAACGTCTGAAACCGGGCTCCGCTCATGATTAGGGGAGGCTGCGCGGCGTGATCGCACCGCTCAACCTCCCCCTGATCAAGGCAGCAAAGGGCGTTCGCTACGGCGTACCAACGGATTGAACGACCCCAGCGGCGCCGCCGCCGCGCCGGGTTGGCTCGGCCGCCGCGAGCAGGCGCCCGTCCGTGAGGAACTCCACGCCGGTCGCCGCGCCGATCTCCGGGTTTGGCGTGAAGACGTGGCCGAGCGCCTCTAGCGCCGGCTGGTCGGGCGCGAAGCCCGGCTCGGCCTGGACCGCCGCGGTGTTGCGCTGGGTCGCGCGCGGGGCCGCGATCGCCTCGGGCAACGTCAGGCCGAGATCGAGGCGGTTGACGAGGATCTGCAGCACCGTCGTGATGATCGTGGAGCCACCCGGCGAGCCAACGGCAAGGAACGGCTCGCCGTCACGCAGGACGATCGTCGGCGACATCGAGCTGCGCGGGCGCTTGCCGGGCGCGGGCAGGTTCGGATCCGGTGCGCCGCACTGCGTCGGCGCGAAGTTGAAGTCGGTCAGCTCGTTGTTGAGCAGGAACCCGCGGCCCGGAACGACCATGCCATTGCCGCCGGTCTGCTCGATGGTCAGCGTGTACTCGACGACATTGCCCCATTGGTCGGCAACCGTAAGGTTCGTCGTCGACATGCCGGCAGTCGCGGGCGGGCAGAGCGGAGCCACCTGGCAGGCGCCGTAGGACCCATCCGGTACGCCCGGATTGACCGGCTTGACCAGCGCGTGGGCCGGGTCGATCTGGCAGGCCCGGTCCTTGGCGAACGCGTCGCTCAGCAGCTCGTCCAGCAGCGGGCGAGGCGTGTCGTCGCCGACGTAGCGGTTCCGGTCGGCGAAGGCCAGGGCGCTCGCCTCGAGGTATCGGTGCAGCGCCTGCGTGCGCGACAGCGAGCCGAGGTTGAACGTCTCCAGGATGTTCACCGCCTCGCCGACCGCTTGTCCGCCGCTGGACGGGGTCGGCATGCCGTAGACGTCGAGGCCGCGGTAGCCGATGTGGGTTGGCTCCGGCAGGCGTACGCCGTAGGACGACAGGTCGGACAGCTCCATGCCGCCCGGCCGGATCGGATGCGGCCAGGTGCCGATCGGGTTGGCCGCCACGGGTGGGTGCTGGACGGTTTGCACGATGTCGCGCGCGATCGCGCCCCGATAGAGCTCATCGACACCGTGCTGCGAGAGGTCACGGTACGTCTGCGCGAGGTCGCGGTTGCGGAAGATGGAACCGACCGCGGGCGGTTGGCCACCGGGCAGGTACAGCGCGCTCGTCGAGTCGAACTGGCCGAAGATCGCGGCGTTCGCGGCGATCTGAGACTGGAACGTCGAGTCGACCACGAAGCCGCGGTCAGCCACCTGGATCGCCGGGCGCAGCGCCTGGGCGAGCGACGTCGTTCCCCACCGGGCCAGCGCCTCGGACCAGGTCGCGGGCGAGCCGGGTACGCCAGCGGAGATGCCGCTGACACGCGCCTCGTCAAAGCCGTACGGCGTGCCGGTGTCGGGGTTGATGAACGCCGTCGCGGTCATCGAAGCGGGCGCCGCCTCGCGGCCGTCGATCGTGTGGACGCGGCCGGTGCGTGCGTCGTAGAACACGAGGAAACCGCCGCCGCCGATGCCCGAGGAGAACGGCTCGGTGACGCCGAGCGTGGCCGCCGCCGCGATCGCCGCGTCGACAGCGTTGCCGCCGTTACGCAGAACCTCCACGCCCACCCGGGTCGCCTCCGGGTCCACCGTGGCGACCGCGCCACCCACTCCGACCGCGACGGGCGAGCGGTCCAGCTGCCGCGGTTCGGCTTGGGCGGGTGCCATCAGGAACGCGCCGACCAAGGTCGCCGCCAGTGCCGCCGTTGTTGCCGCGCGAAGTCTCACGATCCCTCCCCAGCGTCGATTGAACTCTGCCTATCGCGGAGAGGAGTGACCCGCAACTCGGGTGTTGGGCGCAGGGGCTACGCGGCGCGTGTGATCGCTCGGTACGCGTCTTCGATCCGGGCAGCAAGCGTGACCTCGCCGGCGGTCAAGCCGCCCACCTCCGAGCCGGCCAGCCGGATCTGGGTGTGCCCGTCAAGTCGTCGGACGTCGGGCCGCAACTGCAGCGCATCGGCTACCACCTGGATGCGCTCTGCGAGCGCGGCGTGCTGAGCGTCGTCCAGCCGCAGTACGCGTTTCAGTTCTCGACCCTCGTGGGTCCATCCGGTCAGGAGAGCGAGTGCGTCACTGAGGTAGTCGCGATTATGTCCGGCGTTCCAGAGAGCACGCATCGCCACACCTCCCCCTGGCGTCGTTGCCGGCTTGTGGCCAAATCGTCGCCGCATCGTCACGATCGTGTCCTCAGTCTGCCCGCCATGCGGCTGGTGTGTCCACGGCCACATTTCCCGCTTCTCGTGCCCTAGAGGGCACAGACGGCACCCGAAACTCCGATTGATCTGGCACGCTTGACCGCCGTGCACCCTGAACGGACCGAGATTCGCGGACGCCTACGGGTGATCGTCGGCGCCGCGATCATCGCCGGTGGGCGCGTACTCGCGTGCGAAAGGTCGGATCCGCCCGAGGTCGCCGGCAAGTGGGAGTTCGCTGGCGGCAAGGTGGAGCCCGGCGAGACCGAGGTCGAGGCGCTGATCCGCGAATGTGATGAGGAATTGGGCGTAC
>DASXRC010000099.1:0-18004 GCA_036506795.1 Micromonosporaceae bacterium
CGACAGCCCGATGCAGACGGAGGCGATCTACACCGGTTTCGACGAGCCGCTCAAGGTGCGACACAAGCACCAGAAGGACACCACCTGGACGTTCACCCGCTACCGGTACGACCCGAACGGCAACGCCGACCGCCGGTTCGAGAACGGTAAGGAGACCGGCGCCGACATCAACACCGCGACCCAGACGGCCGCGCCGCGCGAGTACCGGCTCAGCTACGACGAGGCCGACTGGCTGACCGAGCAGCTCGACCTCGGCACGGACTCCGCGTGCAAGGACGACTCGCGCACGGTCACCTCGTTCTGGGCCACCGGCTGGGAGCGGACGCGGCGGATCTACCGCGGCGACGCCTCCTGCACGGCTGACCCGGCCACCTGGAAGCAGCGGCAGGCGACCACGTGGGACCACTTCAACAACGGCAAGCTGAAGACGCTGACCACTACCGCGTACAAGACCGACGGCTCCTCCGAGGTGACCGAGAAACACGACGTCGGCTACTTCGAGGGCAGCCGGTACGAGAACGGCCACCGCACGACCGACTCGTACATCCGCAAGCGCGCCGACGGCGACTCGCAGACCACCTGCGTGGGCCCGACGCCGTGCCTGGCCGACTTCGACTACGACGCCCGCGAGAAGGTCATCAAGCACCAGAAGCGGGCCGGCGCCGTCGACACGTACACGCTGGACGAGCCCGGCAAGCTCATCGGTGACACCACCATCCGGGCCGGCAACGTGACAACGGAGAACGACGAGGGCACCCAGGTGTCCCGCCGGTACGAGGCCAACCAGGTCAAGGAGCTCACGGTGGGCACGTCGACCGCCTCGTACGTCTACGACAACTACGGCAACGTCGACTGCGTCGTGAACGGCGCGGGCGGCACGTCGTGCCCGAGCGGCGGGACCGGCCTGGTCGCCGACTACGCGTACGACAATCTGGACCGGATGGTGTCGCAGAAGACGTACGGGACGCCGGGCACCGCCACCGACACCGCCGACTACACCTACGACGCGATGGACCGGGTCACCAAGGAGGTCGAGGGGCACGAGGGCACCGCGGACGACCGGACCACCAACTTCACGTTCCAGGGCCTGTCCAACCTGGTGACCGAGGAGAAGCAGTCGGGCGGGTCCAACCCCAAGACCAAGACCTTCTCGTACGACGCGTACGGCCACCGGATCGCGATGAGCAACAAGGACAACGCGACCGGCCAGACGGAGACGTTCACGTACGGGACGGACGTGCAGGGCTCGGTGAGCCAGCTCATCACGGAGGCCGGCGGGGTCAAGGCGTCGTACGGCTACAGCGCGTACGGCACCCGCGACGCCGCCCTCTCCACCGGCGACCTGAACGACAAGGCGCCGCTCAACCCGTACCGCTTCATGAACAAGCGGCTCGACCCGGGGTCAGCGACCACGAACAAGCCGGCGAACAGCGTGGACATGGGCAGCCGCCGGTACGGCGTGGACACCGGCCGGTTCCTGCAACAGGACATCTACGCCAACGCGCTCGGCAACCTCGGCTTGGCGCTCGACCCGCTGTCGCAGAACACGTACGCCCTGGCCGGCGGCAACCCGGTCTCGTTCGTCGAGGTCGACGGCCACATGGTGATCGCCGATGGCGGCGGCGGGGGCAGTACCACGCCGAACCCGACGACCACGACCACCACGTCCGGCTCGGCGGACACGACGCAGAAGACCGCCGACGGCACCCGCGACAACCCGGCGCTCAGGCGGGTCAACCCGGAGCGCGATCCGGGGCTGTGGGGGCTGGCCGCCAACGTCTCCGACTATGTCATCGGACCGCTGGAGGCCGCGCCATCCGCGGTCGGTGACTGGGGGTCGTACGCGGGCAAGTTCATGCACTCGAGGTTCTCGTGGGTCCGCAAGGCGAGTTCCAAATTCCTCACATCGCTGAGCCAGAGCCCGAAGATGACCACGATCGGGCGCTTCGCCAGAAGCCCGGTCGGCACGTGGGGCGGGCGAGCGCTCGGGGTGGTCGGCGCCGGACTCAGCTTCATGAAGCACCGTGCCGAAGGGGACCAGGTGTTCTCGGCCGCCGCGAAGACCGGCATCGAGGTGGGCACTGCGTTCGCCGGAGCCAAGATCGGCGCTCTTACCGGTGCCGCCATCGGCTCGATCTTCCCCGGCCCCGGCACGGCGATTGGCGCATTCGTGGGCGGCGCGGTCGGTGCGTTCGCCGGCGCGTTCGGCGCCGGGAAGTTGATGGACTCGGGCGTGGGAGATGCGGTCGAGAACGCCGCCGACAAGGTGCAGAACTTCGCTGGGGACGTCGCGAGCGACATCGGCGACGCGATTGGAGGACTGTTCGATTAGCCGCGACGAGCCAACGGGCCGCGGAGCCAGGACAATGACTGTGGAGGGACCGCGAGATGAACCTCGGACTTCTCATCCCGGCACTGATCCTGGCTCCGTGCGCCGGCTTCGGACTCGTCGTGCTGCCGAAAATCTGGACGGCGAAGGCCACCGGCCCGCGGCCGGAGTACACGCGGCGCCGGTGGTCCTTCCGGGACGCCAGGCAGCTGGGATATGTCCGCGGGCTGCCCTCGGCCATCCTCGGGTTGACGGCAATCGTCCTGTCGATGCTGGCGGTGGTGGTCGAGGAGGCTACGACCGGAACGGTGTCCGACGTGGCCCGCAGGGTCGCGCTCTGGACGTTCGTCGCGTTCGTCGCGTTCCTGCTCATCGGCGTGTCGGTCACGCTGTTCAACCGCCCGAAGCTGGCGGTTCCCCCGGCCGCCCGGGACGAGCCGGGCGCGCTGGCCCTGTGGTGGCGCGGGCGTCGGCAGGCGCGACGATAAGCGACACGCCGAACGCCGCGGCGGCGTACCGCATAGGCTGAGCTGTCATGACGCGCCCCGCCGCAAGGGACTGATGGACGAGTACGACGTCGCGGTCGTCGGCGCCGGACCGGCCGGGGCCGCCGCGGCGCTCGCCGCCCGCCGGGCCGGCGCGCGGGTGCTGCTGCTCGACCGCGAGGACTTTCCGCGGGACAAGCCGTGCGGCGACGGCATCGCGCCACACGTGCTCGACGTGCTCTCCCGGCTAGGAGTGCCCGACGCGGTGGCGGGGTATTCGCCGGTGCCAGCGCTGCGGCTGGTCGGGCCGGGCGGCGAACACGTGGCGCGTCGGGTACGCCGACCCGCGTACACCGTTCCCCGCACCGTGTTCGACGCCCGGCTGGTCGCGGCCGCGGTCACGGCCGGCGCGCGGCTGCACCGATGCACCGTGCGGAGGCTGGCCGCCCGCGACGGGCTGGTCGTGCTCGACGGCGAGATCGCCGCGCGGGCGGTGGTGGGCGCCGACGGGGCCAATTCGGTGGTGCGCCGCGCGCTCGGCCACGGCCCGAACCCGGACGGCCACCTGGCCGTCGCGATCCGGGGGTACGCCGTGGCGCCGCCCGACGCTCCGGCCGAGCAGCGCATCGTGACGTCGGCGTCGCGCTGGCCGGCGTACGCCTGGGCCTTCCCCATCGGCGACGGCACCGCGAATGTCGGGTACGGCGAGGTGTTGCGCGGCCGGCCGGTGACCCGCGCGCACCTGCTGGAGCGGCTCGGTGTGCTCCTGCCGGACGTGGACCCGGCGGCGGTGACCGGGTTGCGCGCCCACCACCTGCCGCTGTCGACCCGCCGGCCGCCGCCCGGCCGGGATCGGATCGTGCTGGCCGGCGACGCGCTGTCGCTGATCAACCCGTTCACCGGCGAGGGCATCTTCTATGCGGTGCTCTCCGGCGCGCTGGCCGGCACGGCCGCGGCTCGGTCGCCGGGGTACGCGGCGGCCCGTTACACGCAGGCGCTGCGCCACCGGCTCGGCCGGCACCTCCGGCACAGCTCCGCCGCGGCGTGGCTCGCCCGGCGACGCTCCATCGTGGACGGTGCGGTCGTGGCGGCGCGGCGCGAGCAGCGGGTCTTCGACACGATGGTCGAGCTCGGCCTCGGCGACGGTCTGCTCGATGCGCGCACGCTGGTCGCGATCGCCCGGGGCACCTGGGGCCCCAGCCGATCTTGCAGTTCTGGTGGGTGAATCACCCCGGTTTGTACCGCTTATGGGCCACCACAAGTGCAAGATCGCGGCGGAGGGCGGGGCGGCGGGGGGCGGCGACGGCGGCGGGCGGGTCAGCCGCCCAGCAGCGCGCGCACCCGGTCGGCGCCGACGGCCAGCAGCAACGTCGGCAGCCGAGGCCCGGTGTCGCGCCCGATCAGCAGCCGGTACACCAGCGCGAAGAACGCCCGCTGCGCGGCCTTCAGCTCCGGCGTCGGCCGGACGTCGGGCGGCAACCCGGCCAGCTTCTTCGGCACCCCGTACACGAGCCTGGTCAAGCCATCGAGTGACCAGTGCGACTCGAGCCCGTCCAGCAGCAGCCGCAGCGACTGTCGCTCGGTGTCGCTGAGCGACGAGAGCAGCTCCTTGTCCGGGTCTTCCCGCACCCGGGTCCGCTGCTCGATCGGCAGCTGCGTGCTGACCCAGTGCTGGGCCTTGTCGAGCCGCGGCCGCACCTCGTCCAGCGAGGTGATCGGGTCCTCCGGGTCGAGCTCGCGCAGGATCCGCAGCGTCTGCTCCTCGTCGCCCGTCGTGACGTCGACGATCGACGCGAGCGTCCGGTACGGCACCGGGCGTGGCGTCGCCGGCAGTGGACCGGCGGCGGTGCCGATCGCCCGGCGGTACGCGGCCGCGTCGGCCGGCGGCGCGGTCTCCTCGCCGACCCTGCGGCCCAGCGCGTCCCACTCGTCGTACAGGCGATGGATCTCCTGGTCGAACGCGACCTTGAACGACTGGTTCGGCCGGCGCCGCGCGTACAGCCAGCGGAGCAGCGGCGCCTCCATGATCTCCAGCGCGTCCGCCGCGGTGGGCACCCCGCCACGCGAGCTGCTCATCTTGGCCATGCCGCTGATGCCGACGAACGCGTACATCGGACCGATCGGCGGCTCGGCGCCGAACACTTCGCGGATGATCTTGGTGCCGACCACAAACGACGACCCGGGCGAGGTGTGATCCACTCCGGACGGCTCGAAGACGACGCCCTCGTACGCCCACCGCATCGGCCAGTCGACCTTCCAGACGAGCTTGCCGCGGTTGAACTCGGACAGGTGCACGGTCTCGGAGTGTCCGCAGCCGCCGCAGACGTACGTCAGCGCGGTCGTCGCGTCGTCGTACGCCGTCACGGTCGTCAGGTCGCGCTCGCACACCGAGCAGTACGGCTTGTACGGGAAGTACCCCGCCGCCGCGCCGCTGCCGTCGTCCTCGGTCGCCGCGCCAGAGCCCTCGGCGGCGACCGCGGCGGCCGCGAGGTCGTCCTCGTCGGCCCCGGCGGCGGGGCGGGCGGCCGCCGCGGCGGGCGCGGCCTTCGTCCGGTAGCGGGCCAGGATCGCGTCGATCCGCTCGCGTTCTCGCATCGCGAGCAGGATCATCTCGCGGTACGCCCCGGAGGTGTACATGTCGGTCTGACTGATCGGCCGGTACTCGATGCCGAGCTCGGCCAGCGCCGCGATCATAGGTGCCTTGAAGTGCTCTGCCCAGTTGGCGGACGGGCTGCCGGGCGGCGCCGGCACCGAGGTCAGCGGCTTGCCGATGTGCCCGGCCCAGGACGGGTCGACCCCGACCGGCACCTTCCGGAACCGGTCGTAGTCGTCCCACGACAAGATGTGAACGCACTCGTGCCCACGGCGGCGGATCTCGTCAGCGACCAGGTGTGGCGTCATCACCTCGCGCAGGTTGCCGAGGTGTATCGGGCCGGATGGGCTCAGGCCAGAGGCGCAGACGACGGGCTTGCCGGGCGCGCGCCGCTCCGCCTCGGCGATGACCTCGTCCGCGTACCGCGAGACCCAGTCGGCCTCAATCCCCTGAACCACGATCGACCTTCCTTCCGGGCAGCGATCCATTCTCCCCCAGCCGCCGCGACCGGCCGCGTCGGCGTCGCGCTATCTCAGGGTTGACGGCCGGGCTGTTAGCGTGTCGTGCGATGGTCGCGCCGGGCGACGCGCAGCGCGGCCAGCACGAGCAGGCCGGTGATCGCGAAGCCGGCCGGCTGCCCGGTGTAGGCCGCGACCACGCCGAACCCGGCGGCACCCACGCCGTACCCGGCGTCGTAGGCGAGGTTCCAGACCGCGCTGACCGTGCCGTACCCGGAGGTCGGCACGCGGGCGAGCATCACGGAGAGGCTGGCGTTCTGCGCGACGCCGAAGCCCGCACCGAACAGCAGCATGCCGGTGAACACGGCGACCGGGCTCCCGGTAACGGCCAGCAGTAGCATGCCGGTCCCGGCGACGAGCACGGCCGGCGCGAGCAGGCCGGCCGGCCCGCGCCGGTCGCCGTACCGCCCGGCCCACCACCGGGTCAGCGTGGCGGCCGCGGACTGGACGAGCAGCGCGATCGCGACGAGCCCGCCGGACGCGTGGGTCACCGCGAGCGGCAGGAACGTGACGACCACGCCGCCGGCCACCGTCGTGGCCGCGAACACGAGCGACGGGCGCAGCAGCGCGGGCGTGGCCAGGCCGGCCAGCACGCCGATGGGCCGCTCGGCCCCATCACCCGCGTCGGCGGCCGGCTCGTGACCGCGGAGGCCGGGGACCGCGGCGAGCCCGGCCAGCGCCGTGACCGCCCCGGCCACGAACACCGCGGGGTAGCCGACGCGTCCGGCGAGCCAGACACCCAGGGGCAGGGCGGCGATGGACGGCACACCGGCGACCACGCCATACAGGCCCAGGCCCTCGCCGCGGCGCTCGGCTGGCACCAGGGAGGCGATCAGGGCACCGCCGACGACCATGATGATCGCGAAGCCGAGCCCTCGGACCGCGCAGACGACCAGGATGGCCGTCATGCTCGACGACAGCGGGAACGCCAGGGCCGGCGCCCCGAGCAGGACCAGGCCGGTCACCAGCACCGGCCGGTAGCCGAACCTGGCGATCAGCCGCGGCGAGGCGAGCTCCGCGGCGACCGTCGAGAGCATCAGCGCGCCGGTCGCGAAACCCGCGCCCGTTACGCCGGCGCCGACCGAGGTGGCGTACACGGGCACGACCGACAGCAGCAGGTAGAAGCTGGTCAGGGAGCCGAACGAGGCGAGGAACACCAGCGCCAGGGCGGGGCTCATGATCCGCGGTCGAGAGGCGGCCGGCACCAGCGCGGGGGCCTCGATCGAGATTGTCGTCGTGGTCATGTCGACGACGCTACGGAGACCAGTGGCCCCCGCTAAGCTCCAATTCCATGCCCATTGAGTGGTCCGGTTTGAGTCCCGACCTGCTGCTGACCGTCGACCGCCGGCGACCCGAGCCCCTGCGGGCGCAGCTCGAGGGCGAACTCCGCGACGCCATCCGCTCCGGCCGACTTCGGGTCGGCGAGCGGCTCCCCTCGTCCCGCGAGCTCGCGAGCGCGCTCGGCGTGTCGCGCGGGTTGGTGCAGGAGTGCTACGGCCAGCTCATGGCCGAGGGGTACCTGAGCAGCCGGGTCGGCTCTGCCACCCGGGTGGCGGCCGGCGCGAGCCCTCCCCCGACCCGGGCGACCCGACCGGCCCCGGCGGCCGGGCCGCCCCGGCTTCGCGTCGACTTCCGCTCCGGCGTACCCGATCTGGCCAGCTTTCCGCGCGGAGACTGGCTGTGGGCCGTGCGGGAGGCCGCGCGCGTCGCGCCCACGGCGGACCTCGACTACGGACACCCCAACGGCAGCCCGGTCCTCCGGGAGGTGCTCGCGGCGTACCTCCGTCGAGTGCGCGCAGCGGCCGCGGACCCGGACGGCATCGTCATCTGTACGGGGTTCGCGCAGGGGCTGAACGTCGCGCTGCGCGTCCTCGCCCGCGTCGGCGTCGACCGGGTGGCGTTCGAGGATCCCGGGTACGACGAGACGAGCGCGGTCGCCGCCGACTTTGCCGGCGTGCGGGTGGTGCGGGTCCCGGTCGACGACGACGGCGTCGACGTGAACGCGCTAGCGGTGTCCGGCGCCCGGGCCGTGGTGCTCACCCCCGCCCACCAGTGGCCGACCGGCGTGGTCCTCGCCCCCGAGCGGCGGCACGCGCTCCTCGCGTGGGCGGCCGAGCACGATGCCCTCATCGTCGAGGACGACTACGACGCCGAGTTCCGGTACGACCGGGAGCCGGTCGGCACGCTCCAGGGGCTGGCGCCGGACCGGGTCGTCGCGCTCGGCACGGTGAGCAAGTCGCTCGCGCCAGCGGTCCGGCTCGGGTGGATCGTGTGTCCGCCGCCGCTGGCCGCCGCCGTCGCGGCCGAGAAGATCCGGGGTGACCGGGGCTCGCCCGCGCTCGACCAGCTGGCCCTCGCGACTCTGATCCAGTCCGGTCGGTTCGACCGCCACCTGCGCCGGATGCGAGGGGTGTACGCCCGGCGCCGCGCCGCGCTCGTGGACGCCCTCGCCCGGCACGCACCACGCGTACGTCTGACCGGTCTCGCGGCCGGCTTCCACGCCGTGGCGCACCTGCCGGACGGCGTCGACGAGGAGGCCGTCATCGAGGCGGCGCGGGCGCGGTCCGTCGGGCTCTACGGCATGAGCGGCCAACGCTCGACGCACGCCACGACGCCGCCGCAGCTCGTGCTCGGCTTCGGCGACCTCAACGAGCGCGCCATCCGCGACGGCATCGCCACGGTAGCCGACCTCCTCGATGGACGATCCTGACGACCGCTGCGGCAGCGATCTTGGAGAGTTTCCGTTGCGTCGTAACGGAAACTCTCCAAGATCTCTACTAGTGGCGGGTGCGTACCTTCTCGGCAACCAGCGACTCCAGCAGGACCGCGGCCCGCTCCCCCGTGCCGTACTCCCGGAACTCGTCGGCGATGCGCCGCGCGGCCTCCCGGTACGACGGCTCCGCGAGCACCCGGGCGACGGCGCCGCCGATGGCGGCCGGGGCCGGGGTCCGCTCGCCCAGGTTCACGGCGGCGCCGGCCCACGCGATCCGCGCGGCGACGTCCGGCTGGTCGTTGCCCCACGGCGCGAGCACCAGCGGTACTCCGTGCGCCAGCGCCGCCTTGACCCCGTTGTACCCGGCGTTGGAAACCATCACGTCGACGTGCGGCAGCAGCAGGCCGTGCGGGATGGACGGCGCCACGCAAGCGTTGGCGGGCACCGGACCCAGGGCGTCGGGATCCGGCGTGGTGACGACCACCAACCCGTCCAGCTCGGCCAGCGCCTCCACCGTGGGACGGGTCAGCGCACCGGGATCCGTGGCGTACGTCCCCTGCGTGACGTGCACGACGGTCCGCGCCGCCGCGAGCTCGTCCCACCACTGTGGAGTGTCCATGGCGGACGGCACCGGTGGCAGCAGCGGCCCCACGAGGTGCACGTTGGCCGGCCATGGCCGGCGCGGGTACTCGATCGACGGCGTCGCGGCCTGCAGATGCAGCTCCGACGACATCATGTGGTCGAACGTGGTGACGCCGCGCGGCAACGGGGGCAGGCCCAGCGCGGCCCTTCGCTCGCTGTACGCCGCGGTCAGCCCCCGCATGAACAGGCCGCCGAGCCGGTTGTAGACCCGGATCCGCGCGCGCCCCAGCGAACCGCGGGGCGGCGGCCAGCCCGTGCCGAAGGGCGGCGTGTCGGGCCCGATCGCGGTCAACGGGCTGATGCCGAGCGTCGCCCACGGGATGCCGTGCCGCTCGTGCAGGGCGCGTCCGCCGAGCGCGCACAGGTCGACGACGATCGCGTCCGCGGCGTACCCCTGCAGGATCTCCTCGTAGTCGGCGAGCTGGCCGGCCATCCGGTCGACGAGCAACTTGCGCAGCGCCGACACCGCCTCGGCGGCGCCGCGGGTGCCGGGGTCGGGCCGCGGCGGCAGCTCCTCGAAGCTGGGCGTACGCCTTGCGGCGACGAACGCCGCGCCGGAGCGCTCGACCGTGTCGCGGTACGCGGGTCCCGTATGCCACAGCACCTCGTGTCCGCGGGCGGTGAGCGCGGTGGCGACCGCGGCGGCCGGGTTGACGTGCCCGGTCGCGGGCATCGTGCTGATCAGAAAGCGGCTCATCGGCCTTCCCCTCTACACTTCTCTTGACCACTGACTATCTTGGGAGACGAGATACTCGAATGTCAAGAGGAATCAAGGACGACCTTCGGGTCGCGCTCGGCACGGCGGTGCGGGCGTTCCAGCGGGCCGTGGACGCGCTGGACGAGGCCGTGGCCGCGCACCTGGGCATCAACCGGACCGACCTGCGCTGCCTCGACGTCCTCATCGAGCTCGAGACGGCCACTCCGGGTCTGCTCGCCGAGCGCCTCGGTCTCACCACCGGAAGCGTCACGGCGATGCTGGACCGGCTCGAGCGGCTCGGGTATCTCACCCGCTCTCCCGACCCGGCGGACCGCCGCCGCGTCATCGTGCGCCCGACGGCGTCCGCCGTCGCCGCTGCAATGGACATCTACGGACCGCTCGCCGCCGCCGGCGACGAGGTGACCGCGAGGTACACCGCGGCGGACCTGCGGCTGGTCATCGACTACCTCGACCGCGGCCGCGCGCTGCAGGAGGAGCACGCGGCTCGGATCCGGTCGCTCCCCCGCCGCCCGCGCTAGCCGCCCGGATCGGCGTTACGGTGGGCGGGGTTGGCGAAGGGAGTGCCGCCATGGGGCGCTATGCCGACGCGTACCGTCGCAGCATCGAGGATCCGGAGGCGTTCTGGGGTGAGGCGGCCGGGGACCTCGAGTGGGTGCGGCCTCCGACGGCCGTCCTCGACGACTCGAACCCACCGTTCTACCGCTGGTTTCCCGGCGCGGAGGTGAACACCTGCTTCAACGCGGTGGACCGGCACGTGCGCGACGGTCGCGGCGACCAGCCCGCGCTGGTCTACGACAGCCCGGTCACCGGCACCAGCCGGACGCTCACGTACGCGCAGCTGCAGGACGAGGTCGCGCGGTTCGCCGGCGTGCTCCGCGGGCTTGGCGTGGAGCGCGGCGACCGGGTCGTCATCTACCTGCCGATGGTCCCCGAGGCGGTCGTGGCCATGCTCGCGTGCGCGCGGCTCGGTGCCGTGCACTCGGTCGTGTTCGGCGGGTTCGCCGCGAACGAGCTCGCGTTGCGCATCGACGACGCCGCTCCGAAGGTCATCGTGTCCGCCTCGTGCGGCATCGAGGTGGCGCGGGTGCTCGAGTACAAGCCGATCCTCGACAAGGCCATCGACATGGCCGGCCAGGCCCCGCGCGCCTGCGTGATCCTGCAGCGTCCCCAGGCGACGGCCTCGTTGGTGCCCGGCCGGGATGTCGACTGGACCGAGGCGATGTCGACCGCCGAGCCCGTCGACTGCGTGCCCGTCGCGGCGACCGACCCGCTCTACATCCTGTACACCTCCGGCACGACGGCTCGCCCGAAGGGCGTCGTGCGCGACAACGGTGGCCACGCCGTGGCGCTGCGCTGGAGCATGCGCAACATCTACGACACGCACCCCGGCGAGGTGTACTGGGCGGCGTCCGACATCGGCTGGGTGGTCGGGCACTCGTACATCGTGTACGCGCCGCTGATCACCGGCTGCACGACGGTGCTGTACGAGGGCAAGCCGGTCGGCACGCCCGACGCGGGAGCCTTCTGGCGGGTGATCGCGGAGCATGGGGTGAAGACGCTGTTCACGGCGCCGACCGCGTTCCGGGCGATCCGCCGTGACGACCCGGAGGGCACGCACCTCGCGCGGCACGACCTGTCCCGGTTCCGATATCTGTTCCTGGCCGGCGAGCGGCTCGACCCCGAGACCTACCACTGGGCGGTCGACCGGCTCGGCGTCCCGGTCGTCGACCACTGGTGGCAGACCGAGACCGGCTGGCCGGTCGCGGCCAACCCGATGGGCCTCGAGCCCATGCCGACCCGCCCGGGGTCGGCGACGATGCCCGTGCCCGGATACGACGTGCGCATCGTCGACGCATTGGGCGAACCCGTGCCGACCGGCGAGGAGGGCGAGATCGTCGTCCGGCTGCCCCTCCCGCCCGGCACGCTGCCGACCCTGTGGGGCGACGACGAGCGGTTCATCGAGTCGTACCTGTCCCCGCACCCCGGCTCCTACCTCACGGGCGACGGCGGCCATTGGGACGACGACGGCTACCTGTTCGTCATGGGACGCATCGACGACGTCATCAACGTCGCCGGGCACCGGCTGTCGACCGGCGCCATCGAGGAGGTGGTAGCGGGCCATCCCGCGGTGGCCGAGTGCGCGGTCATCGGCGTGCACGATGAGCTCAAGGGCCAGGTGCCGAGGGCCTTCGTCGTGCTCAAGGCCGGCGCGGAGGCGGACGCGAACACGCTGCGGAACGAACTCATTCATCGCGTACGCGACGAGATCGGCGCCATCGCGTCGCTGCATTCCGTGGACGTCGTCGCCGCGCTGCCGAAGACGCGATCCGGCAAGATCCTGCGCAAGACCATGCGCGGGCTGGCCGCCGGCCGGGACGAGCCCGTGCCGTCCACAATCGACGATCCGGCCGCCCTCGACGCGCTGCGCCCGCTGTTACGGCCGGGCGGCTGACCCCGCGGCGAGGCTCGACGCCGCGGTCGGTTCGGTGGGCCCGCCGGCCGCGGACGCCGGCGCGCGGCGTGCGGCCAGCATGAATAGGCCGCCCAGCAGCGCCGCCACGACCATGAACACCCACCCGTGCCGGTACGCGTCGACGGCCTGCGCACGCAGGGGCGTGCCCACGACGGCAACGAACGCGGCGACCCCGAGCGCGGCGCCGACCTGGCGGAACATGGCGGAGATGCCGATGGCCGTCGCGAACCGGTCCGGGGTCACGGCGCCGATCGCGACGGCCGTGAACGCGGGCATGGAAAGGCCGACGCCGGCGCCCGTGAGAACCTGGCCCGGCAGGAACGCCCCGACGTAGTCCGGCGTCAGGCCAAGCCGCACGGCGTTGAGTCCGAGTCCGGCCGCGACCAGGACGCCGCCGACGGACCCGATGGTCGCCATGCCGACGCGGGGACCGATCCGGCTCGCGACGATCGCGAACGCGAGCGCCGCGAGCGGTCCGACGGACAGCTCGAGACCGGCGCGCAGGATCGACTGACCCCAGACCTGCGTCAGGAACAGGACGCTCGCGAGCAGCAGCGCGGCGAACGTGGCGAAGAAGGCGAACGCCGAGGCGACCGCGAGCGCGAAGGCGGGGACCCGCAGGATCCGCAGCTCGAGGACGGGAACCGGGTGCCGGGTCGAGCGCACCACGGCCACCGCCGTGGCGGCCGCGGCCACCGCGAACGCGGTGATCGTGCCGGCCGCGCCCCAGCCCCACTCGCGGCCCTCGACGAGCGCGAGGGTCACCGCCCCGATGCCGAGCATGAGCGCGACCGTGCCGGCGAGATCGGGCAGGCCACGGGCCGTGGCGTCCCGAGACTCGGCGAGCCGGCGGGCGGCGTACCAGATCGAGAGAACCCCCAGCGGGAGGTTGACCAGGAACACCCAGCGCCAGCTGGCCTGCACCAGCAGCCCGCCGAGCGCGGGGCCGGCCGCGGCGCCGACCGCGCCGACCGCGGCCCAGGCGGCGATGACGGCCGACCGGCTGCGCGGCGGGAACGCGGGCAGGACGACACCGAGCGAGCTCGGGGTGAGGATGGCGGCGCCGGCCCCCTGCAACACGCGGGCCGCGATGAGCAGCTCGGCGTTCGGGGCGACGGCGCAGACGGCCGACGCGAGGGTGAACAGCGACAGGCCGATCAGGAAGCCGCGGCGGCGGCCGTACAGGTCGGCCAGGCGGCCGGCCGGAACGAGCAGCGCGGCGAACACGATCGCGTACCCGTTGAGGACCCAGGACAACTGGCTCAGGCTCGTGCCCGGGAAGTCCCGCTGCATATCCGGGAACGCGATGTTGACGATGAACAGATCCAGCACCGAGGCGAACACCCCGATGGAGATCATGGTGAATAGTCGCCACGGTCGGGTCGTCGTCATCGCCGCCTCCATCGCCTGGTTCGTTGCTTGACGAAACCGACGCTAGACCATCCAGTTGTTTCACGCAACTGGCTCAGCTACGCTGGGTTGATGCTGGGCCGTACCTACGACGATCAGGTGTGCTCGATCGCCCGCACGCTCGAAGTGCTCGGCGAGCGGTGGACGCTGCTGATCGTGCGCGACACCCTCCTCGGGCTGCGCCGCTTCGACGACCTCCAGCGGAGTCTCGGGGTGGCCCGCAACGTGCTCACCGACCGGCTCAACCGCCTCGTCGACGCCGGCGTGCTCGAGCGGGTGCCCTACCAGGAGAGGCCGCCTCGGTACGAGTACGAGCTCACCGGGATGGGCCGCGAACTCGCCGTACCGCTGATCTCGTTGATGCACTGGGGCGACCGCCACCTCGCGTCCCCGGCCGGCCCGCCACGACTGACGCGGCACCGCGGCTGCGGCGGAACCCTGCACTCGGAGCTGGTGTGCGCGACCTGCGGTGAGGCCGTCGCACCCGGGCAGGTCGATGTGCTGCCCGGCCCCGGACTGCGGACCTCGGCGGTCTAGCCCTCCGCTGGCGGCGCCGATACCGTAAGCGCCGTGTGGCCGGGGGACCAGCGGAGACACCACGTCGACATCGAAGCCTATGATCAATGGCTGGCGTGGGAGCACGGCCTGAGGCTGCGCCGGGGCGTCGGCGGCGGCGTGCCCGAGCCGCGCCCGGGCGGCACGGACGAGCCGGACTGGGGTGACCAGGCGACGCTCGACGCGAGCCTGAGCGTTGTGGCCCCGGTTGCACACGAGCTGGTCGCGCTGTTCTACGACAAGCTTTTCGCCGACAATCCGCGCCTGCGCGCGCTGTTCCCGGAGAACATGGACGAGCAGCGCGACCGGTTGCTCGCCGCGCTCCTCGGCCTCGTCCAGGCCACAGACCGCGTCGACCTCAGGGAACGGCTCGAACAGCTCGGCCGCGATCATCGCAAGTACGGCACCCGCCCGGCGCACTACGCCTCGGTCGGCCGGGCGTTGATCGGCGCCCTCTCACACTACGCGGGTCCAGAGTGGACTCCGGACGTCGAGCGAGCCTGGCTCGCCCGCTACAGGGCGGCCGTCCGGATCATGCTCGACGCCGCCAACGCAGACGACCAGCCGCCGTACTGGTTCGCCACCGTCACCGGACACCGGCGGGTCGGGGCCGACATGGCGATCCTGCACGTGCGTCCCCGGCACCCGTATCCGTACCTCGCCGGCCAACACGCCACACTGGTCTCGCAGCGACTGCCGCGGGTGTGGCGGCCGTACGCGATGGCGACGGCGGCGCCGGTTGAAGGGCAGCTGGAGTTCCATGTGCGCGCGCTGGGGCGCGGCGGCCTCAGCGATGTGCTCGTACACTCAACCGCCGTCGGCGACATCGTCCGCCTCGGCCCGCCGCAGGGCCCCGCCGTCCTGCGTGCCGCGGGAGGGCGTACGCGGTTGTTCGTGGCGAGTGGCACCGGCTGGGCACCGATCAAGGCACTCCTGCAGCTGCTCGGCGACTCGGAGTCGGCGTCCGCCAGCGGTACCGTCGTGGTCCACATGGGACAGGGTGGCGCGCCCTACGACCCCGACTGGGCGTGGCTGCCCGACCGACACCCCTGGCTCACGGCTACCGTGGCGCGCTCTCACGGCGAGGTCCTCGAGCGGCTGCCCGAAACCGCCCACCCCGATTGGCTCGACGCGTACATTGGTGGACCGCCAGACCTCACCGACGGCGTGTGCAACCGGCTCGTCGCGGCCGGCGTCGTGCCCGCGCGGATCCGGTCCACGTCCTGGCCCGGTGCCTGACGGCGCGGCACACTGTCGAGATGGTCGAGCTCGACTGGCGTACCAAGGGCCTATGGCTGCCGGACGGACCGGTCGACGCCGGCGACTTCGTCGCCGCCGGTCACCGGCTGTTCGACTCGGACGCGCCGTTCCTCTGGCCGCTCATGGTGATACGCCGGTCGGCCGTCGAGGCGAACGTTGCCGCGATGGCGGCGTACTGCCGGCAGCACGGGGTGGAGCTCGCGCCGCACGGCAAGACCACGATGGCGCCGGCGCTGTTCCGGGCGCAGGTGGCCGCCGGCGCGTGGGGCATCACGGTCGCGACGGCCCACCAGGCGCTCATCGCCCGCCGCACCGAGGTCGGCCGGGTGCTGCTGGCGAACGAGGTCCTCGACCCCAGGGTGCTGCGGTGGGCGGCCGCCGAGTGCGCCGCCGCTTGGGAATTTTTGTCCTATGTGGACTCCATGGCCGGGGTGGAGGCGCTCACGACCGCGCAGCGGGAGGCCCGCGGCCCGCTGCGGGTGCTCGTCGAGATCGGATACCCGGGCGGGCGTACCGGCTGCCGCAGCACCGCCGAGGCGGTCAGGGTGGCCCGCGCGGCTCGCGCCGTGCCAGGCGTCGAGGTGGCCGGCGTCGCCGCGTTCGAAGGGCTATTGCCCGATGTCGAGGCCGCCGCGGCCCTCATCGACGCCCTGCGCGAGGCCGCCGAGGCGGTCGCGCCGCTGTGCACGGGGCGGCCCATCGTCTCCGCGGGCGGCAGCGCCTACTTCGACGCAGTTCTGGACGGGCTGACCGGCTCGCGCGGCGGGGGCTGGCGGGTGATCCTGCGCAGCGGCACCTACGTCACCCATGACCACGGCATGTACGCCCGCGTTTCGCCGAGCACGCGCGGCACGGGTCCGGCGTTCACGCCGGCGCTGGAGGTGTGGGCGCAGGTCCTCAGCACCCCGGAGCCGGGGCTCGCACTCGTCGGCGTCGGGCGGCGTGACGTGCCGTACGACTCGGGCCTGCCGGTCGTGCTCGGCGTGCGCGGCGCCGACGGCGCGATCGGCGATGCCGGCGGCGCGGTTGTGACCGCCGTCAACGACCAGCACGCGTACGTCACTGGGCTGCCCGTTGCGCCGGGCGACCTGGTGCGCCTGGGCATCTCCCATCCGTGCACCGCGTTCGACAAGTGGCGGATCGTGCCGGTGGTGGACGACGACGACACCGTCGTAGACCTCCTCGACACCTACTTCTGACCGGAATGGGCGGCGGGCCACGCTCACGCGCTCTGACCTGCGCTTTCATGTCGAAGATCCTTCCGCGGGGCGCATCCGGGGCACATCCCGTCGGAACATGTCGTCGATCGCCTGACGGGTGCGGTCCTCGTCGGACGGCCAGAGGTGGCTGTAGACGTTCAAGGTCATTGCGGCGTTCGCGTGGCCCAGCCGCTCGGCGACCGCCTTCGGGTTGAGTCCGGCGCCGATCAACACGCTCGCGTAGAAGTGCCTCAGGTCGTGCATGCCGACCCCGGCCAGCCCGGCAGCCTTCGCCGCCGGCCGCCACACACTCTGGTTGAAGGTGTGGCGTGTGCACGGCCCGCCGGCCCGGGTCCGGAACACGAACCCGTCGCTGTCGGCCGGGTACTCGCGCAGGTGCTCGGCGAGCGCGGTCACCACCACGTTGCCAACCGGCACGGTGCGGACGCTCGCGGTGTTCTTCGGCGGCGTCACCGCGTACCCGCCCCCGACGGCCGGCTGAACCTGACGCTCGACCTTCACCACCCGGCGCAGGAAATCCACGTCGGACACCCGCAAGCCGAACAGCTCACCTTGACGTAACCCGGCACCCGCAGCGACCACCACCACCGCGCGGTATCGCGCGGGCAGCGCCGCGGCGAGCGCGTCGACCTGGTCGACGGTCAACGGCACGATCCGCTCGCGGTGCACCGCCGGCAGCTTCACCCCGGCGCACGGATCGTTTCCGATCACCCGGTCGCGCACCGCCGCGGCGAAGATGGCCCGCACCGTGGCGAACACCGTCCGCACCGATCCCGGCCGGAGGGTCGTCGAGAGCGTCGCCACGAGCGCCTGCAGCTCACTGGGACGGGCCGCCGCAAGCGGCCTATGGCCGAGTACCGGGTAGACGTGTTTCGTCAGCTGTGAGCGCGCACGGATGGCCGTGTTGGGCCGGTGCGGCTGGCTGGCCCGCCACGCCTCGGCGTAGTCGCGGAACGTGGTACGCCCGGCCCGCGGGTCGACGTAGCTACCGAGGTTCAGGCTGTGCTCGACCTCGGCGCGGTAGCGGTCCGCATCCACCTTGCGCGAGAACGACTTCTTGCGCTGCCTGCCCGCCTCGTCACGCCAGC
>DASXRC010000100.1:0-1985 GCA_036506795.1 Micromonosporaceae bacterium
CGTCGTCAACAAGTTCGTCGAGTTCTTCGGCGACAGCCTGAAGTATCTCACGCTGCCCGACCGGGCCACGATCGCCAACATGTCGCCCGAGTACGGCGCCACCGCCGCGCTGTTCCCGATCGACGGCGAGACCCTGGCCTACCTGCGTCTGACCGGCCGCAGCGATGCACAGGTGGAGCTCGTCGAGACCTACGCGCGGGCGCAGGGGCTGTTCCGAACCGAGGGAGCCGCGGAGCCGCTGTGCGACCAGATCGTCGAGCTCGATCTGTCGACGGTCGAACCCAGCGTCGCCGGCCCGCGGCGGCCGCAGGACCGCGTGCCCCTCGACGGCGTCCGCGACAGTTTCGAGACCTTCACCGCGCAGCTGGCCTCGATGCGAAAGACTCCAGGCGTCGACGACGCCCGGGGAGGGACCGCGGTCGCCGAGCGCCCCCCGCGGATCGCGGTGGACGTGGCCGGCCGGCGTGGGGAAGTGGGGGATGGATCGGTCGTCATCGCCGCGATCACCAGCTGCACCAACACCTCGAACCCCGAAGTCATGCTCGCGGCCGGGCTGGTGGCCAAGAAGGCCATCGAGCGGGGTCTCAGCGTGGGACCCACCGTCAAGACGAGCCTCGCCCCAGGCTCCGCGGTCGTCACTGAGTATCTGCACCGGGCGGGACTCACGCCGTATCTGGAACGGTTGGGTTTCCATCTGGTTGGTTATGGTTGTACGACGTGCATCGGCAACAGCGGCCCACTGCCCGATTCCGTCGCCGAGGCGGTCGCCGAGGGCGACCTGGTCGTGGCCGCGGTCCTGAGCGGGAACCGTAACTTCGAAGGCCGCATCCATCCACAGGTGCGCGCGAGCTATCTCGCCTCGCCGCCGCTGGTCGTCGCGTACGCGCTGGCCGGGACGGTGCTGACCAACCTGTTCACCGATCCGCTCGGCACCGGGGCCGCCGGCGAACCGGTCTTCCTGCGGGACCTCTGGCCGTCGGAGACTGAGATCGCGGCGGTGATGGCCGAAGCGGTCTCTCCGGACATGTTCAGGTCGCGGTACCGTGACGTGTTCACGGGCGACGACACCTGGCGGACCCTGCCGGTGCCGGCCAGCGAGGTGTACGATTGGGACGCCGCGTCCACCTACATTCAAGAGCCGCCGTTCTTCGCGGACCTGCCGGCGGTCCCGTCCTCGCCGGCCGACGTGCGGGGAGCCCGGGTCCTGGTCTGGGTGGGCGATTCCGTGACGACCGATCACATTTCCCCCGCCGGCGCGATTCACAAAGACAGCCCCGCCGGGCGCTACCTCGTCGAGCGCGGCGTCGCGCCCGTCGACTTCAACACGTACGGCGCGCGGCGCGGCAGCCATGAGGTGATGATGCGCGGGACGTTCGCCAATACGCGGCTGCGCAACCGGTTGGCCGGAGGCCGCGAGGGCGGGTGGACAGTCCATCTTCCTTCGGGAGAGGGACTATCTATTTTTCACGCCGCGATGCGCTACCAGAGCGAGCGCGTCCCGCTGATCGTCCTGGCCGGCGCCGAATATGGATCGGGCAGCTCGCGCGACTGGGCGGCCAAGGGGCCCGCGCTGCTGGGCGTGCGCGTGGTCATCGCCGAGAGTTTCGAACGCATTCACCGCAGCAACCTGGTGGGCATGGGCGTCCTGCCGTTGCAGTTCAAGCCCGGGGAGAGTGCGGAAGGCCTGGGGCTGGACGGCCGGGAGCACTACGACGTCGAAGGCATCGCCGCGGGGCTGCATCCCAAGATGGCCATTACAGTGCGGGCCACCCGCGACGACGGCCGTACGGTGACGTTTCAGACGACCGCCCGCCTCGACACTCCCGTCGACGTGCAGTACTACGGCCACGGCGGGATCCTGCCTTACGTCGCACGCCAACTCGCGCGCTAGCTTTACCGGCTACGCTGTCAGAAGGATCCCGAAGCCCAGCAGCAGGGTGAACCCGCCGAGGATCAGCCGGCTGCCCATGCGCTGGTGGATCGTC
>DASXRC010000101.1:0-7786 GCA_036506795.1 Micromonosporaceae bacterium
GGTGAGGATGACCTCGCCCGCGCCGCCCGCGGCGGCACCGACCGTGCGAGCCTCGCCGGCGCACGTCCAAGTCCGCGCACGTCCTCGAGGAAGAGGCGCACGAACTCGGCATCGGTGTGGACCGAACCAAACCATGACGGACGAACCATGGGCTGTGACCCCAGCGCAGCCCGCTTGACCGCCGAGTGTGGGGCAGGACCGTCTAGGACGGCCCCACCTGCAGAAGTAGACGTTGGATCAACGACCGTGGACAGATCATCCGGCTCGTTCGAGTTGGCGGCGTGCACCATTGGCCGCCCGGTCGAGAGCGTTGCGCACGGGCAGGGATCGGTGCCCGCCGGAGAGGATCTCTACGCCCCACCGTCCGGCCCACCCGGCGGCGCGCAGCGCCGTGATGCCCGGTGTCCAGGCACAGCGCGATCGAGGAGCCCTCCAGCACCCGCTGCACCTCGGCGGTGCTCTCGATCATCGTGCCGACGTGCGGGTGAAGGACGGCGCGAATACCGCGATCTACGGCGAGGTGACTGATCCAGCTGAGGTTGTCCAGCAGTGTCTGCCAGCCCTTCTCGTCCAGCTCGGGGCGGCTGTCGTAGCCGTCTTGGCCGCTGACTGAGGACAGCACGAGGGTGGTGGAGTTCGACGCCACGTAGCCCTCGAGGATCCGCTCGACCTCGGGGACGGGGTCGTGGCTGGGGACGCGCGTAGAATCTGTGGTCCATGGATGACCCCACCGAGGCGTTGGCCGACCGACTGTTCCGCGACGCGCTTGGGGCGCTCGAGCTCTTCACGGTCTACCTCGGCGAGCGACTGGGCTTCTACCGGGCGCTGCGGGAGGGCGGTCCCGCGACGTCGGCCGAAGTCGCCGCGCGCACCGGCACGGCCGAGCGGTACGTCCGCGAATGGCTGGAGCACCACGCAGCCAGCGGGCTGCTCGAGGTTGATGACGCGGCCGCCCGTCCGCTGCAGCGCCGCTACCGGCTGCCGGCCGCCCACATTCCGGTGCTCGCCGACAAGGACGACATACGGTTCGCGGCGTACCAAGCGATCGACATAGTGCGCGCCGGCCGGCCGCTGCCCGACCTCGTTGACGCATTCCGCACGGGCACCGCTCCGCCGCCGCTGCCGTGGGAGCCCGAAGGCCGGGCCGCCGACAACCGCGCGGTCTACCTCGCCCACCTCGGACACGACTGGCTGCCCTCGATCGCGGACCTCGACCAGCGGCTGCGAGCCGAGCCGCCGGCTCGCGTAGCCGACCTGGCGTGCGGCATGGGATGGTCAACCATCGCCATCGCGCGGGCCTATCCACTAGTCAACGTGGAGGGCATCGACCTGGACGCAGAGGCGATCGGTGACGCCCGGCGCAACGCGGCGGCCGAAGGAGTGGCCGACCGGGTGTCGTTCTCGGTCGCCGACGTCGCGGCGGCCGGGCTGCGCGGCCGGTTCGACCTGGTGACGATTCTGGAGGGCCTCCACGACATGGCCCGCCCGGTCGAGGTGCTGAAAGCGGTGCGGGCGATGCTGGCTGACAGCGGTTCGGTGGTCATTATCGACGAGAACGTCGCGGACGAGTTCACGGCACCCGCGCCCGACATCGAGCGATACCACTACGGCTGGAGCGTCGTGCGGTGTCTACCCGGCGCGATGGGCGACTCGCAGACTGCCGCCACCGGCGCGGTGATGCGCATGTCCACGCTGCGACGCTACGTCGAGGAGGCGGGGTTCCGCGCCGTCGAGATCCTGCCCATCGAGACACCGACCTGGCGTTTCTACCGGCTGTATCCCTGAGCTCGTTCTTTACCTGCCGAACTCGCCGTAGTCGTCGCGCCGACAAGCACAGGCGGATCAACCGGCGGCGCAAGCGATGGAGACGGCCGGTATAGGATCGCCGGTCGGCGTCGGCGGTACGGAGGCGGGAAGCCTGGCCGGCCGCATCGATCAGCGGGCACGCCGGGGGGACAGACCGTGGCGATCGGCAGCGAGCAAGGCCGTCAGGACCGCAGGCTCCGCATCGAGCAGCAGTTCGCCGCTCACAACGTCGAGGCCGCACTTGATCTGTTGCACTTGACGGACATGGCGTGGCACGACTGCTATGGCCCACATGAGCTTGAGATTCCATCCGCTGTCCTCGACGACGTCCTGCTCCTGGCAAGCGGCAATCTCGCGTCGTTGATCACAGTCGCCCGCGCGGCAGTCCTGGACTTCCGAGACGTCCGGGTGGCTGCCGACTTCGACTCTGCTACGCGGCATCGAGGAAAAGTTCAGCAGGTGTGGCCGAACTCGATGACCGCCGGGGTGGGGTCGCGCAGGATCGTCTCGCGAACCTCCAGGGCGGCCGCGTACGCGCGGGCGGCGAACAGCCGATCGGGTCCGACCTGGCCGGCGGCGTAGCGCCAGTCTCGGAACAGCTCGCCGATCGCATCCGACAGCGGCGTCATCGCCGCAGTGCGGGACAGCAGCTGCAGGTAGTTCTGCCGACGGAAGACCTCGATCGTGGCGAACGCCGGCATCACGTCGGTCAGCTTCGGCAACGCCGGCGCCATCGCGGCGACGAGGCGGGCCTGTGCGGCGGCAGGCATGAGGTCGGGCAGCACGCCGTTGAGCCGGGAGGCGGTCGCGATCCCGGTCCGTTTCAGCACCGGGTCGGTGATCGTCGCGGCGAGGCGCTGGGTGGCCGGGGCAAACGCGGTGGTCACCTCCTGCAGCGCCGGCGACGCGAGCCTGGTCATGGCCCGTCCAACCGCAGGGGTCGCGAACGTGGCGACCTGCTGCATGCTAGACGTCGGCCACGCCGCCGCGGCGACTGCGGTGAGCTGCGGGGTGATCCGCTCCAGCATCGGGGCGGCGAGCTCGGCGAGCCCGAGCATCCTGGTCAGGTCGGCCGGGCGCATGCCGAGCATCCGGGCCGCCTCGTGCCTGGCGAGGCGGCGGTACGACGACGGGTAGCTCGGCTGGGGGTCGGTACCGGGACCGTCGGCCGGTTCGGCGGTGTGGGGCTCCAGCGCGTCGAGGTCCAGCTGCGGCGGCTGGTCGGTGCGATCGGTCGGTGCGGCCGCGTCGTCGTGGGGCTGGTGGCTCACGTGGTCGTGCCCCTCAAACTCGAGTAGTGCGGTTCCTGCCTCTCAGGCGTGGGATCCCGCCCCGACTCGCAACAAATCTTGGCTTTCTCCTAAGATTTTTGGCTGGCGCCGGTTCAGGCGGCCTGCCGGCCGACCGCGGCGAGCCTGCCGGTCAGCTTGGCGCCTTCGCGCTTGAGCTTGCGTCGTACCCGCTCGCCGAACGTGCCCGGCAGCCCGCACAGCACCGCGGCCTGCTCCCACGTGTCGGCGTATCGCTGGCCGAGGGCCACCGTGACCCGTCGCTCGTCGGGGCGCAGCGCGCCCAGGACCCGACCGATGCGCTCGTCGTCCCAGCCGTCGGCCTCGGCGCCGATCTCGTCGCAGCTGCCGATCGTGTCCAGCAGGGTCAGCAGCTCGGGGCCGTCGGGGCGCAGCGGCCGGTCGAGCGAGGCGATGCGGGCGCCCCGCAGCCGGGTCTCGCCGAGGTCGCGCCAGGCACGTCGCTGATCCCGGGTGTCGGCGCGCAGGCAGCGGACCGCGGCGTGGTCTCCCTCGGGATGCACCCCGTCCAGCAGCGCCTGCAGCAGGGCGTTGCCGGTGGCGTCGATGTTCTCGTCGGTGGGCGACAGGCCGAGCCATCGGGCGGCGAACCGCGCCACGATTGGCCGGCTGATCGACGGGTCGTGGTGCACGACGGCGTCGCGGGCATGATACGCGGCGCGGACGGCGCAGCGTGCGGCCGCCCTGGCCACCAGGTCGGGCACGTGGAGCGTGACCACGAGCCGCTCGAACTCCACGGGCGACGCGGGCAACTCGATGCGGCGCCAGTGCTTCAGCAGCCGCACGACCTTCCCGGTGTCGACCGCAGGCGAGTCGGGCTCCCCCATGCCGGCGGTCGCGCCCTACTGGCCGGCGTCGCTCGACCGGGGCGGCACGAGCTGGTAGACGATCCTCTCGATCTGCCAGCTGGTCATGTTCGGGGGACCGCCGTCCGGCACCAGTACGTTCCCACCGTCGAGGTCGCCGTGAGAGCGGCCATAGAAGAAGGCCCCGGACGCCGACACGGTGAGGTTACAGGCAGCGTCGTCGTCGACGTCCGGCCAGGGGTTCGGCCGCGCACGTCGGGCAGTTCTCCTCCATCTGGGCCTTCGGGCGCCGCCCGCCTACCGGGGCGTCCGGCCGGCTCCACAGCTTGCCCTGCACCACCGTGAACGAGCCGTCTGGGTCGACCCGGACTATATCGGCGCCGAAATCATCGCGGGTGGGCAACCGCCACCCTCCCGCGGCGCGCTGGCCGGGATGCCACTGATGTGCTTGCCGTCGTGGTCCATGCGTTTCGTCCTTCAGCTGCTCGTGGGCGATGCCTTCACCCAGTCAGCTCTGCAGCGCCCGGAACCGGCAATAAATCTTGAACGGGTCCCGGGCCTCCGGCACGGTATCGCAGACCACCGACACGCGCCTCGTACGCGCTCCACAAGGGCTCGATAAGCGGTCGCGGGGGCCGCTACGGCTTAGTGGATGCGCTGCGGCGGAGCCTGGATACTACGTCCGCCCATGCCGCCGATGTGATCCAAGTTGCTGCACGTCACGGTCCGCGAGCCGGGCGTCTTGACAGTCGTGCCGGCGCGACAGGCCGGACGCGCCTGGTCGATCGGGTCGGCGGCGTGGCCGTGCGCTTGCCGCGGTCGGCTGGCTGGGTGCGGGCGCCCGGTGGGTTCGGCGGCGGTCGCCCTGGGCGTTCTTATCGCGTTCGCCCGGATACCGGGCGGCGGCGCCTTCGGATGCGCGCCGGATCGACGGTCCGCACGGTGGTGGCCGACCTACCGAAGTCAGTCAGATGGTGCCCGGCGCGACCGTCCCCAACCGGGCGGTCACTGTGACCCTGTCTCGGCGGCGGGATGAGCCGCAGGTCGGCGGGACCGGTCGGGCGGATACACCCGGCCACAGGAAGATCCACAGTTGCGTCCACAGTGGATGACATCCGGCTCGGCCCCGAATCATGATCCGGACCGGGCGGGACGCGGAAGCACTGGTCAGCACGCGGCGGCACGGACCGTTCCGAAACAGCCGAGCACCATCGGAGCACCACAGTCCCAGAATGCGGGAGTCCGGGCCGCGTTTGTGACATGAAGAAGGCCGTGACCCACGTTTCCCTGGTCACGGCCTTGGTCGCTTGCGCGCCCGAAGGGACTCGAACCCTCAACCTTCTGGTCCGTAGTCAGATGCCTAGTAGTCAAGGGTCCACTTAACACGCGCGGATCGCGGTTACGTGCGGCTGCTGACCACCTCGGAACCGGCGCCGCGGCCCCGAGTCGGACGGTAACCTCGTGGTCGACATAGGAGCCCGTCGTTGACCGCGCTGGCGTATCCTCGGTCGACATGGCGGTGGGATTGAGGTGAGCGTGCTCGCCGGATGCGACGTCCTCGACCCAGCTGACCTGGCTGCGGCGCTGTCCTCGGCAGCGGTACCGGGTGACCTTCAGATTAAGGTCGCGGGCAGCTCAGTGCGGGTCCAGGCTCAGCGACCATCCACGCTCGGCGTCGTAGCCGGGCCGCTGGTCGCCTGGTTGCAGGCCCACTAGCCGGAGGTAATCTTTCGCCTCGACGCTGCCGGCGGCGACCTTCGCATCACCTCGACGGCCGGCGCTTCCGACGCAGAGATCGTACGGCGCTTCATCGAGCACGAATGCGGCCCGATCCGCGCTCGAGACGGCGCCGTCGCCAACGAGCGACCCCTGCGCCGTCCCCGTTCCGTGCGGGGCTTCACCGCACGAGTTGTCGGCATTTCCCGTGATCACGGCATCCTCAGCGTCGGGATCGCCGAAGACCCATGGCGCGGTCCTTGTACTGGCGCAGCTCGGTCAGGTTGCCCCGCGCATCGGTGATCGACGTGGTGGCGACGCCACCCGCGGGCGGTATGACGCTGGTCCGCTCCCCGCGAATACCGTGTGAGTGCGCCAAGCCTCATCCCCGTTGATCTTGGAGATGGCGTCGGTGATTACGTCCTGCGGGTCCGGATCTCGGCGCGGAGCCGGGCCTGTTCGCGGACCTCCCAGGTCAGGTAGTCGCTGAACCGGTCCCAGCGCCGTTCGATGTCCGGCTCGCCCTCCTCGTACTTGACCAGCGGCGGGTCGGGGCTGCCGTCGGGCTCGAGCCAGTAGAACTCATAGCCGCCGTGGACGGCGACGACCACCGCGTCGTCGGGCATCAGCGAGCTGACGTCGCCCTGCTCGAGTGCCTCGCGGGTGCTGGCCTTGAGCCCGATGATCGTCGGGTAGAGGACGTCCGTGCCGACCAGGAACGCACCGGACCGGCGGCCGAGCAGGCGGAGGAATACCGCGTAGTACGCGGGCAGCGACGCCACCCCCTGATCACGGCGAACCTCGTCGATCTCCTCCGGGGTCAGGCCCTCGATCGGCCGCTGCTCGTCCAGGGCCCTGACCTCGGCCAGGAAGGCCGCGAAGAACTCATCCCCAGCTGACATTGACCTTGACTCCCGGGAGTCGACCTCGCCGGCCCGCGGCTGAACCCCGAAACTCTCGCCCGTGCCGCGCAAAGTCGCCTGGCGCGCCGGCCCTCGGGGCCGTGACCCCACCGCGGTCCGGCTGGACGCGGTCGAGGGGCGCTCGAAGCTAGGGTGAGACGGTGCGCCGTCGCGTGCTGCAGGGTGGCTTGCCACCCGAGAGCAGGCCGCGTGATAGTCAGCAGACCTGTCCGATGGACCGCTCGGATTCAGACCGCCCAGCCCGAGTCCCGTGGACGCGGTCTATCGAGTGTCTGAAGGAGGAAACAGCGAATGGAGACACCTCCGATCGTCTCCCCGCGGGAGTGGGATGAGGCCCGGGAGCGGCTGCTGGTGAAGGAGAAGGAGCTCACCCGGGCTCGCGACGCGATGGCGGCCCAACGCCGGCGTATGCCGTGGATGGCCGTGGAGAAGGACTACCGCTTCGAAGGGCCGAACGGGCCTGCACGCCTGCTCGACTTATTCGAGGGCCGCCGCCAGCTGATCGTCTACCGCGCCTTCTACGCGCCGGACGTCACCACTTACCCGCAGTCGGGCGGCGCGTACCCGGAGCGGGCCTGCGTCGGCTGCTCCTTCGGCGCCGACCAGGTCGCACACCCGGCCCACCTGAACGCGCGGGACACGACGCTCGCCTTCGTCTCGCGCGCGCCCCAGACGGACATCGAGCGCTTGAAGGCGCAGAACGACTGGGAGATGCCGTGGTACACGATCACGGACGGCTTCGACACCGACTTCGGCGTCGGCGAGTGGCACGGCACCAACGCCTTCATCCGCGACGGCGACCGGATCTCCCGCACCTACTTCGTCAACAACCGCGGCGACGAGGCGATGGGTAGCACCTGGAGCTACCTCGACATCACGGCGCTCGGGCGCCAAGAGGAGTGGGAGGACTCGCCGGAGGGCTACCCGCAGACCCCGCCCTACCAGTGGTGGAACCTGCACGACGAGTACGAGCAAGGGGACTGAGCTCGCCAAGGCCGGGGCGCTGCCGCTTCGCACTGAAGGCGGCGTCTTCAGCCAGGCCGGCGAGATGCTGGCTGCAGACGAGGCACCGCTGGCGCTCGTCGCGCCAAGGAGAAGCGCGCGCGGTGGCTGGCGACGCTCCCGCGGGCATTCCGACGCGGAAGCCTCGCCCGGCTCGCGCGGGCTGCTCGAGCCCGTTGATCCACGCGAGTCCGGCAAAGTCGGGTGAGCAGCTGCGGTGCGG
>DASXRC010000102.1:0-3139 GCA_036506795.1 Micromonosporaceae bacterium
CGGGTGCCGTCCGTGGAGCCGACGTCGCGCTCGCCGCGGCCCGGGAGACCATCCCCGCCGCGTCGCCAGCCTCAGCCGCCCCGCCCGGCGTCGTCCGCGCCGGCCTCCGGCGCGACCAGCGGCCGCGCGCGCTCGTGGTACGCGGGCACCAGCGCGACGAGTTGCGGGAAGAAGAGCACGCCGCGCAGGTACGCGCGCAGCGCCGGGGGCAGGGCCTCGGCCCCGTCGGCGAAGAACGCCGCGAAGGTCTTGTCGCGCGCGGCGCAGGCGAGCATGGCCGCCCACTCCTCGGGCGCCAGCGGCCGGTGCTCCTCGGGCGGCCCACCGAGCGGGGGGAACGGGGTGCCGCCCAGGGCCTGGTTGAACCGCGTCCGCAGCCGCTCCAGGTTCACCGCGCGGGTCACCAGCGCGTCCTCGATCGCCAGGAGCGCCGCCCCGAGGAGGACGGCGCCGAAGTCGTACGACAGCTCGACCAGGTCCTCCGGCGGCACCCGGCGGAACACGGCGGCGTCGGGCACGGCGGCCAGGGCGGTCCCCTCGGCCACCTTCGCCGCGGCGGCGCGCACGCCCCGCTGGCCCTCCTCGATCAGCACGGCGGCGCAGGCGCCCACCGGCGACCGCGGGTACCCCGTCGCGGCCGCTCGCGCCCGGGCCCGCGCGATCAGGTCGGTGAAGCCCGCGCCGGGCGGGTGGGCGCGGAAGAACGCCCGGATGCCCACGTCATGCCCCTGAGGCGCCGCCGCGGGGCACGCGCAGGCCGGCCGGCGCGCCGCGGCGCGCGCCGGCCGGGACCGCCCGGTGCTTCCCAGCGGCGCGATCACGGGCCCTCATCGGACGCTGGCCGTCTCGGGACGGTCGACCGGGGCCTTCGGCGATGTACCCGCTGGGTTCGTTGGCCCGCGCAGGGTGATCTGCCGCGTGCGGCCGGCGGCGACGGCGAACGGGATCTCCGTCTCGGCGCCGCAGCGCAGGCAGCGGTGGTGCTCGACCGTCTCGCCGTCGCGGCGCCGCGACGTCACCTCCCAGTGGTGCGGCGGGCACGGCGCCTCCGGCGTCCGGTCCGGCATGGCGTCCTCCGGCCGGTCGGCGGGTGCGGCGTCGGCCAGGCTCGACAGAACCGTAGCACCGCGGCGTTCTCCGGGGCCGCACCCCGTCGGGTGCGGGTCGCACCGCCCGGTGGTCGGGGTACGGGCAGGGGACGAGATGACATAACAGGAGCTACCCGGTCGGACCGCGCCGGCCTGAGCGGGACGTGCGAGCCGGACACGCCGCACTTGATCACGCACGTCGAGACCACCTCCGCCCCGATGCTCGACTTCGACGCCGTGCCGCGCATCCACGGGGCTCTCGCAGACCGCGACCTGCTCCCGGGTCAACCCCTGGTCGATGCCGGCTACGTCGATGCCGACCTCTTGGTCCTGAGCCGCCGCGCGTACGGCGTCGATCTGTTCGGGCCGCCGAAGCGCGATCCGCACCGGCAGGCGGCCACGGCACGCGGCTACGCGTGCGTCTGGCCGGTACCATCCGGGAGCATGTGCGGTGCTTCGCCAGGACACCCGTGCCCCGGATCGCCTCGCTCCTGCCCTCCGCGGCCGAGATCGTCGGCGCGCGCTCGGCCTGACGGCCGGGCGGTGCGGGAATTGCTGGTCGCCGGCCGCAGCTGCAAGGAGGCTTCGCCGTGACCTCGACCGCCCTCGACCTGCGCAGCCTGGTCCACGAGCGGCTCGGCGACGCGCAGGTCATCGTCGTCTCGAACCGGGAGCCGTACGTCCACTCCCACGCCGGCGGCGGGATCGTCTGCCAGGTGCCGGCCGGCGGGCTGGTGACCGCGCTCGACCCGGTCATGCGCGCCTGCGGCGGCACCTGGGTCGCCCACGGCGCCGGCGACGCCGACCGCGCGGTCGTCGACGGACGGGACCGGGTGCTGGTCCCGCCGCCGGACGGCCCGGCGACCCGCGACCGGTACCGGCTCAAGCGGGTCTGGCTGAGCAAGGCCGAGGAGCAGGGGTACTACTACGGGTTCGCGAACCAGGCGCTCTGGCCGCTCTGCCACCAGGCGTTCGTGCGGCCGCGCTTCGAGGCGGCCGACTGGGAGACCTACCGGGCCGTGAACCGCCGCTTCGCCGAGGCGGTGCTCGACGAGCTCGAGCCGGGGCCGGCGCTGGTGCTGATCCAGGACTACCACTTCGCGCTGCTGCCGCGGATGCTCAAGGAGGCGCGGCCGGATCTGGCCGTCGCGCAGTTCTGGCACATCCCCTGGCCGACGCGGGACGCGTTCGGGATCTGCCCGTGGGCCGGGGAGCTGCTCGACGGGCTGCTCGGGAACGACCTGCTCGGCTTCCACACCCAGCAGCACTGCGCGGGGTTCCTGTACACGGTCGACCGCACCCTCGAGTCGGTCGTCGATTACGAGCACGCGACGGTGCAGCGGCAGGGGCGGCAGACGCTGGTGCGCCCCTACCCGATCTCGGTCGACTTCGCCGCCATCTCGGCCGAGGCCGAGGCCCCGGGCGTGGCGGCCGAGGCCGACCGGCTGCGCCACCAGTTCGGGCTGCGCGGCCAGCTCGTCGGGGTCGGGGTCGACCGGCTCGACTACACCAAGGGGATCCCGGAGCGGTTCCGGGCGATCGACCGGCTGCTCGACGCGCACCCGGAGTACCGGGACCGGTTCACGTTCCTGCAGCTCGGGCCGGTCAGCCGGATCCACATCCCCGAGTACCAGGCGCTCAACGACGAGCTGTACCACCTGATGGTCGCGATCAACCGCAAGCACGGCGACGGCGCCTGGCAGCCGATCCGGCTGCTCAAGGCGAACCACCCCCGGTCGGCCCTGCTGGCGTTCTTCCGGTTGGCCGACCTGTGCGTGGTCAGCTCGCTGCACGACGGCATGAACCTGGTCGCCAAGGAGTTCGTGGCCGCCCGCCCGGACGG
The DNA here is from genome assembly GCA_036506795.1 of Micromonosporaceae bacterium. Lineage (GTDB taxonomy): Bacteria > Actinomycetota > Actinomycetes > Mycobacteriales > Micromonosporaceae > DASXRC01. Next base: position 2,932 of record DASXRC010000102.1, read on the forward strand.
CGAGACGGCGCTGGTGCTGAGCCGCTACGCCGGGGCGGCGCGGGAGCTGGTCGACGCGGTCCAGATCAACCCGTACGACATCGAGGGTTTCGCCGAGGGGTTGCGGGCGGCGCTGGAGCTGCCGGCCGAGGAGAAGCACCGGCGCATGGCCCGGATGCGGGCCACGGTCGCGGAGAACACGGTCTACGATTGGGCGAGCCGGATGCTG
>DASXRC010000103.1:0-2687 GCA_036506795.1 Micromonosporaceae bacterium
GCCATGTGCTGCGTCGCGCCCGAGATGCCGCACGCGATGTAGACGTCGGGCGCGACCTTGGTCCCCGTCTGCCCGACCTGGTCGGTGTGCGGCCGCCAACCGGCGCTGGTCACCGCGCGCGAGCACCCGACGGCGCCGCCAAGGAGTCCGGCGAGCTCCTCGATTAGCGCGAACCCCTCCTTGGAGCCGACGCCGCGGCCGCCGCTGACGATCACCCTGGCTGCGGCGAGCGAGACCCCTCCATTGCTCGGCGCGAGGTGGTCTTTCACCCGCACGACCAGGTCGTGCTCGTCGGGAGGGCTGGCGGGGATCTCGGCCGGCGCGGGCCCGTCGTCGGCGGGCTGAGTGTGCGGCGCCACGGTGATCAGCGGCCGGGGGCTGTGCAAGCGCGCGTTCTCGAGCAGGCTGCCGCCCCAGCGCAGCCTTGTCAAGGTGACGGGATTGCCCGGCTCGGCGGCCGCGCAGTTGGCGGCCAAAGGCAAGCCGGTCCGCGCCGCGAGGCGAGCCATCACCTCGTTGCCGCGGTCGGTGCCCGCCGCGAAGACGGCCGTCGCGCTCAGCTCGTCGGCCGACCGGGCGAGCATCGCTGCGAGCGCGTCGGGGGCGAACGGCTCGATGGCAGACATCGGGAGCGAACGTGGCTCACCGAACTTCCGCGCCAGCGTCAATGTTTGCCGGGAGGCGTCGCCGCCGTCCATCAGGACGAGGACAGTCACAAGACGCCCGCCCTGGCCAGCATCTCGACCACCGCCGGCGCAGCGGACGGACCGGCACCGAGCGATTCGGCCCGCCGGCCCTGGCCCGCCGGCACCGCGAGGCTGACGAGCTCCAGGCGCGGTGCCGGTCGCTGGGGCGTCAGAACCGCGACCGGCTTGGTACGCGCTCGCATCCGGCCCGGCACCGAGGGATAGCGCGGGAGGTTCAAGCCTTCTTTCACGGTCAGCACCGCAGGCATCGGCACGAAGTAGACGTCGCGGCCGCCCTCGACCTCTTGCTCGCACCGCACCGACGAGCCCTCGACCGCGACCTTCTTCAGGCCGGTGACGCATGGCCGTCCCAGCGCGTACGCGACGCGGATGCCGACCTGGAACCCGCCCGAGTCGGCCGACTCGTTGCCGAAAAAGATGAGGTCGAACTGCCCATTCGCCGCTTCGTCGGCACGAATGGAGTCGAGCAAAGCCGCGGCCGTGCCCTCGCCGTCCCATTCGATGCCGTCGGTCTGCAGGTGGATCGCCCTGTCGATGCCCAGCGCCATCGCGTCGCGAAGCTGCTCGACCGCTTCCGGCGGGCCGAGCGTGAGGACCACCGAATCCCCCTGGTAGGCCTGGATCAGGCGCACCGCCTCCTCGACGCCGCACTCCTCGTGCGGGCTCATCGTGAAGCCGAGGTGCTGCGTGTCGATCGCCCGCGAATCCTCGGTGAGCACGATCCGGCCACCCGTGATCGGCACACGCTTGATGCAGGCGGCGACTCGCATCTATGAGCGGATGCGCGTGTTCTCGGGGTCGAACAGTGGGGTCGCACCGGCGACCGCGACGCTGACCGGGTAGCGCTCGTCCATGTACTCGACGAGCAGCTGGTTGCCTACGACCGCCTCCTCCGGCGTGAGGTACGCCATGAGGATGTGCTTGCCGACCGACGGCCCGGCGCCGGCGCTGGTCACGTAAGAGCCCCGGCCTCGCCGATCCACGATCCGCTTGCCCTCGCGGGTGAGGATCGGCTCCCGCCCCAGCATGTAGCGCTTCTCACCGGATTTGGAAGAGTGGTCGTCGACGGTCAGCGTGCAGAGGATGGCGGCCGGGTCTTCCTCGCGGTGGCGCAGGTGCGCCGCCTTGCCGGTGAACTCCTCTTCCTTCACGCGGGGAGCGGCCATGCCGGCCTCGACCACGTTGTACTCGGTCTCCAGCTCGTTGCCGTGCGCCCGGTAGCACTTCTCGAGGCGCCCGGTCGTCCCGTACACGCCGATGCCGCACGCGGCGATGCCGTGCGGGCGGCCGGCCTCCCAAAGCACATCCCACAGCTTCAGACCCTGCTCGATGGGCGCGTACAGCTCCCACCCGAGGTCGCCGACGTACGAGATGCGCGAGGCGAGCACGCGCTGGGTGCCGACCTCGATCATGCGGCACGTGCCGAACTTGAAACCGTCGTTGGAGACGTCGTCCGCAGTCGTGCTTGCCAGGATGTCGCGGGCCCGCGGGCCCCAAAGCCCGATGGTGGTCATCGAGGAGGTGAGGTCCGCTAGCTCCGCTTCCGGCGCGAGCTGGTCGCGGAACCACTTCTTGTCCGACATGCCGGCCGCGCCGCCCGTGACGACGCGGAACTGCTCGTCGCCGAGCCGCATGATCGTGAGGTCGGATTTGAAGCCGCCCTCGGGGCTGAGCACCGGCGTGTAGACGACCCGGCCCACGGGCACGTCCATCTGGCGCAGCGCGGTGCGCTGCACGGAGGCGAGGGCACCCGGCCCGAGGATGTCGAAGATCGTGAAAGCCGACAGGTCGAAGATCCCCGCGCGCTCGCGCATCGCCAGGTGCTCGGCGTTGATGACGGGCGACCACCAGCGCTCCTCCCACTCCGCCGTGCGCCGCGTGACGCGGTCACCGAACTCCTCGAGCAGCGCCGCGTTCGACTCGTACCACTGCGGGCGCTCCCATCCCGCCGCCTCGAAGAAGAAGGCCCCAAGCTCCTTC
>DASXRC010000104.1:0-4220 GCA_036506795.1 Micromonosporaceae bacterium
GCGACCTCGGCGAGGCACGTCGCCCGTCGCCCAGACCGGGGCGCCTCCGGGCCGTCGCGGGAACACCCTCCGAGCAGGAAACACGCGGCGCGGCACAGCGATGGGGCGCCGCATATCCTGATCGACGTGGCGCTGACCGACGAGGCGATCGAACGTATCAAGGAGATGATCGTCTCTGGGGAGCTGAAGCCGGGCGAACGCCTGCCGAAGGAAGACGACCTAGCGGCTCGCCTCGGCCTGTCCCGCAACTCGTTGCGGGAGGCGGTCCGGGCCTTGGCACTCATCCGGGTTCTCGACGTGCGGCAGGGCGACGGCACCTATGTGACCAGCCTCAAGCCCGAGATCCTGCTTGACACGGTCGGCTTCGTGATCGACTTCCACCGCGACGACAGCGTGCTCCAGCTGCTGGAGGTCCGGCGCATCCTCGAGCCTGCAGCGACCGCGATTGCGGCGACCGCGATGACCGACGACGAAATCACCAGGCTCGGCGAGCTGCTGGAGTCGGTCGACGACGCGAGCGACATCCCGGGACTCATTGCCGCAGACCTTGAGTTCCATCGGACGATTGCGGCGGGGTCGGGCAACTCTGCTCTTGCTTCCTTGCTCGAGAGCCTGTCGGCACCCACGCTACGTGCCAGGGTTTGGCGCGGGCTGACGCAGGAAGGGGCAGGCGCACACACGCTGGAGCAGCACCGTGCCATCTACCAAGCGATCGCCGCCAGGGAGCCGGAGGTAGCGCGCGCCTGGGCGACCGTTCATGTATCCGGTGTCGAGGCTTGGCTGCGCCGGGCGCTCTAACCCAGGCCGAGACGGGGTCGGCTATCCCGACGCGAAGGGTATCGGCGGCGGTACGTTCGAGAGCAAGTGTCTGGTGGTCGACCTACCCCAGTCATCCAGCTCGGCGATTCGATCGCCGCTGCAGCGCAGTCCTCCGTGCCGCTCGATGACCCCCGCCCAGTCCTCCCGTCGCTGCACGCCTGGCCCTGCGAGCAGGCAGTCCGGATCGTTCACCCAGAACCGACCGTGCTGAAAGGCGCGCCCGATCGTGGACAGGGTGGCACCGTATTGCGATGGCCGGGAAGGATCGCCGTCCGCCGGCTCGTAGTTCGCGGCGATGTCGGCCGACACTCGCATCGCGTCCACCAGCCCGACGCTAGGCAGGATCGGCGCCCCCGAGCCCAGCAGATAGGCGTCCCCGCCGACGATCTTCCTGATCAGGGTCAGGCCTCGACGGTACGCGGTCAGCGCTTGTGACCGGTCCGCGCGCGTGCCGTCGAGCGCACCTGCGTAGAGGAAGTCGAGCTTGAAGTAGTCCACACCGAGTTCGAGCAGGCGAGACAAGGTGGAAGCGAGGTACGCCGCGGCCCCATGATGGGTCAGGTCGAGCGCGTACAGATCCTGTCCCCAGTTATGCCCCGCGTCCGTTGGTGAGTCGGCGCCGCCGACTAGCCATTCGGAATGGCTCCTGACCGGCTCGCTCCGAGAGCCGACCAGGAACGGGGCGATCCAGATACCGGCGCGGAATCCGGCGTCGCGGATGCGTGCGATCAGCTCGGGCAACGCGGCGAAGCGAGCCGAGTACGCGAGCCAGTCGCCGATCCCGGCCTGCCAGCCGTCGTCGAGCTGCAGCACGTCGACCGGCAGCGCCGCGGCCCTGATGGCCGCGGCGTTCTCGTCGACGTCTGCTTCGCTGACATGCCCGTCATAGTGGTACCAGGAGCACCACCCGGTGGGAGCTGTCCGAAGGGTCCGAACACCAACGGCTGCCGCATACCCGTCCGCCCAGCTGCTCAAAGCGACCTGGATCGGGCCCGCGAACGTGCTCACCTCGACCGGGCCGTCGGCGCTGATTTGAAGCTCTCCGCCCGCATAGGCGCACCGGATCGACGGCACCACCGCCGGACCCGGCGCGGCATAGAGCCGGATCGATCCGTCTCCCGGATCGACCGCGAGCAGCCCTTCGCCTTGAAAGCCGGACTGGGGAGCCGACCTGCCCGGCCGGTAGGACATCGTGTCCATGCGGGGCGTGGTCGGCCGATACGAGGTCGCCGTCACCGGGTAGTCCGTTGCCGGGCTCCAGCTTTGCCATCCGTGCTCGTACACGCGGGCCCGCTCCGGATCTACCGGCAGCATGTCGACCGTAGCGAACGTCATCTCACCATCCGATTGGGTCAGCTGGTACGGGCGCGTCAGCGCGGATCAGCCGCTCGTCGCGCAGCTCTGCCCACAGGTCGGCCGGAACCGGCCGACCGAACAGCCGCCCGTTCGTCCGCATCTGTTCCGGATCGTGCACGCCGACGATGACCGATGCCACCGCCGGATGGCCGAGCGGAAATGCGAGCGCAGCCTGCGGCAGTGAGACGTTGTAGCGGGTGCAGATCAGAGCGAGCTTCCTTGCCCGGGCAACCAGCCCTGGTGGCGCACTGGCGTACTCGTACAAAGCCGACTCGGGCACATCGTGCTCGGCGAGTAGTCCGGTGTTGAACACACCCGCCGCGAGCACTGAGACGCCCCGCTCGATGCACAGCGGCAGCAGGTCATCCAGCGCCGGTTGCTCGAGCAGCGTGTAGCGGCCGGCCACGAGGACAACGTCGACGTCGGTTTCGCGGACAAACCGTGCGGCTATGTCGGCCCGCTTTGTTCCGACCCCGATCGCTCGGATCGTCCGCTCGCGTCGAAGGTCGGCAAGAGCGGGGAAGCCGGTGGACAGCGCCTCCTGCATGTGGTCGTCCGGGTCGTGGATCAAGAGAACATCGACGCGGTCGAGGCGTAGCCGCTCGAGCGACGACTCAAGCGACCGGCGGACCCCGGCTGCGCTGAAGTCCCACACACGCCGGCGGTCCGCCGGCACGGCGAACCCCTCGGCCAGGTCATCGCCGCACGGATCGGCCGGCTCGAGCAGCCGGCCGACCTTGGTCGACACCACGAACGCATCGCGGGGACGGGCGGCGAGCGCGGCACCGAGTCGGCGTTCGGATAGGCCAAGCCCGTAGTGAGGAGCGGTATCGAAGTACCTGACGCCCGCTGTCCAGGCGGCGTTGACCGCCTCGGCGGCGTCTTCTTGCGAGACCTCGCGGTAGAGGTTCCCGATCTCGGCGGCGCCATACCCGAGGCTGGTCACCTCGACGAGTGACTGGCCAAGGCGGGTCGACCGCATTGCAGCTCCTGGTGCGGGAGGCGGAGGCCGTACATCCCGCCGTCGACGGCGACCACGGTACCGGTGGTAGAGGCGGAATGGGGGCTGGCCAGGTAGGCGATCGCCGCCGCCACTTCCTCGGCGGAAACCATGCGGCCGATCGGCTGGCGAGCCTCGAGCGCCGCGCGTGCTGCCTGAGGATCGGTGGCCTGTTCGAGCAGCCGCTCCACCCACGGCGTGTCGACGGTGCCCGGCGCTACCGCGTTGACTCGGATCCCGTCCCCCAGATGGTCTGCGGCCATGGCAAGGGTCAGTGCGTAGAGCGCGCCCTTGCTCGCCGAGTAGAGAGCCCGCTGCGCCAGCCCTGCCCAGGACACGATCGAGCAGGTGTTCACCACCGCCGCTGACGGGGACCGCCGAAGGTGCCGAAGCGCCGCCCTGGTCACCCGCATGACTCCGACCACGTTCACGTCGAGCACGCGGTGCCATTCGGCATCCTCGTTCGCGGTGATGTCGCCGACAGCAGCGGCGCCTGCGTTGTTCACGACGATGTCGAGTCGCCCATGTCGTTCGACCGCCTTCGCGACCGCGGTCCGTACCGACTGATCGTCGGTGACATCACAACGGACCCCAAGGAGCGGAGCAGGCAAGCTGTCCGCGTTCAGGTCAAGGCACGCGACCTGGGCACCGCGGGCGGCAAACAGCCGGGCGGTGGCTAGCCCGATCCCTGACGCGCCTCCGGTAACAACGGCGGCGAGGTCGGCGAAGTCAGCGTCCGGCATTGGCAACTCCTTTCGCCCGATCGGCAGGTCACGTCGGCGGCACCCGTACGGCGGCCCCGGTCGGCCCCGTCCGGGAGGTGCCCACGGCCCAGATCTCACCGACCGGATAGCCGAACCGGGCAAGTGAATCGGGCCGCATTGCGGCACTGAATCCAGGCGCGGTCGGGGGGAGATAGCGTCCGTCCCGGAGCCGGACCGGGTCAACGAAGTGCTCGTGTAGGTGGTCGATGTACTCGATGGCCCGATCACGGCGGCTTCCAGAGACCGCGATGTAGTCGAACATGGCCAGATGCTGGACAAGC
>DASXRC010000105.1:0-45900 GCA_036506795.1 Micromonosporaceae bacterium
GCCGCGCCCCCGTCACGCCGAGCCCACCGCGGGTGCCGACCGGCCCTCCGCCGAATACCGCACCCTCGGGGTTGCCCGGCCCGCCTCCTCTCCCGCCCGGCGCGCGACCCGCCCCGCCGTCGAGAACGCCGGCCGCCCCGCCCGCGACGCCGAGACCGAAGGCGCGGTTCGGTCGCCGGCGCATGCTCGTCGGGTTGCTCTCGGCCGTGCTGGTGCTGGTGCTCGCCCTGGTGGGACTGGTGGTCGTCCGCCCCGGCCCGATCGCCGGTTGGCTGGGGTCGGATCCCGCGCAGCCGTCCGCGATGCCCGAACCGAGCGAGCCGGCCCCGTCCCCGGTGCTGGCCGGCGCCGCGATCGACGCCCCGGTGCCGACCGCGGAGGGAGTGCGTTCGGCGATCGACGCGCTCGTCCACGACGCCGGCCTGGGCAGCCGGGTCAACGCGTCGGTGGTGGACGCCACGACGGGCGACACGCTGTATGCCTCGGGGGCCAACGTGCCGACCACGCCGGCGTCGATAACCAAGCTCATCACGGCGGCCACCGCGCTGGAGGCGCGCGGTCCGGCGTACCGGATCAAGACCCGCGTCGTGGCCGGCACCCGCCCCGGCGAGGTCGTGCTGATCGGCGGTGGCGACCCGACCCTCGCCGTCAACGGGAGCGGCGCGTACCCCGGCGCGGCCCGGCTCGACCGGTTGGCCGCGCGCGTCAAGGTCGCCCTCGGCGGACTGACTCCTACCCGAGTGATCGTCGACTCCTCGCTCTACAGCGGACCGCTGTACGGGCCGGGCTGGGATCCGGACATCGTGTCCGGCGGGTTCGCGGCTCCGATGACCGCGCTCATGACCGACGGTGGCCGGATCAACCCGAAGGACACATCGAACGCCGACCGGTACGCGCAACCGGACCTGGCCGCCGGGCGCGCGTTCGCCACGGCGCTCGGGCTGTCGACGAGCGCGGTGGCGGCCACCGCCCGGGGCAGCGCGCCGGAGGGTGCCGCGAGCGCGACGCCAGCGGGCACCGGGGTGTCCGCTCCCGGCCTCGAGCTGGGCGCCGTTGAGTCCCCGCCGATGATCCGGCTCGTCGAGCTGATGCTGTCGGAGAGCGACAACGTGGTCGCCGAGGCACTCGCTCGCCAGGTGGCCCTGGCGAAGAAGGAGCCTGCCTCGTACGCCGGCGGCGCGGCTGCCATGGACGCCGAGCTCGCGGACCTTGGCCTCGACCCAGATCAGGCCCGACTGTCCGACGGCAGCGGCCTGTCCCGGCAGAACCGGATCACCCCGGCCCTGCTGACCGACCTGCTCTCGTTGGCGGCGAGCGGACACCAGCGCGTGGCCGGGTTGTTCGGCGGCCTCCCGGTGGCCGGCTGGTCCGGCACGCTCAAGGACCGGTTCCGTACGCCGGCCGAGGGCAGCCGGGCCGGTGCCGGTGTGGTACGGGCGAAGACCGGCACGCTGAACCGCGTGAACACCGTCGCCGGCATCGTGCAAACCGCGGAGGGTCGGCTGCTCGCGTTCGCCGTGCTCGCCGACCAGGTGCCGTCGCCCACGCTCGACGCGCAGACCGCGCTCGACCGGCTCGCCGCCAGGCTGGCGACCTGCGGCTGTCGCTGACACCCCGACGACGGCCACCCCGTTCCCATGATCTACGGGTAGGGGTGCGACCCACGGGTACGGTGGGGTTCATGGCGCAGTTCGTCGACTGGGATCTGGCCGCGGCGACCGCGGGTGCCCTGGGCAAGTCCGGCCCGCGGGTGTCCTACACGGAGGCCTCCGAGGTCGTCACCGACCTGCGCCGCCTGACGGACGAGGCTGCCGGGCACGTCGTGGCGTACACCGGGCTGCAGTCGCAGGTCGCACACCCACCGGTACGCGTCGTGGACCGGCGGGACTGGGCCGGCGTGAACATCACCGGCCTGCGCGAGGTGATCACGCCGCTGGTCAGCCGACTCAGCGGGGACCGGCAACCGGGTCCGCTCACCGAGGCGATCGGGTCGCGGATCACCGGCGTACAGGCCGGCACGGTCCTGGCGTACCTCTCCGGCCGGGTGCTCGGTCAGTACGAGGTGTTCTCCTCCGACCCCGGGCAGCTGCTGCTCGTCGCGCCGAACATCGTCGAGGTCGAGCGGAAGCTCCAGGCCGACCCGCGTGACTTCCGGCTCTGGGTCTGCATGCACGAGGTCACGCACCGCACCCAGTTCACCGCGGTGCCGTGGCTTCGGGCGCACTTCCTCGGCGAGGTCCAGGCGTTCGTCGACGCGTCGCAGGTCGGTGCCGACCAGCTGGTGGAGCGGCTTCGTCGGGCCGTCGGGGCCCTGGCCGACGCGATCCGCGATCCAAACAGCCGTACCTCGGTGCTCGACCTGGTGCAGACGCCGGCCCAGAAGGCGGTGTTGGACCGGCTCACCGCGCTGATGACCCTGCTCGAGGGGCACGCCGAGTACGTCATGGACGGGGTCGGCCCGGACGTGATCCCGACCGTCGCGGACATCCGGGCGAAGTTCAGCCGCCGTCGCGAGGCGGCCAACCCGCTGGAGAAGGTCGTCCGACGGCTGCTCGGCATCGAGGTGAAGATGCGCCAGTACGCCGAGGGCCGCAAGTTCGTGCACACGATCGTCGATCGGGTCGGCATGGCCGGGTTCAACAAGGTCTTCGGCTCGCCGCTCACCCTGCCCAGGCTGGAGGAGCTGACGGATCCGGAGGCCTGGGTGGCCCGCGTACACGGCCCGGTCGCCGCCTGACCGGCGGACGCCGCGCCATGGCCACGCTCGCGCCGTCGGTCGCCGCCGTCCGCGTCGCCGTCCGGCGGGCGTTGGCGGGCGTACCCCCTGATTCGCTCGTTCTCGTCGCGTGCTCGGGTGGCGCGGACTCGCTGGCGCTCGCCGCCGCCAGCGCGTTCATCGCGCCCCGGCTCGGCCTGCGCGCCGGGCTGGTCACCGTCGACCACGGCCTCCAGCCGGGCTCGGCGGCCCGGGCCAAATCGGTCGCGGAGTGGGGCCTCACCGCGGGATTCGACCCCACCGAGGTGCTCACCGTCGACGTCGCCGTCGGGACGAGCGGGCCGGAGGCGGCCGCGCGCGAGGCGCGATACGCCGCCCTCCTGACCGCGGCACGCTCGGTGGGTGCCCCGGCCGTCCTCGTTGGACACACGCGCGACGACCAGGCCGAGACGGTCCTGCTCGCGCTGGCGCGCGGCGCTGGACCGCGTGGCCTGGCCGGCATGCCGGCGCGGCGCGAGGTGGACGGCATCGCAGTGCTGCGCCCGCTGCTCGACGTATCGCGGCAGCAGACCAGGGCGGCATGTGCGGCCCTCGGCCTGACCGTCTGGGACGACCCGCACAACACCGACCCGGCCTACGCGCGTGCCCGGGTGCGCCGTACCGCGCTGCCGGCACTCGTCGACGCGCTCGGACCGGACGTCGTCGACAACCTGTCCCGCACGGCGCGGCTCCTCGCCGCCGACGCCGAGGCCCTGGACGCGCTGGCCATCGCCGCGCTGAGGGAGGCCGTCGCGGCGGACGGCGCGCTGCGCGTACCCCCGCTCGTGGATCTGCCCGCAGCGCTGCGCTCGCGGGTGTTGCACGCCTGGGCGCGCGGCCTCGGCGCGCCCCACGCGGCGCTGTCGCACCGGCACGTCGAGGCGCTGGACGCGCTCGTGACGGCATGGCGTGGACAGGGCCCGGTGTGGCTGCCGGGCGGCATCGCGGTCCGCAGGGTCGACGAGACGCTCGCCGCCGGTGAGTGACGCGACGGTGCCCGTCACCTTGGAGCGACCCCCGGTGTACGCCGCTCGTGGCGCGGTGGCCACCAGCCAGCCGCTCGCCGCGGCCGCGGGGGTTGCGGCGCTTCGACGTGGCGGCAACGCGCTCGACGCCGCGATCGCGACGGCGGTCACGCTCACCGTCGTCGAGCCCGGCTCCAACGACATCGGCGGGGACCTGTTCGCGATCGTCTGGGACGGCACGCGACTGCATGGCCTCAACGCCTCCGGCCGCTCGCCCGCGGCGCTGACCTGGGAGCGGGCGATGGCGGGGCGGGAGCCGGCAGCGACCACGGCGCACGGCGGCGGCCCGGCGGAGGCCGGCGACCGCGGCGCGATGGCCTCCCGCGGCTGGCTGCCGGTCACCGTCCCCGGAGCCCCGGCCGGTTGGCGGGACCTGCATGGCCGGTTCGGCACGGTGCCGTTCGCGGACCTGTTCGCCGACGCGATCCGTTACGCCGAAGCCGGCTATCCCGTCTCGCCGAGGATCGCCCGGCACTGGGACCGCGCGGTGCAGGTGCACGAGCGGCTCGTCGGCGCCGAGTTCGCCGAGTGGTCCCGCGTGTTCACTGTGGACGGACGAGCCCCGCGGGCGGGCGAGCGCTGGGCCAACCCGGCGGCGGCCCGGACCCTACGGCTGGTGGCGGATACCGGCGCCGAGGCGTTCTACCGCGGCGAGGTCGCCGAGGCCTTGGCGGGTCACGCTTCGGCGACCGGCGGACTGCTCGCCGCCGAGGACCTCGCCGGCCACACCTCGACCTGGGTGGAACCGGTGTCCGCGAGCTACCGCGGTCACGAGGTATGGGAGCTGCCGCCCAACGGGCAGGGGGTCGCGGCCCTGCTGGCACTCAACATCCTGGAGGGGGTAGACCTCGACGCGATGCGGCCGGCGGAACGCCTGCACTGGCGGATCGAGGCCATGAAACTGGGGTTCGCCGACGCGCACGCGTACGTCGCCGATCCGGAGCTCGCCGAGGCGCCGACCGCGGCCATGCTCAGCAAGGAGTACGCCGACGCGCGCCGCGCCCTGATCGGCTCCCGGGCCGGTACGCCGGGCCCCGGCGACCCGGCCGGCGGCGGCACCGTGTACCTGTGCACGGCGGACGGCGACGGGATGATGGTGAGCCTCATCCAGTCCACCTACCTCGGGTTCGGTTCGTACGTCGTGCTGCCCGGCTTCGGCTTCGGGCTGCAGAACCGGGGCGCCGGCTTCCGGCTCGATCCGACTCACGCCAACGTCGTGGCGCCCGGCAAACGTCCGTTCCACACCATCATTCCCGGCTTCCTCTCCCGTGGCGGCGAACCGGTGGGGCCGTTCGGGGTCGTCGGCGGCCACATGCAGCCGCAGGGCCATGTCCAGCTGTTGGCGTCCACACTGGACGATGGGCTGGATCCGCAGGCCGCGCTCGCGGCTCCTCGCTGGTACTGGCACGCCGGCCGCACCGTGCTCGTCGAGCCCGGGCTCGCGGCGGGCGCCGTCGGCGCGGCCACGGTCGCGGATCTTCGGAGCCGCGGACACGAGGTAACGGTCGAGCCCGATCCCTCCGCATTCGGGTCGGGCCAGGCGATCTGGCGGCTCGCGGGCGGCGGCTACGTGGCCGGCTCGGAGCCGCGCGCGGACGGGTACGCGGTCGGGTACTGACCCTCGCAGGCCTCAGGCGGCGGCCTCGCGGTCGCGGAATGTCGCCCGGTACGCCTGCGGTGTGGCGCCGACCCGCCGGGTGAAGTGGTGCCGCAGGGCGGCGGCGTCGCCGAACCCGGCGCGGATGGCGACCGCGTCGACGGTCAGGGCGGTCTCCTCCAACAGCCGCCGGGCCAGCAGGACCCGCTGTCCGGTCAGCCACTCGTGCGGGGTGGTGCCGGTCTCGGCCCGGAACCGCCGGGCGAACGTGCGCGGCGCCATGTGCGCCCGCGCGGCCATGTCCTCGACCGTCACCTGCGTGCCCAGGCTCTCGACCAGCCACTGCAGCACCGGCTCGAGCGTCGGTGCCTCCGGGGTCTTGGGAATCGGCGCCTCGATGTACTGCGCCTGGCCGCCATCGCGGTGCGGCGGAACGACCATCCGCCGCGCGAGCTTCGTCGCCAGCGCCGAGCCGTGCTCCTGGCGGACTAGATGCAGGCAGGCGTCGATGCCCGCGGCGGTGCCGGCGCTGGTGAGCAGGTTGCCATCGGCCACGTAGAGCCGGTTGCACTGGACGTCCGCGCTCGGGAAGCGGCGGGCCAGCTCGTCGGCGTACTTCCAATGGGTGGTGCACTGCCGCCCGTCGAGCAGGCCGGCCTCGCCGAGCACGAACGCGCCGGAGCACACGCTGAGCAGCCGTGCGCCGCGGTCACCGGCCGACCGGAGGGCCGCCAGCACCTCGTCCGGAATCGTCGAGCCCAGCGGGTGGGCGGGCACGGCGACGAGGTCGGCCTCGGCCAGCGGCGTGAGGTCGGCGTGCGGCACGAGCGTGAAGCCCGATCGCGTCCGCACCGGCTCGCCGTCCGGCGTGCAGACGGCGAAGTCGTACGTCGGGAACCCATCGACGCTGCGGTCGGTCCCGAACACCTCGCACAGCACCCCGAGCTCGAACGCCGCGACATTCTCGAGCGCCAGCACGGCGACCTTCTTCAGCATGCTCTCCAGGCTAGCCGAAAGCTGGCAGGAAATCGATGGGGTATGGCAATTCTGCCACTGTCGCCTGCGGCGCCCGTGGCCGACACTAATAAGGACATCCGGTGCGCACCGGTGACCGACAGGACAACAAGCCGAGGGGCCACCGCCATGGAACTCGTACTACTTCTCTTCTTCATCGTCGTCACCGTCGCGGCGGCGCTCGGCTGGACCGCCGACAGCCGTGATTCGGCGGACTGGCAGCCGTCCGAGGACGGTAGACGCGCGCCGCGCCTGCACACCCGGCCGTCCTGAGCGCGCCGGCCACGCGCCGTCCCCGCCGTTCGGGGCCATCCGCGCCGGCCACGCGCCGTCCCCGCCGTTCGGGGCCATCCGCGCCGATCATGCACCTCCGCGTCGATCATGGACCTGTTGCCGTGACTTGATCGTAGAATCGCGACAATAAGGCCATGATCGACCGGGGAGAGACGGCCCGACCCGCCGACAGAGAATTGGTGTCGATGCGGCAGGCTTAGCCCCATGTCCGACGGCTTCTGGTACGACGCCGACATCGACCACGTGATCATCACCGAGGAGCAGATCCGGGAGAAGATCGCGGAGCTGGCCAAACAGGTCGCCGCCGACCACGCGTCGGTGTCCGAGGGACTGCTTCTGGTCGGCGTGCTCAAGGGAGCGGTCATGTTCATGGCCGACTTCTCGCGTGCGCTCGGCCGCTACGGCCCGCCCGTGGAGCTGGAGTTCATGGCGGTGTCGTCGTACGGCCAGGGCACGACCTCGTCGGGCGTGGTGCGCATCCTCAAGGACCTCGACCGCGACATCTCAGGCCGCCGTGTGATCGTGGTCGAGGACATCGTCGATTCCGGCCTGACCCTGTCCTGGCTATTGAAGTACCTGGAGTCCCGGTCTGCGGCGAGCGTCGAGGTGGTGGCGCTGCTGCGCAAGCCGGATGCGATCAAGGTGTCGGTGCCGGTCAAGTACGTCGGCTTCGACATTCCCAGCGAGTTCGTCGTCGGCTACGGCCTGGACTACGCCGAGCGGTACCGGGAGATGCCCTACGTCGGCGTCCTCAAACCGGAGGTCTACGCCCGCCGCTGAAACGCCGGCCGCCCGCGTCGCGCTCAGCGTCCGCTCAGGAACGGCCGCTATCGTTTGCTCCGTCGGCAGTGCCCGGAGGGTGCCGCGACGTCCCCAATGCACCTATTGGGCCACCGCGGCGGCGAACCCGAGGGGCGTCTGACCGGCCGGCCATCGATTGCCACCGGCGGCGGCTGTCGCCGCACCGGCTCGCTCATGGGTCCGCTGGTGTACCTTCGAATGACCGATGACGCGGTATGCCGTGTTCAGGTTCTAGGTCGGACGGCGATCAGGAGGGTCCGGGCGCACGCGCTCGACAACAACATGGAACGTACGCGTTTCTTCCGGCGGCCGGTCGTTTGGATCATTTTGGTGATCCTCCTCGCGATCGGTCTGAGCTCCATGTTCGCCGGTGGCCCGAGCTACCACAAGGTCGACACCTCGGTGGCCCTCGCGCAGCTGAGCAAGGGCGGAATCGAGAAGGCGAACATCCAGGACAAGGAGCAGACGCTCCAGCTGGACCTGAAGGACAAGGCCAGGTTCGGCAACACCGAGACCGACAAGATCCAGGCTCAGTACCCGTCTCAGGTGACGGACGAGATCTGGGGTCAGATGCAGGAGGCCAAGTCCGCGGGCCGGATTAGCGGCGACATCAATACCGAGGTCACCCAGGACAGCGTCTTCCTCTCGCTGCTGGTCAACCTGCTGCCCATCGCCGTGCTCGTGATCCTGCTGCTCCTGTTCATGTCGCAGATGCAGGGCGGCGGCTCCCGCGTGCTCAATTTCGGCAAGTCGAAGGCCAAGCTGGTCTCGAAGGACATGCCGAAGACCACGTTCTCGGACGTCGCCGGGACGGACGAGGCCGTCGAGGAGCTGCACGAGATCAAGGACTTCCTGCAGAACCCGGCCAAGTACCAGGCTCTCGGCGCGAAGATTCCGAAGGGCGTCCTGCTGTTCGGCCCGCCCGGCACCGGCAAGACGCTGCTCGCCCGGGCGGTGGCCGGCGAGGCGGGCGTGCCCTTCTACTCGATCTCCGGCTCGGACTTCGTCGAGATGTTCGTCGGCGTCGGCGCGTCCCGGGTGCGCGACTTGTTCGAGCAGGCCAAGGCGAACGCTCCGGCGATCGTGTTCGTCGACGAGATCGACGCGGTCGGCCGGCACCGCGGCGCCGGTCTCGGCGGCGGCCACGACGAGCGCGAGCAGACGCTGAACCAGCTGCTCGTCGAGATGGACGGCTTCGACGCGAAGGGCGGTGTGATCCTGATCGCCGCCACCAACCGGCCGGACATTCTCGACCCGGCGCTGCTGCGCCCGGGTCGGTTCGACCGGCAGATCGCGGTCGACACGCCGGACATGGAGGGTCGCAAGGCGATCCTGCGGGTGCACGCGAAGGGCAAGCCGTTCACCCCGGACGTAGACCTCGAGGCGGTGGCCCGCCGCACGCCGGGCTTCACCGGGGCCGACCTGGCCAACGTCATCAACGAGGCTGCCCTGCTCACCGCGCGGAACGACAAGCGGGCGATCTCGAACGACTCGCTGGAGGAGTCGATCGACCGGGTCGTGGCCGGGCCGCAGCGGCGGACCAGGGTCATGAGTGACCACGAGAAGAAGATCACCGCGTACCACGAGGGTGGGCATGCCCTGGTCGCGTGGGCGCTGCCGCACTCCGCGCCGGTGCACAAGGTGACGATCCTGTCCCGCGGCCGGTCGCTGGGGCACACGCTCGTGTTGCCGACCGAGGACAAGTACACCCAGACCCGGGCCGAGATGATCGACACGCTGGCGTACGCGCTGGGTGGTCGCGCCGCCGAAGAGCTCGTCTTCCACGAGCCGACCACGGGTGCCGGCAACGACATCGAGAAGGCCACCGCGCTGGCCCGGGCGATGATCACTCAGTACGGCATGAGCGCCAAGCTGGGCGCGGTCAAGTACGGCACGAGCGGCGACGAGCCGTTCCTCGGCCGTAGCTACGGCCATGAGCGGGACTACTCGGACACCGTCGCCGCCGAAATCGACGCCGAGGTGCGCGCGCTAATCGAGCTCGCCCACGACGAGGCGTGGGAGATCCTGGTCGAGTACCGGGATGTCCTCGACAACATCGTGCTCGAGCTGATCGAGAAGGAGACCATCTCCCAGGCCGACATGGCCCGCCTCTGCGCTCGGGTGCAGAAGCGGCCGCCGATGGCGCCGTACAACGGCTTTGGTAAGCGCCAGCCCTCCACCGAGCCGCCGGTCCTGACCCCGGCCGAGAAGGAGAAGCTGAAGGCGCAGGCCGAGGCCGACGGCGTCGAGGCGACGGTCGGAGGCGGTCCGTCGAACACGGATGGCTCCCACTGAACGATGAGTACGCCGCCGGTGGCGAGTTCTCGGCTACCGAACCCAACGGCGACGACACCCTCGACTACCTCGCCGCGCGTCTGATCGACGGCAGGCTCAGTGGCCTACCCGTCGAGGAGGCCGTCGATCTGGCGCGCATCGAGAAGGCCGTACGCGAAATTCTGATCGCCCTCGGTGAGGATCCCGACCGCGAGGGTCTGGTCCGGACGCCGGCTCGGGTGGCTCGTGCGTACGCCGAGCTCTTCGCCGGGCTGCGGGTGGATCCGGCGCAGGTGCTGAAGACGGCGTTCGAGGCCAACCACGAGGAGCTCGTCCTCGTTCGTGACATCGAGGTCTTCAGCCTCTGCGAGCACCATCTGTTGCCATTTCGGGGCGTCGCCCACATCGGCTACATCCCCGGCGAGCACGGCCGGATCACCGGCCTGTCCAAGCTGGCGCGGCTCGTCGAGGTGTTCGCCCGGCGCCCGCAGGTGCAGGAGCGGCTCACCTCGCAAATCGCCGACCTGCTCATGGAGAAGCTAGATCCGCGCGGCGTGATCGCGGTGCTCGAGTGCGAGCACATGTGCATGGCGATGCGTGGCATCCAAAAGGCCGGGTCAAAGACCATCACTTCGGCGGTGCGCGGGCTCTTCCAGCGCGACGCGAAGTCGCGATCCGAGGCGATGAGCCTCATCATCCACGCCTGAGCCACCAGGCCGACAGCCAACGGCGGATCGGCCAGTACCCGCCGATCGTCCCGAGCTCCGCCATCGTCCGCTGCCCATCGCGGGGTAGCCCAGAGACCGGGCCGGCGGCCGCGAACAGGGCCACGAACCCGCAGCCGAGAGGTCCCAGCAGCAGTAGCGTCGTTCGGTGCACGAGCGCCGGGGTGGCCCGCCACCTCGCGTGTTCGGAGGGCTCGAGCGGTGGCAGCGGCTCGGTCATCGGTGCGCCTCGCGTCCCGCGGTCGCCTCCTGACGCCGCACGTTCTCCAGCGCGCGCAGCAGGACCGGGCGGTACGCGCCGGCCGTGAGCACGTCCCGCGGGCGGAGGTGACCGTCCCGTAGCTGAACGCCGATCTCCCGCAGCATCGGGTCGCACCACTCGGCGAGCGCGTGGTACGCGTCGTGGCCGGACGTGTCGGGGTCGGCTGAGGTGGGCACGATGGCCTCCGCTGGGGTCAGGCGGGGACGGTGGGCAGGACCAGGTCATCATCGACGGCGAGCAGGCCGAGCCCGGCGAGGACGGAGTCGCCACGGTCGACAGCGATGCGGGCGGCGTCGACGATCCCGAGCGCCCTGTTGTAGACCCTGACGAGGGCACGCAGGTGCGACAGGCGGTCCACGCCCTTGACCAGTAGCGAGATGCCGAGCGTCTCGGGAGCGAGCAGCGCGGCGGCGGTCCAGTCGAGGAGCTCGGTCACGGCGAACTTCGCCAGCTCCGCGGCGTCCCGGATCCGGCCACAGACGTCCAGGTACGCGTTGGACATCTGGCCGAGGACGTCGGGAGCGCGAGACAGCGCCAGCTCCAGCCGGCGCACCCGAGCCCAACACGCGTCCGCCGCGTTGCCGAGCCAGGCGCCCTCGACCCGCAGGGCGATCCAGCCCGCGTTGGCGGCGAGCGCTCGGGTTGCCCCCGCGACGTGGCCCAGCGCCTCGCCGCAGGCCAGCATGCCGGCCCAGTCGCCGACGAGCGGCGCGACCAGGTCGTCCATCGGGTCGCGCGCACGCTCGCACAACCCGAGGCGAGCGGCCAGGCCCGTCAGAGACCAGATCGCGTCCCGGGCCAGCGAGGCGGGGCTGAGCAGGTCTCCCCATGTCGGCCGGTACGGGAGACTCGCCCGATGGTCGGCGAGCGGGCCGAGCCAGAGGGTCGGCCGCAGTTGTTCCAGCGTGCGCATCTGCTCCCAGTCCGGCCGCAGGGACCGCGCCCGGCCGAGGCCGGGCTCGAAAGCGGTCGGCGCGAGCAGGTCGTCCAACGCCGCGGCGGTCCGACGGTCGACCGCGGCGTAGCCCGCCACCACCTCGGCGACCGCGACGCCGTGCCGCTCCGCGACGCCGCCCACGCCGGCGAGGAAGCCGAGCACCTCACGCCGTATGCGAGCGTGGTTGCCGGCGAGCCGGTTGATCAGGCCGGCGCCGCCGTCCGCGTCGAGCCCCGGCACCGGCCCGTTCATCGCCGCGTACGGCGCGGCGATGTAGTCGTGGCACGCTCGCGCGTCGGCGGCGAGGCGGTGCAGCATGCCGGGCACCGCCCCGAGCGCGGTCAGGTCGACGGCGAATGCCACGGTGTCCTCCCCAACGGCCCGGACGACTGACCCGTTCTATGGGGAGCAGACAGGCCACCGCAATGGGGTGAGGACCTTCTGTGGATAACATCCGGCGAATGGGGCGTCCGCGTCCCGCTATGCGAGACCTCGGTAGGCGTCCGCCGAGTCGGCCGCGGCCCGGGCCAGCGTAGCGGCCTCGTCGAGTCGTGACTTCGCCTGTTCCAGGCGGGCAATGGCGTCCACAAGGGACGGATGCGCCGTGCCGAGTGCGGTCAGCCGCAGCCGGGCCAACGCCTCGTCGAGCTGGTCGGTAACCCCGCGGATGCCGACGACCGCCCGCTGGGTCTGCTCCACCGACGCGGCGACCTGCAGCTTCACCTCGTTCACGCTGGCCACGCAGACCTCCCTAGCTGACGACGGCGAGCGCAGCGGCGGCCACGCATGTCGCAAAGACCGGCGCCAGGCAGACGGCGGCGCCGAACACCGGCGTGCGCTCGACCTTGCCGGTCGGGCCGGGTGGGAACACCCAGCCGACCGTGAGCCAGCCCAACCCGAACGCCGCGGCCGGCATCACGAGCCCGCACAGCGCCGCGTAGAGCAGCAGGGCCGTCTCGCTCACCGACAGGTAGAGCGCGACCTGCACGATCAGGACGACGATCGCGAACGGCCCGTACACGAGCAAGTTGCGCAGCCGCGGCGGCCACTCCGAGACACCGGCCACCGGCGTACCGATCCACGAGCCGGAGCCGACCAGGGCGGCGTCGGCGGCGTCCGCGGTGACCCGGGCCTCCCGCAGCTCCACCAGGATGGCGCCGGGTCCGCCCTCGACCGCCGCGGCGGCGGCCGCGAGCTCCTCGGGGGTCGGCGTGAGAAACGCGTCCGGTACGCCTTCGTCGCGCAGCCGCGCCTGCTGGGGAGCGAGCCGTGCGCGTACGGCCGCCAACTCCTCCCGGGCGGCGGCGAGCACGGCGGCGTCGGCGGCCAGCGCGGCAGCCGCCTCCCGCCGGACGGCGCCGAGGCGTTGCGCGGCCGCCAGGTACTCCGACCAGGACTCGCTCACCGCTCGTGCTCCGCCCGCGAGAACGGCACGATCACCGTGGTGCGGTCCGCGTGCCGGTCGTGCAGCAGCGCGCGGTTGGGTCGCGGCTGCCAGTCGATCTGCTGGCCCAGCAGCAGCGACACGTCCGACCCTGGGACGTTGAGGAACACCAGCCCGGCGACATCCTCGCGGGCCGCGCTCCCGCCGATCTCCTCGGTGAAGCTACGCAGCCCGCGCCACCAGGACAGCAGGTGTACGCCGTTTCCCGGCCCCTCGCGCAGCATGTCGCGCAGCCGGTCGGTCGGCAGGACGCCGGTGCCGGCCGCATCCATGCCGAACACGAGGAGGTATCCGGGGGTGTCGGACCCCAGCTGTTTCCCGAGCCCGGCCGCGTCCACCGACTCGACCTCGTGCCGGGTGGCCAGCTCGGCGGCGAGCGAGGCGGCGATCTCGTCGCCCGCGGCGACCAGAGACGCGATCACGAACCGGGCCGTGCCCGGCTGATGGTGGGCGGCGATGCTGCGCCCGGCCGCCTCGAGCAGCTCCGCGCCGGCGACGCTGGGACCGAGGATGGCCAGGTGGCGCCCCGGCGACGTGTCCAGGGGGAAGGCCGCCGTCGACAGCGAGGTGTCGATGCACCGTCCGATGAGGACGGTCGGCCGGCCGCCCCGCCCGCGCAGGACCGCGCGGTACGTAGGGTCGTCGTCCAGGTACTGGTAGGCGTAGCCCGCGAACACCCGAGGCGGTCGGGCGTCGGGCGGCCGAGCCTCCCACAGCGCCCGTCGCAGCGCGGCCAGCTCCGCCCGGTCGGCGTGCGGATCCGGGAAGCGTACGGTCCGCTCGTGGCCGCGGGTGGCGCCCCGTGGCCCACCGAGCCCACCAGCGGTGTTCACGACCGCGGTGCCGAGCGGCAGACCCGCCGCCGCGTCGTTCGTCGGGTCTAGCACGTCCCCGCCGCCGGGCAGCGCGACCCGCACGGGGAACTGGCCGAAGATGGAGTCGCGCTTCGTGTATAGGGCCTCGACGCCGAGGACGGTCTGGCTCGACAGGATCAGGTGGATGCCGTACGAGCGGCCCTTGCGCGCCACCGACTCCAGCAGCGCGACCGCCTCGGTAGCGAGCCGGTCGGTGCCGGCGAGCAGGACCTGGAATTCGTCGATCACGCACAGGATCCGCGGTAGGTGGAGCCCGTCGGCGGCGCGCAGATCCGCGAAGCGGGTCACGCCGGCCTTCTTGTACGCGGTGGAGCGCCGTGTCATCTCCGCGTCCAGTTCGCGCAGGACGGCCAGCCCGTACTCCCGATCGGACTCGATGCCAACGGCGCGCGCCTGCGGCAGCCAGGACCGGTCCCGATCGGTCGGCGTGAACTCGGCGAACGACACGCCCTCCTTGAAGTCAAGGAGGTAGAGGGCGAGCTCGTCCGGTCCGTACCGGGCACACAGTCCATAGAGGACATTAATGAGGAAGGCCGTCTTGCCCGAGCCGGAGCGGCCACCGACCATCCAGTGCGGGGTCAGATCGTTGAACCGCAGTGCCACGGCCGTGTCGCCGTCGAGCCCGACCGTGGTGGCTAGCTCATCTGCCGAGTCCTCGGCCCAGAGCCCGTCGGCGGGATCGGGCAGGACGTCCCCGAGGCTGGGCACGCTCTGCGCCGTGGTCCGGGTGACAAGCTCCTGGCAGACGCGGTCGACCAGATGGGGCGGCGGGTCGTCGTCGAGGAACACGGGAGAGTCCAGACCCGTCGGGTCGTTCGGCGCCGCCGCGAATGACGCGCCCGGCGGATCACCCACCAGGGCGTACGGGTTCCGCAGCTCGACGCTCGTGGCCAACGGCAGCGGCGGCTGGGTCGTCTCGGCGGTCAGCGGGGGCGGCGGCCAGCCGGCCACCACGAGGTGCAGGGCGGCCGCTGGGCCGGCCTGCGCCAGTGCGGCGAGGCGGGCCAGATCGCCGCCCTCGGCCGGTTCCGGCAGGCTCGCGATGACGAGTAGGAGGGTCCGATCCCGGCGTAGGCGGCGACTCGGTGCCGCGCGCCGGGGGCGTACCCACTGCTCGGCCTCCGCCAGGACGGCCCGGAGCCCCGTGCGGTCGGTGGCCGGCGGCGGCATCAGGCCGGCATCGGCAAGCGCCGCGAACGGTGCGAAGATCGTGCCACCACCGGCGGCGTCCACGCCCCGCACCAGCAGCGACCCGGCCGGCGCGGCGGCGAGCAGGCGCAACGTCACGGACCTGAGCAGGCCCGCGACGCGCGGGTCCCGCCCGTCGGCGTCGATGGTGAGATGGCCAGTGCCGAGGAGCGGCACCACAGCGGGGAAGCGCGCGTCGTCGAGGGGTTGGGCGACCCCGATGCGGACGAATCCCGGTTGGCCGCGGCCGCCGAGCGGCGCGCGTTCGAACTGGGCGTCCAGCGGCGCCCCGAGCCAGCCCGGCGCGACCGTGGCCGCCACGGCGCGCAACCGCTCGGCGAGGTGCAGCTGCTCGGCTACGTCGAGCGGAGCCGGCCGGAAGACGTCGATGGCGGCGCCGGCGGCGGCGGCCGTCGCGGTGGCTCGGCGATGCAGCGCGGCCGCCTCGTTGAGGCGAGACTTGGTGTTGGCCACGCCGCTCACCTCCTCGCCGCCTCTGGCTCCTGACCGTATCCCAGTCCGAGGCGACGGCGGAGCACCCGCGCGGGTGCCCGTCGTCGTCTGTCGCATTCATCGGCATGGTTCGTACGATGGCCGCGTGACCGGGCAGCCGAATTCTTCGCCCAAGCGGGCGGTCGCCGGCCGGCGCAACTGGCGGCTGATCCTGACCGTCGGCGCCGGAGTCGTCGCGCTGCTCTGCCTGGGTAGCCTCGGCGTCGGCTATGTCCTCTATGACCGGGCGACCGGACCGGACCGGCACTCGCCGCAGGTGACGGTGACGGGTTACGTGTACGCCTCGTTGGCGGACCGGGACCAGTCGAGGGCTCGGGTCTTTCAGTGCAAGAGCGCCGACGATCCGATCCGTTCGCTCCGCCAGGACGTCGAGAGCCGAGAGCGCACGCTGGGCACCGCCATCTCGGTCAGCGTCGAGAACGTCAGGATCGAGGAGAGCACCCGGAACTCGGCACTCGTGAACGCCGACATTCGGCGGTCCGCGACGATCGACGGCGTGCTGCAGAGTGTCGTCGATCGGTGGCGGTTCAGGCTCCGACACGAGGATGGCTGGCGGGTCTGCGGGGCCGAGCCGGTGTCGTGACTCACTCGACCCAGAGCACGTGAACGGGCAGCTCGAGGGTCCTCGGCGACTTCCCGCTCCAGGCCCAGCGGTACCACTCCAGCTCCGTGGTCACCCGCAGGCAGACGTCGCCCTCGGCGTTGGCGTAGAGCTCGGTGACGGCCCGCAGGTCGCGCCGCTCGACCCCCTCCGACGTCTGCACCACGCGGCGCCCGGTCACCCCGCCCGCGTCCAGCGCGGCGATCGGATCCCGCCGGGGCGGGCCGTCCAGCGACACCAGCCGGGACACCACATCGGGCGACTTCACCACCGCCGGCCGCGGGGAACCGGCGGGTGCGACCGTCTCGACCCACACCCGCTCGATGGGGACCAGCGGCGCGAACACCTCGATCTGCTCGGCCTCCGCGCGGTACCACTCGTGCTCGGCGAGCACCGGAACGAAGGTGCGGCTGCCCTGTACGACTCGATCATCACCGCGCATGTCGGAGCGCCATCCCAGCCCGGGCAGGCCGACAATGACCCGGCGTCCTCGCAGCTCGGACGCGTTCGCGGCCGGCACGGGGAGGATCGACGCCGGCGGTCGGGGCGACCACCCATGCTCACCGCCGAGCGCATCCGGCCGAGGTTCGCGGCTCACCGTGGGAGTCTGACCTTCACGCCGCCGCGCGACCGAGCGGCGCGCCGCGGTCGCGCATGAACGGCTCCGGGTCGATCGCGCCCCGACTGGAACTGTCGGCGTCGACGTGGACCTCGAAGTGCAGGTGCGGACCCGAGGAGTGGCCGCTCGAACCGACCTGGCCGATGACCTCGCCAGCCCGCACGGGTTGGCCCACCACGACGAGCGGGCGCGACCCGAGGTGGCAGTACCGGGTGATGAAGTTGCCGGCGTGCAGGATCTCGACGTACCAGCCGCACCCTCGCACGGTCACCGGATCGCCGTCCCGATCACAGCTGTACGGGTGTCCGTACTGACTCGCGTTGCAGCGCACCACGAGCACCCGTCCGGCGGCGGCCGCCAGGATGTCCGTGCCCGGTGGGGCGCCCAGGTCGACTCCGTCGTGGGTGGGCCGGCCCGGCGTGCGGAAGCCGGACACAATCCGGGCGCGGACCGGGACGGTCCACCCGGATGCGGCGATCTCCCCGCCCGTAGCGCAGCGCGCCACGGTGACCCCGATGGCCGCTCGCGCCGCGCCGTCGGCCAGCACGTTGACGAGGCTTGTCGCCATCGGTTCGTGCTTCGCGTACGCATCGGGGAATGCCGATCGCTGTACGGCCTGTGCCGCGTCGGTGAGCGCCATCGTCTCCCAGCCGGGGATCATCAGCAGCTTCTCGTAGAACCTGCGTGCGGCGTACTGCGGGTCCTGAAGTTGTGCTGGCGTTCCCCACCCCTGGCTGGGTCGCTGCTGGAAGAGTCCGATGGAGTCGTGGTCGTTGCGGGCTCCGAGGTTCGGCAGGTTGCTCAGCACCGACTCCTGCAGTGCGGTCGCGATCGCGATCACCCACCCCCGCGGCGAGATCCGCATACCCGAGCCTACGTTGATGATGATCGCGGCGTTGCGCATTTGGTCTTCTCCGAGGCCGCCGGCCCGGGGAAGACGGCCGTTGGGATCGACCTTCACGTGCTGGCCGCAGCCGAACGCACCGGCGAGCTCCGGGTCGGACGAGCGGTCGAAGTCTCCGAGCAGGAGGGCCATCGTCGCGCCGCCGCAGCACAGCAGCGTCAGCGTCACCGTGAGCGCGAGGAGCAGCCGGACGCGGTGGGGCCGGCCGGGCCGAGGATCAGGGTCGATGCCCGTGCTGGCAGCATTCATGCACGCTCCCAGTCGACGCCGTCGACGAGCCAGCGGCCCTCGGGCGCGACGAGGCGCAACCGCAGCAGGCCGGAGTCGACCGGGATCGTGACCTCGACGAACGCGGACCCGCGGGGGACGAGAGTCGGCTCGCCGGTGACCCGGTCGGCCGGCACCCGCGCGGGATCTACGCCGTCGAGCTTCGCGGCGAGTTCCCGGGTCGTGTGCGGAAGTAGTGCGGCGTACCAGGCGTTCGTGGACACGTCGTGGTGGACCCATGCCTCGGCGAAGGCCCTGGCGACCGCCAGTGGTTTCGCTGTGCCGGGGCTCGTCATCGGCGGCGCCGGCGGCGCCGGCGACGTCAGGCCGTCGTCCGCGGCGGCCGTGGCCGTGGCCGACGGCAGACCACCCTCACCGCGGGACCCGAGGGCGCCGCCGGCCGGCTCGCCGCCACCCAGCAGCCGGGCGCCGGACACGATGAGGAACACGAGCCCCGCGAGCAGGAGTGCCAGCCCATACCGGGACTTGAGGATCCGGCCAACGAAGAACTCGAACGCCCGTCGCACGCCGCTCACCTCGCCTCGGCGCGCACCCGGGTCGTCTTCCCGGGCGCGGGGACGTCACCCGCGTCCGGACGGTAGATCGCGTAGGACGCGGGCGCCTCCGGGACGTCGGGCTCGGTCCAGCGCGCCGGTTGCCGCTCCCGGACCGGCCTGGCGTCCGGGCGCTCGGCGGGCGGCAGCGCCCGCTCCGCAGTACGCCCGGGTGCGGTGTGCGCCGGGTCCTCCAGGCGGGCCTCGGGGCGTACCGTCGGCTGTTCGAGAGCGACCCGCCGACGCCCGGCGACCTGCGGCTCCGTGGTGCCGCCCGGCTCCACGACGTTGAGCCTCGCCGCCTCTCGAACGTCGCGGAGGAAGCGCCGGTGCCACGATCCGGCGGAGGTGACCGCCACGCTCGTGTCCTTGCCGCCGAGTTGTGTGATCCGGCGGTACGGCCGCAGCAGCAGCCAGCCGACGACGCCGCACAACCAGACGAGCACCACCTGGAGCCAGCCCGGTAGCGTCGGGGTTCCCATGATCAAATCGACGGCAAACAGGTAGATCGCCGCTCCGGTACCGAAGATGGCGATGTTGAACAGGGCGGCCACCACCGCGTTGCCGAGGCGCCGGATGCCCGCGCTCGCCGGCCGCATCAACCCGACGGTGCCGAGGATGGGTGCCGCGATCACGGCCCACCGGAACAGCAGGAACCCGAGCAGCACGAGTACCGAGGCCATGATGTCGAACAATGCGAAGAACATGGCGGCCAGGATCGCGATGAAGCCGGCGCCGATGCGCTCCATGCCTCTCGTGCCCTGCAGATACTCGTACGCCTCGGGGTCCTCGGTCTTGATCTGCTCGGCGACCTTCATCCACTGGCGGTTCTTCGCGGTGATCACGCTGTCGCGCGTATCCGGATTCTCCCGGATCGACTCGGCCTCACCCCAGGTGAGCGAGCGCGCGTCGTAGAGCGCTCGGCCGTACTTCTTCGCGGTCTCACTGTCGGCGGAGCCGAGCACGCCGCGCAGCCAGTTCCGGTACAGCATCGCCTCGGTCGCGGTGTCGGACGCCCGCAGCGCGGGCGGCCGCAGATCCTGACAGCGCTGGGGATCGATGCACCGCCCCGGTGCCGGCTGCTTCGCCTGCGGCCCGACCGCGTCGTGGACCACGCCGAGGGTGCCGACGAGCGCGGAGTCCGCGATGTTGGCCGACCGCACGGGCCAGGCCGCCAGCGCCGTGACGACGACCATCACCAGGATGGCCCAGCCGGCGGTCGTCATGGCGTTGCTCATGTCCGACTGCTGCGACCGCCAGATCAGGTACAGACCGACCACGCACAAGGTGATGACGCCGAAGACGCTGAAGACCTTCTCGTATATGGCCCGGGTCGCGGTCTGGACCAGCGGATCGGCCCAGCCCCACATGGACTCGGGGTTCCAGGCGCGCTCACGCAGGGCATTCGACGCACCGATGACCGCAGTCGCGATCATGAACTCGCCGTTGGCGACGGTGTTCTCGAATTTGTAGTCCGGGTGCATCACCGTCTTGACGCATCCGATGTCGTACGTCGTGTAGCTGTAGCCCGCATAGCCGTACAGGCTGTAGTACCCGGCGACGGCGTTGCCTCGGTCGAGGGTCGGGCGGGAGGCGAACCACCCGGCGAGGCCGGAGTCGGGCGTGCCCGGCGTGGGAGCCGTGAGGCACTGCGCGCGGGCCGCCCCGACGTCCTGGAGCCGGTCGACACACTTCGCGAAGTCCGCCTGCCACTCCTCGGTGGAGCACAGACCACCGGGTGCCGCCGATGGGACCGAAGCGGAGGCGGGCGCGGCGAACAACCAGATCGCCGCCAAGGCGGCCACCAGCAGGGCCATCGCGAGCGCGGCACCCCGCGCTCTGGTCCTCGCCACCTCACACGTCCGGTTCGCGTGGCGAAGGTAGGGCCGGCATTGCCGACGACCCGGGGGTGAGCATCGAGGAGGCGCCATTTGGCGCGGACGCCGAGGCCGGCGTGGTGTCGAGGTGGTCGAGCAGCCCTTCGACGTACGAGACGTCGACCCGGATCTTCTGCACGCGCCCATCGACATCACGCATGACGAACTCGCGAAAGCCCAGCCGGGCGGAGGACGCGGAGTCCACCGCGGAGAGCGAGGCGAGCGTGGCCTCGTACCCGTCGTTCACCGGTACGCGCAGCAGCCGCAGCGCCTCCGAGGCGATCTCGGCGTCCTCGGCGATCCTGCCGACGAACACGGTCGAGACGAGATTCTGCACGTCCAGGCCGAGGATGTCGCGAGGGTTCTGCGATGCGACAAGCGCCGCGAGGTTCCACTTTCGACTGTCGCGGGCGAGCCGCACCAGGAAGGACCGACCGGACCGCCAGCCCTCCATGAAGTGTGCCTCGTCGAGGCCGACGAGCTTCCGGGACGACATGGAGCCGCCGTAGCACCGCCGCACCGCCAGGCGATGCGCCGTATGCAGCATCGGCAGCGCCAGCGCCTCCTCGGCCGACCAGTACTCGCGCTCGATCTTCAGGTCGGGTAGCCGCAGCCCGGCCATCGTGATGACGGTCAAGACAGCGTCCGCGCCCAACAGGCCGGCCGGCGGGTGGCCGAAGAACAGCACTGCGAGCGGCATCTCGGCGGTGTCGAGCAACAGGTTGGCGAGCTCGCGACCCTCGCCGTTGTCCATGTGCGACAGACACGCCACGATGTCGTCCAGGGTGGAGGTCTCCTCCGCGGGCACCTGCCGGACGGCGTGCCGCAGCAGCATGGCGGTGGACGCCTCGCGCGCGACCTGTGGCGGGACGAGCATCGAGCAGATGTCCTGCACGAGCATGCGCCGTTCAGCGCGCGCGTTGGACATGGCGATCTCAAACTCGCGGTCGCCGGCGGTGCCGTCGCCGAACTCCAACCGCGACGGGGTCGGGATCAGCGAGTACGGCGCGAGCGTGCCCTGCTCCGAGCCGGTCAGGTTCAGCACGCGCGAGAACGGTCGCAGCTCCGGCATCGAGCACAGCCGCGCAAGCGGGCCGGACGGGTCGAGCAGCGTCACCTGTACGCCGCGCCGCGCGGCCAGGTAGCCGAGCGCTCCGAGGAGGGTGGACTTGCCGCCACCGGGCTCGGCGACGAACACGGCGAGGCCGGAACGCTCCCGCACCTCCATCGGGAAGTGCATGTCGAGGAAGACCGGTCGCCGGCAGGTGCCCGCCGTGCGGCCAATCAGGTCGCCGCGGCGGTCGCCGACCGTGGATGCCGCCTGCGGCAACGCGGCGGCGAGCAGCTTGACCGGCATCCGTCGCAGGTAACCAGTGTTGGCGATCGGCTCGCCGGGGATGAACTCGCGGGCGAGCCAGTCCTGGTTCTTCGGATGCTGCAGCGAGACGCGCAGCTCACGCGAGTACAGCTGGATCAGGCGCCGGGCCCGCTCGAGGCACTCCTCGCGGGTGTGCCCGCCGACCGCGATGCGGTGCCAGCCGTGGGCCCGCGCCGAGTCGACGGGCAGCCCGGTGGTCATCTCGTCGCCGATCACGAGGGCGCGCTTGGCCAGCCGCTCGAGCTCCGGCGGGGCGTCGATGCCGTGCTCGGCGTAGTCGAGCTGCTGTGAACGGATCATCCGGAGTCGGTGCTCGAGATTGCGGAAGGAGTCCCCCGGGCCGAGGATGTCCACGCGAGACGAGATCTCCATTGCCCAGGGCAGGCGCTCGTGGAAGTGCAGCCAGGGCTCGTGCCGCTCGGGTATCTCCAGCGGCTCCATCCGGCCGACCGACAGGATCGCGACGTGGCGCTCCTCGCCGGTCATCCGGTTGACGAACTTCAGCGTCGAACCGTACGGCGTACGGTAACGCTCGATCTGCTCCGTCAGCGCGAGCAGGTCGCCCCGCTCCCACCGTCCGTCGGACACCGGCGAGAGCAGCGATGGCGGCGACATGCACAGCGCCACCGACCGGTACAGCAGCCACTCCAGCTCCGCGGGCGTGACCTGCCGGCCGCGCATGCCGAACGCCCCGAGGACCTCGTCGAACTGTTCGACGGTGCGGCCGAGCCGCCGGCGCTCGCCCTCGGCGACCCCGCGCCCGAACGCGCGGAGCAGCCGCTCGGTCAACGAGTTTCCCAGCGACCGACGGGCGAACGTGACGCCCAGATACGTCTGTCCCTCGGCGTGGTTGACCGACAGCAGGTGGCGTTGCGCGGACACCAGATGGTCGGACCAGGACGGCGCACCGTCCACGGTCGGCAACGGGTTCGGCGTGTTCCGGTCCACGATGCGCGCCCACTCGTCGGCCGGGAACGGGCGCGTCGTACGCCGCAGGTGCAGCCGGAAGCCGGCGAGCCCCGCGAACTGTTCCGAGATGGCCGACAGCAGCGCCTCACGCTCGGCGTCTGGGCGGAACGCCCAGCGGACCTCCGGCAGCCAGTACCACGCGGTCACGGTATTCGGGGTGAAGGTCAGATGCCCGGCGATCTCGCTGATCGTGAGCTCGACCGCGGGATCGCGGTCGCTGAAGCGCGGCCTGCTGGCCTGCGAACGGGACGATCGCGCCGGCGGCCGCCCCGCCGGCACCTTGGCCGGCAGATTGGTCGGCTTCTCGCCCCGGTCCGGCTGCTCGGCCAGGTCTAGCTGCTCGGCCAGGTCTGGCTTCTCGGCCAGGTCTCGTCGCAGGCCTGCCTGCACGACCTCACGCCGGCCGTCCGGTGCGGCGTCCCACGCGGGCAGGGCCCTCGACGGGGGTACGCGGGACTGGTTCGCCGGGTAGTTCGTGAGCGGGGGCGGATCGTCCCGGTGGCCGGCGGGCCCGTGCGAACCCTCGGGCTGCGCCGGCTCGACCGCATCGGCTTCGAGCGTGCCGGCCTCGAGCGCCGGGAGCTCGTCCGTGGCCAGCTCATTGTCCGGCGGAAGGCCGGGGCCGGTCGGCGCGGTGTGCGGGGAAGCCGGCGGCGCGGGCGGTTCGGCGTCCGCGAAGAGGTCGAGGAACGGTGAGTCGATGTCCACCGGCTCCGGGGGTCCAGTGCGTTTGAGGGCTCCGTTCAGCGGGCGGGTGACCGACTCCGCCCCGGCGACGGTGCCGGACCGGTCACGAACAGCATGCGGAGCTTGAAACACGGCGACGGCCCCGTGCCCGGGGCTCGCGACCGGTTGGTCCTCGTTGACCGCGTCGTCATCGACGGAGGAAGCCTCCCTCGTTGGGTAGCTTCCCTGTCGCGTTGTGTGATAACCGTTCCCCGCTTGCGCGTCGACCGCGCGAGCGCTGCCCGGCGGAGGGGTGGGCGTCATACCAACTCCTCCCGGACGCGGATGCGGCTCGCGACGAGCCGCGCATCGCGCTGTTCCACGGCGGGTTCGCGGGTACGCCGCCAGTCGGTGAGGGCGGTGCGGATGACGACACGCGCGGGCCGGTCCGGATCGACGTGCCGGAAGATGTACGACGTGGTCACCATTGCGAGGGCGATCTCCCACGCCGGGAACTCGACGTGGAACGTCAACAGGTAGTGGATGGCGACGAACAGGGGCACGAGCAGCACGAAGAGGCCGTACTGGGCGTACGGCAGATGGACCGGCAGCGTGTAGCCGGGCGGCCCAAGGTAGACCAGGCGTGCCCGGTAGATGTCGTCATCTGTGCGCAGCCGCATGTCGTGAGTCCCGCGACTACTGGAAGATCAGCCCGATGAGGAAGTCACCCACGAAGAACAGCGTCGCGGCGCCGGCGATGAACGCCAGGCCGACGATCGCGATGGCCGAGCTGGTCAGCACCTTGGAGATCTCTCCCTTGCTGGCCCGGCCGATGAAGATGACGCCGAGCACCGCGAGCAGGATGGGCGCGATGTTGCTGGCAAAGAACTTGACGACGCCCTCGGTGTCGACGCCCTTGGGCGCCGGCTCGGCGGCCGGAACGAGTGCGAGCGCGTCCACGGCGTGCGACGAACCGGTCCACACGGACTGGGCGAGCTCTATGGCGATCATTGGAACAACCTCCCCCGGTGCGCGGCCGGCGGCGCCGCGGCACAGCAGATGCCTAGCCCGATTAGAAACATCAAGTCAAGACCTGAGCGCTGACTCTCCGTTTCGCCGTCACCGCGAACGGTGAAGATTCCTGGCCGATTTTTCCTACTGTGACCCGCGCCGTCACCTTCCGGGCTTGAATCATGGGTAATTGCAGAGCGTACGGGTGGCCCCCCTTTCGAACAAGGTGCGTACTCCGCTATCCCTGAGCTTGTTGTGGGCGGTGAGCTTATCGTACACACGTTCGAACAGCATCTTAGCCCGCCCCGCCCCGTCGACTCGGTACCGTCTATCCGTGAGTGATCTGCTGCGGTCGGACCACCCGGTCGTGATGGGTGTCCTCAACGTCACGCCCGACTCATTCTCCGACGGCGGCCGGTACGCGGACCTGGACGCCGCGGTGGCGCACGCGGTACAGATGCGGGCCGACGGAGCTGACGTGGTCGACGTCGGTGGCGAGTCGACCCGTCCCGGCGCCGACCGCGTGGACCCGGAGACCGAGCGGGGCAGGGTGCTCCCGGTCATCCGCGAGCTCGCCGCCGCCAGCGTACCGATGAGCATCGACACCACTCGGGCGAGCGTGGCCACGGCCGCGCTCGACGCCGGCGTGTCCATCGTCAATGACGTCTCCGGCGGCCTGGGCGACCCGCAGATGGTCAAGGTGGTCGCGACCGCCGGCTGTCCGTACGTGATCATGCACTGGCGCGGCCACTCCCGCCGGATGCACGAGCTGGCCGCGTACGGCGATGTCGTGGACGACGTCCGGACCGAGCTGCTCGACCGGGTAACCGAGGCGACCGCCGGCGGCGTCTCTACTCACAAGATCATCATCGATCCGGGGATCGGATTCGCCAAGCGGCCCGAACACAACTGGCAGCTCTCCGCGCGCCTCGGCGACCTCGTGGCCCTCGGCTATCCCGTCCTATTTGGCGCAAGTCGCAAGTCATACCTCGGCAGCCTGCTGGCCGGCCCGGACGGGACGCCTCGCCCGACCGATCGGCGGGAGGCGGCCACGGTTGCCACGTCGGTGCTGGCCGTGGCCGCCGGGGCGTGGGGCGTACGAGTCCACGAGGTACGCGCGACGGTCGATGCGCTAGCGGTGTGGCGGGCGACCGGCTCCCCGCGCCTAACCTCGACTCCGGACCGCGAACGATGACCGATCGCATCACGCTCACCGGCCTCCGCGCGCGGGGGCGGCACGGGGTGTACGGGTCCGAGCGGGCGGCCGGCCAGGATTTCGTCGTCGACGTCGTGCTCGAAGTGGACCTGTCCGCGGCGGCGGGGTCGGACGATGTCGCCGATACCATCCACTATGGAGAGCTCGCGGATCGGATCGTCGGGGTCGTCGCCGGCGAGCCGGTGAGCCTCATCGAGACGCTGGCCCAGCGCGTCATGGACGTCTGCCTCGCCGACGCGCGCGTCGCGGCCGCCACCGTGACCGTCCACAAGCCACAGGCGCCGATCGCGCACGAGTTCGCCGACGTCGCCGTCACCCTCCGCCGGGAGAATGCGCAGACGGTACGCCGATGAGCCGTGCCGTCCTGTCGCTCGGCAGCAATCTCGGTGACCGCCTGGGACACCTGCGCGCCGCGGTCGACGGGCTACGCGACGTCATCCTCGTCGTGTCCGGGGTCTACGAGACGCCGCCGTGGGGCGACACCGAGCAGCGGGCGTACCTCAACGCGGTCGTGCTGGCCCAGGACGCTGGCGATGATCCACACGGCTGGCTGTCCAGGGCGCGGGCACTGGAGCGGGCCGCCGGTCGCGTCCGCGACCCGGACCGACGGTATGCCCCGCGCACCCTGGACGTCGATGTCATCGCAGTCTGGACGGATGGCGGCGAGCCGGTCTTCTCGGACGATCCCGAGCTCACGCTGCCGCACCCGCGGGCGCACCTGCGCGCCTTCGTCCTGCGCCCGTGGGTGGACATCCAGCCGTACGCACAGCTGCCCGGCCACGGGTGGATCACCGATCTGCTCCGCCGGGAGCCGGTTGCCGGGAATGTGGCCGACCTCCGGGCCCGCGACGACCTCACGTTAGAGTCGGGCTGATGGAACCCGAGTCCCCGCCACGAGGGTCCGCGCCGCAGCGGCCGCGGATGGGCCCCACGAGCGCGGCCACGCTGGTTATCGCCGGACTGGCGGCCGCGGCGGTGGCCTGGCTGACGATCAGCCGGTTCTACGGTGAGATGCCCGACCTACCCTGGCTGCCGCCGTTGACCCTGGCCGCACTCGCGGTGCTCGAGGGTTCCATCGCCTTCAATACCAAGGCGCGCATCGACCGCAAGCCCGGCCGGGAGCCCGTGGACCCGCTGGCCGTTGCCCGGTTCGTCGTGCTCGCGAAGGCCTCCTCCCTGGCCGGCGCGATCTTCGCTGGCTTCTATGGTGGCCTGCTGGGTTGGCTGCTCATCGAGCGACAGCGCAACGACCATGCGGCGCAGGACACGCCGCCGGGCGCGGCCGGTTTCGTTGCCTCGCTCGCCCTGGTCGCCGCGGCGCTGTGGCTGGAGCGGGCCTGCCGGGTGCCCGAGCCTCCGGACGACCAAGACGAACCGGGCCTAAAGGGCGAATAGCCCACTCATCGGCCGGCCGTCCGGTCTAGGTACCCTGCACAGTTAGCCGGACAAGGTCGGACACGGGGGGTGTTGCCCTCGCGCCAGACGACGGTACGGTGCCACCGAACGACCACAGGAGGCGCACGACATGGCGTACGACGAGTCGGCCTTTCGGCGAAGCGACACCGCGAGCACCGACCCGATCGGTGTCGGGGCCGACGACTCCCGCTTCCGAGGCGAGCCGGGGTTCCGTGAGGAGCCGGAATTCCGCCCGTCCAGCAATGGGTTCGGTGGGCGCGACCCGGACACCGACGCCCGCCGCGGTGCCTTCGACGACGTCTTGGACGACGGCGACGAGAGCGGCCGCGATCGCCTGGGAATCCATGTCGTCTGGGAGATCACGCTGCTGCTGGCCATCGGCGCGGTCGGCTTCCTGTATTACCGCGAGGATTCGGCCGCCCTGAGCGGCGACCGGCTTGATCAGCTCCTGGTGTTCGCCACCGCGTTGGGCGTCCTGGCACTCGGTGCCGGCCTGAGCATGCGCGCTGGCGCCCCGAACCTCGCGCTCGGGCCGGTCGCCATCGCCTCGGCCCTGAACTTCGCCGAAAACGGCGACAAGGGCGTCGTCCTGGCCACCATGCCGGCGCTGGCCGTCGCGGCCGCCGTCGGCGTCGCGCTCGCCGTTCTCGTGGTCGGCTTCCACGTGCCCGGCTGGGCGGCCAGCTTCGCCCTCGCGTTGGGTGCGGTGGTGTACATCCAGCAGCGCTCGGTCCCGGTCGAGGTCCAGGGTGGGTACGACCCGACCCGCCAGTCCCTGTACCTGTTCGGTGCCTTCCTGGCGCTCGCACTGCTTGGTGGGCTGTTCGGCACCATCAGGACGGTCCGTCGCGCGGTCGGTCGGTTCCGACCGGTCGGTGACCCGGCTCGACGGCGCGGCGCACTGGCCGCCACGCTAACCGCCGGCTCGCTCGTATTGTCGATGCTGTTCGCCGTGGTGGCCGGTGTGTTGTTCGCGTCGGGCACCGGCGGCGAACCGGTCACGCCCGCGGTCGGTTTCGACCTGACCGGCCTCGCCGTCGGGGCCGCGTTGCTCGGCGGCACCAGCGCCTTCGGGCGGCGAGGCGGCGTGTTCGGTACGGCGTTCGCCGTCGTGCTACTCACGCTTTTCATCGGGTACGCCGACGCGAGCGACTGGCGCATCTCGCGGTACGCGGTGGCCGGTGCGGTCGTCGCCGCCGGTCTGGTCGTGACGCGGTTGGTGGAGACTTTCGGCCGATCCGGCGCAGACTCCGATGAGGACGACGACTGGGAGTCGGACACGTCGAGCACGGGCTGGTCCACCCGGGAGTCCTGGTCCTCGGCGCTCCCAGCACAGCCGACCGGCCGCACCGACCCGTGGGATCGGGATCGGTGGCCCTCCCGTTGAATCGATTGGCCCCGCTGAGCCAGCCGGTGCTCGCTGAGCCAGCCGGCGCTCGGTGAGCTCGCGTGACTAAGATCGGCCGCATGACGGGCATGAGCGATTCTTCTGAGTCGGCCGCCGACTCACGCTTCACCGAACTCGACGCGCTGTCCACAGAGGAGCTCCGCGAGCGTGCGTTCGAGTTGGCCCGCGAACGCCGGGACGTCGGCTTCTTCTGGTCGGTGCTGCGACACCTGCCGCACGCGGACGACGCCGAAGACCTCGAGAGCGACCTCGGCGGGGTGGGAGCGTCCGTGGATGACGCGGTCGCGCTCCTGCGAGAGTTCACCGGGCACGGGTACGGCGACGCGGAGCCCTTGCTGCGCGCCGCGTTCATCGACTACCTGATGAAGCATTGACCGCCGTCAGATAGTTTTGCGCCGTGATCCACGGGGGAATTAGCGGCGCATGGCTCTCTTCTCGCGCTACAAGACCGCGGTCGGCGCCGGCACCTTCGCGGCCTTCCTGCTGGTCGCAATCTTCGGTAGCCCGTGGTACCGGGATTGGGCCGCGAAGAACACCGACCCGGACACCGCCGGGGGATGGTTCCTACGGCTGCTCGGCTGGCCCGCGTGGTCGTTCGACAGCAGCGACTCGATTCAGAACGTCATCGCCACCGACCTACGCGCCATCCTCGTGGTGGTGCTCTCCGCGCTGTTCCTCTACATGCTTCCAGGGGAGCAGCTGGCTCGCGCTCGGGGCACGTTGAGCCAGTTCTTCGCCGGGTGGGGAGCGTTCATCTTCGCCGGCGCGTTCGCGGCCCTGCTAACCACGCTCATCAGGACGAACCCATCGCTGCTCGGGGCATTCCGCTCCGCGGGCGAGGGCGCGACGTATGGACTGTTCGTCGGCTGGGTGATCGGCCTGGCCACCCTCGGTGGGCGGCGCACCCGCTAAGCCGGCGTCGCGCGATCGCGTGCGCGGTCGAGCCGTCTCCCCGGGCTCGGCCGCGCACATCCGTGTTCGCGGTGTGCTCAGTCGACGCTGAGCACCCGGTGGCGAGTCACGACGCCCACCACCCGATCACCGTCGAGCACCCGCGCGAAGTCAGCATCGGCGGTGAGCATCGCCGCCAACGCGTCGTAGCGCGACGACCCGAGCGTCACGGTTGGCAGGGTGTCCGGCTGGTCGACTCGTCCGTCCACATCGGTCGGCGGCCGGAGCATCTCCGGTGTTATCGGAGTGACGGCGAGCCGCCGGATGCCGCGATCGGCACCCACGAACTCATTGACGAACTTCGTCGCGGGCGCGCCGAGAAGCTCGGCCGGTCGCGCGTACTGCTGCAGGTGTGCACCCATCGACAACACCGCGATCCGGTCGCCGAGCCGGATCGCTTCGTCGAGGTCGTGCGTGACGAGCACGATCGTCTTGCGGACCTCGGCCTGCAGGCGGAGGAACTCTTCCTGCAGCCGGGACCGGACGATGGGGTCTACGGCCGAGAACGGTTCGTCCATGAGGAGTACCACCGGGTCGGCACCCAGCGCGCGGGCCACGCCTACCCGCTGGCGCTGACCGCCGGACAGTTCATGCGGATATCGGTCGCCGAATGTCGCAGGGTCCAGGCCGACCAGGTCGAGAAGCTCGTCGGCGCGCGCCCGAACCCGCCCGCGCGACCAGCCGAGCAGGCGCGGCACGGTACCGACGTTGGCCCGGATCGTCTGATGTGGAAACAGACCGATGTTCTGGATGACGTAGCCGATCCGCCGCCGGAGCCGAACGGGGTCGGCCCGCGTAACGTCCTCGCCGTCGAGGAGTATCCGGCCGCCGGTCGGCTCGATCAGCCGATTGATCATGCGTAGCACGGTCGACTTGCCGCAGCCGGACGGTCCGATGAGGACAACCAGCTCACCGGCGCCGATCTCCAGGCTCAGGCCCTCCACCGCGACCGTGCCGTCGGGGTACACCTTCCGGATCGACTCGAGCGCGATCGGCGCGGCGGTAGTGTCCACGTATGTCCTTCCTCGCCTACCAGGATCCCGGGAATCCGTGGTTCTCATGGCAATACGTGCGGGACAACGGCGACACGATCCTGGCCGCCCTGCGCGAGCACGTCGTGCTTACCGCCGAATCGGTCGCGATCGCGGCGGCCGTCGCGATTCCGCTCGCCGTGCTGGCGTACTGGTTCAGTGCGCTCACCGGGCCGATTCTCGCATTCTCCGGCGTGCTCTATACGATTCCGTCGCTCGCCCTGTTCGCGTTCATTGCGCCGTACCTCGGGATCGGGGAACGGACCGTCCTGGTGCCGCTCGTCCTGTACGCCCTATTGATGATTATCCGCAACTCGCTGGCCGGCCTCACCCAGGTGCCGGCCGAGGTACGCGACGCCGCCCAGGGCATGGGTTACGGCCGCTTCGCGCGGCTGGCCCGCATCGACCTGCCGCTCGCGGTGCCTGGCATCCTCACCGGCCTGCGGTTGGCCACCGTGTCGACCGTCGCCCTGGTCACCGTGGGGGTCGTCGTCGGCCATGGCGGGCTCGGCCAGCTGATCCTGCTCGGCTTCCAGAGCAACTACTACAAGGCCGAAATCATGACCGGAACGGTGCTCTGCGTCGGGCTGGCCCTCGTGCTTGATCTCATGCTGCTTGGGACCGGTCGCCTGCTCACCCCGTGGACCCGGCGGCGGGCCGCCCGATGAGAATGACGAACACGCCGATCCAGCAAGCCATCACCTGGCTGAACGACCCGCTGAACTGGACGGGCCCGGCCGGCGTCTTGCACCGCCTCGGCGAGCACCTCTGGATATCGGCGGCCGCGGTGGCGATCGGTTGCCTGGTGGCGTGGCCGGTCGGGGTTTGGCTCGGCCACGTTGGCCGAGGTGGCGGCGCGGTGGTCGTGCTCTCCAACCTGACGCTCGCGATCCCGGTGCTGGCGCTGCTGACGATCCTGCCGTTGACTCCGATCGGCTTCGGTAAACCCCCGGTGATCATTGCGCTGGCGGTGTTCGCGGTGCCGCCGCTGTTGGCCAACGCGTACACCGGTGTGCGGGAGGTCGACCCAGAGGTGAGCGAGGCCGCCCGCGGCATGGGCCTGTCCGGCGGCCAGTTGCTGTGGCGGGTGGAACTGCCGCTGGCCGTGCCCTACCTGGCGGCCGGCTTCCGAACCGCCGCGGTCCAGGTCGTCGCTACCGCGACGCTCGCGGCGTTCGTCAACGGCGGCGGCTTGGGGCAGATCATCGGCGCCGGGTTCGGGCTTCAGAACCCGGGCGAGATCATCGCCGGCGGGTTCCTGGTGGCGGTGCTGGCGCTGCTCGTCGAGGCGACCCTCGCCGTCGTCCAGCGGGCGGTTACGCCGCGTCCGTTGCGCCGTGCGCGCCGCGGCGCCGGACGGGCCGGTAGGGCCGCGCCGACCGCGATCGGCACCTGAGCTGTGCAGACGAGGCACCGGCCGCTCCGGACATCGATGACGATCCGGTGACAACGTGGGGTTTCGGTTGCCGGTCGGCGGCGGGCACGGTTGGCTAGGAGAACGCGGGCCAGGATCTTCAAGATCCGCCCGTCGGACACGCGGCCGGCCACGGGGGCCGCGCCGGGACACGGAAGGCGGGCATTCATGCGCGCAAGTCCACGGTTAGGTATAGGCATCGTCGGGATGGTGGCCGTCGCCGGTCTGGCCGCAGCATGTGGCGAGAGCGGCTCGTCGGGTACCCAGACCCCCGGCGCGGCCGCCTCGGGTGCGGGATGTGCACCCGTGGCGGGAACCCAGCTCATCGCGCTCGAGGATGACAAGAAGCTGCAGACCGTCGACAACATCATTCCGGCGGTTAACGCAAAGGCCACCAAACCCGATCTGGTCGCCGCGCTGGACAAGGTGTCGGCGGCGCTGGACACCCCGAAGCTCATTGCCCTGAACAAGGCCGTCGCCGTCGACCGCAAGACGTCGAAGGTCGCGGCCGAGGCGTTCGCGGCATCGTCGCAGCTGACGTCGGGCATCACCAAGGGCTCCGGCGGGACCCTCAAGATCGGGGTAGCCAACTTCCCCGAAAATCAGACACTCGGCGAGCTGTATCGGATCGCGCTGACGGCGGCCGGTTACAAGGCCACCGTGCAGACGATCGGAAACCGGGAACTGTACGAGCCCGCGCTGGAGCGCGGGGAAATCCAAGTCGTCCCGGAGTACGTTGGCACGCTCACCGAGTTCCTCAACAAGAAGGTCAACGGCCCGAACGCCACCGCGGTGGCATCAAGCGACCTGGACAAGACCGTGAGCGCCCTCAAGGAGCTCGGGAACAAGAAGGGCCTGACATTCGGTACGCCGTCCGCGGCGCAGGACCAGAACGCATTCGCGGTCACCAAGCCGTTCGCCGACCAGCACGGGCTGAAGACGCTCTCCGACTTGGCGGCGAAGTGCTCGGGTGCGGCGACGATTCTGGGCGGTCCGCCCGAATGCCCGCAGCGGCCGTTCTGCCAGCCGGGCCTTGAGAAGACGTACGGCATCAAGTTCGGGAACTTCGCGACGCTGGACGCCGGCGGGCCGCAGACGCTGACCGCGCTGAAGAACGGCACGATCAGCGTCGGCCTGGTCTTCTCGTCCGACGCCGCGTTGGCCGGCACCTGACCGCCGAGCTCCCGCGTGACGGCACGGGTAGGCACGAACACGATGTGAACGGGCCCGGCTGGCTCCACCGCCGAGGCCCGTTCTCACCCTGTCGAGGGTGGCTCGCGAGGGCACTTGTCGCGCCATGCCGACGCCCACTTTGGTCGCCTTGTCCGGTAAGCGGATGTCCGGCGATCGCCCTGCGAAGGGCCAACCCGGACGGGGTGCAGCCTCGCCGGCACCCATTCCGTTGGAAAGAGACACTCGGTAGCCTCTACAGCCATGCCGGCCTCGGGCACTCGGGAAGAACGGCGAGGCGGACGGCTGCTTACGGTGTTCTTCTGGGCTGGCGTGGGGCTGGCCCCACTTGCGGCGCTGGTGCTGCTGATGGGCCAGGGTGAGGGACCGCTGCGGGTGGCCGCCGTGCTCGCGGTGTTAGGGGTGGTCCTGATAGGACTGTCCATTACGTTGGGTCGCGACTCCGAAACCGTGCGTCTCGACCTCGAGGCAACTCTGCTTGATGAGATCGATGCGCTTCGGCAGGGTGTACGGCAGGACCTGACCAACGCCGCGCGCGCTAGCCACCGGGCATTCGGCGAGCGCATCCAACTGCTCCACGAGACGATCGAGACACTCCGGGCGGAGCTGCAGGCAGTACGGGCCGAGGCGGCGCGAGCCGGCCTCGACAGAGCGGAGGTTGCCAGGCCCTCGCCGGCGTATACCCAGGCTCAGCAGCACCAGCCCCAGCCGGCTCCCCGGTCGCCGATGCACGGCCGTGCGCGCGTGCCCGGTGGCGTCCTGCGGCATACAGAGACCGTGCAGGTCACCCGGCAGACCATCGTGGATCCGCGCGGCGACAACCCCAGGCCCGGCACCGTGTACGGCGGCGGCCAGGCGAATGGCGGCGGTCCGGCATACCGCGACGATCCGGCATACGGCGACGGTCCGGCATACGGCGGCGGTCCGGCATACGGCGGCGGCGTGGCGGAGCCGGCCGAGGAGTCCTGGACCGAGCAGCTCCTGCGCGAGCGCCTGGGCGACCGCTGGGCGTCCGTCCGCTCCGACGAGCACGGGCGGGAACTGCGGGTGGGCGAGCGGCGGGCTGCCCTGCATGCCGACGACTCCGGAACATCCGTGCGCATCGAGGACCGCTGGGCCGCGGTGCGCCGGGAGGAGAGAGCGCGCGGCGACCAGTGGGACGGCCGCGACAGCGGCCCGTGGCGCTCCGAAGGCCGGTCCGGGCGCAGCGATCCGGTCGCGTTGACGGCGGGTGAGTCCGAGGCGCCGTGGATCTCCGGCCGGTCCGAGCCGGAGCCGCAGCCGGCCTCGCAGCCCGAGCCGTCCTGGCAGCCCGAGCCGTCCTGGCAGCCCCAGGCTTCCTGGCAGTCGGAGTGGTCCTGGCACAACGAGTCGGTCGAGCAGCTCGAGCGGCCGGAGCCGGCCCGGCGTGGCCATCGGCGGCGGCACGAGGACGACGGCGAATACGCCGGCCACCACATGGCGTCCGAAGATGACGGGTCCGCCCGCACACACCGGCTCGGCGTCGAGGTCTCGGACGAACGCTGGCGCTGACCGCGCTACTTGTCGATGTCTCCGACCACGAAGAACATCGAGCCGAGGATCGCGATCAGATCGGGCACCAGGGAGCCGGGGATCAGCGTGGAAAGGGCCTGCACGTTGGCGTACGAGGCGGTCCTCAGCTTCATTCGCCACGGCGTCTTCTCGTTGTGGGACACGAGGTAGTAGCCGTTGATGCCGAGGGGGTTCTCGGTCCACGCGTACGTGTGCCCCTCGGGTGCCTTGACCACCTTCGGCAGCCGCACGTTGACGGGCCCCGGGATCCTATCCACCCGGTCCAGACACTGCTGGGCCAGGTCCAGCGAGGCGTACACCTGGTCGAGCAGCACCTCGAACCGGGCGTGGCAGTCGCCGGTGGTGCGGGTCACGACCGGCACCTCGAGCTGCCCGTACGCGAGGTACGGCTCGTCCCGTCGCAGGTCGAAGTCGAGTCCGCTGGCGCGCGCCACGGGCCCGGATGCGCCGTACGCGGCGGCCTGCGCCGCGGTGAGCACGCCCACCCCGACGGTGCGGGCCAGGAAGATCTCGTTGCGCCGGATCAGGTTGTCGAGGTCGGGCAGCCGCCGCCGTACCTGATCTATGGCCATCCGGGCCCGGCCGGTCCAACCGGCCGGCACCTCCTCCTTGAGCCCGCCGACCCGGTTGAACATGTAGTGCATCCGGCCGCCGGAGGCCTCCTCCATGACGGCCTGCAGCGTCTCGCGCTCGCGGAACGCGTAGAAGACCGGCGTGATCGCGCCGATCTCCAGCGGGTAGGAGCCGAGGAACATCAGGTGGTTCAGCACGCGGTTGAGTTCGGCAAGCGCCGTGCGTAGCCACA
The DNA here is from genome assembly GCA_036506795.1 of Micromonosporaceae bacterium. Classification (GTDB taxonomy): domain Bacteria; phylum Actinomycetota; class Actinomycetes; order Mycobacteriales; family Micromonosporaceae; genus DASXRC01. The sequence goes on from DASXRC010000105.1 coordinate 35,537, forward strand.
CGGCGCGCTCCGGAACCTCGAGCCCCATCAGCCTCTCGACTGCGAGCACGACGCCGAGCTCGTTGGAGAACGCCGAGAGCCAGTCGTGCCGATTGGCGAGCACAATGATCTGCCGGTAGTCACGGACCTCGAACAGCTTCTCCGCACCGCGGTGCATGTAGCCGATGATCGGCTCGCACGAGACGACGCGTTCGCCGTCGAGCACCAGCTTGAGCCGCAACACACCGTGCGTCGACGGGTGCTGAGGGCCGATGTTGAGCACCATGTCGGCGGTGTCGAGGCCGGTGCCCGTGCCGACCGTCAGCTCTCGCAGGACCGCGTCGGAGGTCATGTCGGCCATCGTGCCACGCCCGGCGTCCGTTGCGGATACGTCGGGCTGACCAGTCGGGTTGTTTGATGTGTCTGAATCTGACATCATAGACACATGGCACGGACCATGGTCGACATCGACGAGGATGCGCTGGCACAGGCTGCTCACGTCCTGGGCACGCAGAGCAAGAAGGACACCGTCAATACGGCGCTCCGCGAGGTCGTGGAGCGCAATCGACGGCTCGAGGCATTGCTCGAATCTCAGGCGATGGCCGCTCGCGGGGAAGTGGCGTGGGACCTGTACTGGGAGGTGCAGGACGCAGAGAAGGCCGTCGCCGCGCGGCTCGCCGAAAGCTTCGCCGCCAGCGACCACGCCAGCCGGCCCGACGTCGCATGACCGTTCGATTCTTAGCGGACACGAGCGCGATATCCCGACTACAGCAGGCGAAGGTGCACGCCCGCTGGCATCGCGCCGTCGCACAGGGCGTCATCGGCATCAGCGACCCCGCAGAACTGGAAGTTCTGCGGTGGGTCGAAGGCGGCCAGCGACGACGGGCGATGCAAGAGTCGCTCCGCACGAGCTATCCGTGGATTTCGACGCCCGATGACATCTGGCAGCATGCCAAGGCCCTGCAGGATCGGCTCGGTGACCGTGGACTGCACAACGGCGCCTCACCGGTCGACCTCATCGTCGCGATAACCGCCGAGCGACACCACCTAACCGTCCTGCATGACGATCGGGACTTCGACGTGATAGCCCGGATCACCGGCGTGCGAGTCCGGCGGATCATGGACTGAGAGGGTCGGGGATCCCGACCGGGTGCAAGAGCCAGTAATGGCCCCCCAACCCGGCCGGGTCCAGCAGTTCGGCCGCGGTCGACGATGCGGCCAGCGCCCGTACGTAGCCGGCCGGGTCCGTTGAGGCCAGGGCGAGCGGCGGCCGGGCGCCATCGACGCCGAGCGCTCGCAGCGCGTCCCGCTGACTGATCAGGGTGTACGCCGTGCCAGCGGCCGCCGCGACGGCGTCCATGGCCACGTGGGCGGTGACGTCGCAGGTCCCGTCCGGCACCGGCGGCACCTGCCGGCCGGTCCGAAACCCGGTCAGCGTCCCGTTCGCCGGCCGACTGTCCACCATGTGTCCATAGTCGACGGCCAGCGCGAGTCCACGCTCCACGGTGGACGTGGCGGCCGCCCAGGCGGCGTCGCGCGGCCCACCGAGCTCTACCCTCGCCCCTGGCGGCAGACCGGCCGCATCCCACCAGCGCGCGATCCACGCCGCATCCTCGCCGGTCACGGGCTCGCCGAGCGTCTCCGCGCCCGTCGGCGGGTCCACGAGCACATACCTGGGTACGCCGTCGGCGTCAACCTCGGCGACGTCCAGCGGCACGTCGTCCAGCCACTCGACGGCGAGCAGAATGCCACGCACCCGCTCGGGCAGGTCGGGACGCCACGCCACGGATTCCGGCGTCCTGCTCGGCCGGTGGGCCAGCTCCACGCCGGTGAGCCGGAGCCGCGAGGCGAGGGGCGGCGGTGCGAGCGCGACCAGCGTCCGTAGCAGCTCCCCGCGCCCGGCACCCACGTCCACCACGTCAACCGTCGGCGGCGACCCGAGGGCCGCGTCGACGGCCGAGACAAGCCGTAGCACTCCGGCTGCGAACACGGGCGACGCGAGTGCGCTGGTGCGGAAGTGGTCCGCCGGCGCGCTCTCGCCGACGAAGAATCCGCCCGGCCCGTAGAGCGCCGTCGTGACCGCCTGACGCCACCGCACGCTCACGCCCGACACCTTACGGCCGGCGGCCACGGCCAGTGATCAACCAGGTGCCCGGTGCCCACCGTCAGAGCCGCGGAAACCGGCTCGTGAAGGTTTTCACACATGCTGTTCCCGCCGAGTGCCCGCGACGCATACTGGCCTCGACCGGTACCCACACAAAGAGGACTGGATCGTTGTCATGAGCGCATCGCTGCGCCGCCGCTCGGCCTCGCCGCCCCTTCGCCAGCGAGCCACCGAGCACCCCCTGACCGTCGGCGTCATCGGCGCCGGACGTGTCGGCGCCGTTTTGGGCGCCGCCCTTTCCCGGGCCGGGCATCGCGTGGTCGCCGCCTCCGGAGTCTCCGCTCAGGCCAAGGCGCGCATCGACGCGCTGCTCCCCGACGCCGCGAACCTTCCGGCCGACGATGTCGCGCGGGCGGCGAAGGACCTACTGATCGTTGCGGTTCCGGACGACCTGCTCGCGGGAGTGGTCGCCGGCCTGGCGGAGACCGGAGCGGTCCGCCCGGGCCAGATCGTTTTGCACACCTCGGGCGCACATGGGCTGGTGGTGCTGGGGCCAGCGACCGCCCGCGGTGTCCGACCGCTCGCGCTGCACCCCGCGATGACCTTCACCGGCACCGCCGACGACCTGGACCGGCTGCCGGGCACCTCGTTCGGCGTGACCGCCCCGCCCGGCCTGCGCCCGACCGCCGAGCGGCTCATCGCGGACCTCGGCGGCACGCCGGAGTGGATCGCCGAGGGTGACCGACCGCTCTACCACGCTGCGCTGGCGCACGGCGCGAACCATCTCGTGACCCTCGTCAACGAGGCGATGGACCGGCTGCGCGACGCCGGCGTCGTGCACCCGGAGAAGGTGCTCGGCCCCCTCTTGCGCGCCGCGCTAGAGAACGGCCTGCGGATGGGTGACGCCGCCCTCACGGGCCCGGTTTCGCGAGGCGATGCCGGCACGGTCGCGAAGCATCTCGATCGGCTGGCCGCCACCGCGCCGGACTCCGTGCCGAGCTATCTTGCGCTCGCCCGGCGCACCGCCGACCGCGCGATCGCCGCCGGGCGGCTGCGTCCGATCGACGCCGAGTCGCTGCTCGACGTGCTCGCCGCACCGCGCAACCGTGACCGGGAGCCGGCCGCGTGAGCGCCACCACCTCCAACCAGACGATCATGGCGTTTCCGTCAGGCACACCGGGCGTGTCTGACGGAAACGCCATGATCGTCGCGAGGACCCGCGCCGAGCTCGCGGTGGCGAGGGCCGCGATGCCGGGCACCGTCGCCATCGTCATGACCATGGGTGCGCTGCACGAGGGCCACGAGGCGCTGCTGCGTGCGGCGCGTACTGGCGCCGACCATCTCATCGCGACGATCTTCGTCAACCCGCTGCAGTTCGGGCCGAACGAGGACTTCGGGCGGTACCCCCGTACGCTCGTGGCCGATCTGGAGGTCTGTCGCCAACTCGGTGTCGACGTGGTATTCGCGCCGACGGCCGAGGAGATGTACCCCGGCGGTGAGCCGATGGTCCGGGTCAACCCCGGTCCGCTCGGCGAACGTCTCGAGGGGGCCAGCCGACCAGGGTTCTTCCACGGCGTACTCACGATCGTCCTCAAGCTCTTGCAGCTGACCAGTCCGCACCGGGCGTACTTCGGTGAGAAGGACTACCAGCAGCTCACCCTGGTCCGGCGCTTGGTGCGCGACCTCGACGTGCCGGTCGAGATCGTCGGCGTGCCCACCGTGCGAGAACCGGACGGACTGGCGCTGTCCAGCCGCAATCACTACCTGTCGGCAGAGCAACGGGAGGCCGCGCTGTCGCTGTCGCGCGCGCTGCGGGCGGGCGCCGCCGCCGCAGAGCGAGGGCTCGGTGCCGATGGCGCCCTCGCCGCCGCCCATGAGGCCTTCGCGAACGGTACACCGGGAGCCAGCCTCGACTACCTCGTGCTGACCGACCCCGAGCTCGGCCCGGCGCCAGTCACTGGGGCGGGTCGGCTGCTCATCGCTGCGCGGATCGGCACGACCCGCCTGATCGACAACGTGCCCGTGGAGGTAAGCGGGTGATGTTCCGCACGATGCTCAAGTCGAAGATTCACCGGGCGACGGTCACCCAGGCGGACCTCCATTACGTCGGATCGGTCACGGTCGACGAGGACCTGCTGGACGCCGCCGACCTGCTCCCCGGCGAGCAGGTCGCGATCGTGGACGTCACCAACGGGGCCCGGCTGGAGACGTACGTCATCCCGGGCGAACGCGGGAGCGGGGTCATCGGCATCAACGGCGCCGCGGCCCACCTCATCCACCCCGGCGATGTGGTCATCCTCATCTCGTACGCGCAGATGGACGACGCGACCGCGCGCGACTACCGGCCGCGGGTCGTCCATGTGGATGCCGCGAACCGCATCCTCCACCGGGACGGAGACCCGGCCGGCGCCGCCCCGAGCATGGCCGGTGGTCTGGTCCGCGGCGACCGGACGTAACAGGGCGGCCGACACCCTTCGCGTGCCGTATGCTGCCGTGTCCTGGCAGGTATCGCCGGGAGGGCACGGTGCGACGGGTGTTGGCCGCGATGCTGGCGAGCGGTGTCGCCGCGGTTTTGTTGTCCTACCGTACGGGCACTTTCTTCGCCTATGTCGCCGAAGCAGACTGGAACGCGGGCAACCGCAGCGTGCGGTGCCTCCTGTGGTTGGGTCAGGATAGGACGGTCTCGCGCTCGCTGAAGGGCGCCGGCGCGAGGGGACTGCCCGTCCTATAACCGACCTGGGGAGGTCACACGATGCGACGACTGACCGTCGGCGCCGCTACGGCGCTGGCCATGGGGGCGGTCGTCCTGGGCGGTTGCTCGGCGCCGAAGGGGATAGACGGCAAGATAGCCGATGACTGGGGCCCGATCGCGCAGCCATCGTCATTCGTCCCCGAGGCGGGCGTGTGCCACGCGAGCGGGTTCAGCGAGACGGCGTACCGCTCCGGCTATGACCCGGTCGACTGTGCCCAGCAACATCAGACCGAGACCGTCTACGTCGGCGCGTTCTCCGGCGCGGCCGCCGAACGCCCCGCCCCGCCGCGTTCGGGCTCCACCGAGCTGCGCACCGCGTTCACCGAGTGCGACCGGCGGGCGAAGTCGTACCTCGGGAACGACTGGCGCAGCGGGCGGCTGTGGCTCGGCGTGACGGTGCCCTCGACGCAGGGCTGGAGTGGCGGCTCACGCTGGTTCCGATGCGAGGTCTCGGAACTCTCCGATGTGGAGAACGACGGGGACGTGGTGGACCGGAGCGCGAGCCTGAAGGGTGCGCTGACGACCGCGTCGGCGCTGCGGCTTGGGTGTTATACCTACACGCGAACGGCCGACACCGACCGGTTTGCCGCCGTTGCCTGCTCGAAACCGCACAACGCGGAGTTCGTCGGCGTAACCACCGGAGCCGACGCGGCGTACCCCTCGACGAAGGCCGCGTGGGACCGGTATCACGGCGCGTGCCGGAGCCTCATCGCCAAGTACGCGAAGGTGCCGGACGACTCGAACATGCAGTACCGAACGGGCACGGTGTTGGTGCCCAACGGCGCCCCTGAGTGGAAGGACGGCAATCACGGCATCCGCTGCTACGCCTGGCTGAACCAGCGGAAGCTCACGCGTTCGCTCAAGGGCATCGGTAGCGCGGGCCTGCCGATCAACTACGCGTGACGGGCGCCGGTCACCGCGGCCCCGATCCGCGGCTCCGTCAACCGGCGCGGTTGACTGTGTGAATGGACCTTCGACCGCCCATCCTGCCCGCGCTGCCCCGCTCGCTGCCCGCCCGGGAACCCGGCTGGGCGGAGGCCACCGACGTGGTCGTGGTCGGCTCCGGCATCGCGGGCCTGACCGCGGCCCTTCACCTGCGTGAGGCGGGCCTGCACGTCACGGTCGTTACGAAGGTCAACATCGATGACGGTTCCACCCGGTGGGCGCAGGGCGGCATCGCGGCCGTGCTCGACCCGTTGGACAGCCCGGCCGCACACGCCGCCGACACCGAGGTGGCCGGCGTCGGCCTGTGTGACAAGGCGGCGGTGGAGGTGCTGGTACGCGAGGGCCCTGCGCGAGTTCGGGAGCTGATCCGGCTCGGCACGCGGTTCGACCGGAACCCGGACGGCAGCCTCATGCTCACCCGGGAGGGCGGGCACCACGCGAACCGCATCGTGCATGCCGGCGGCGACGCGACCGGCGCCGAAGTGCAGCGGGCGCTGCACGCGGCCGTACGCCGGGATCCGTGGATCCGGCTCGTCGAGCACGCCCTGGTGCTGGACCTGATGCGCGCGTCCGACGGCCGCGCCTGCGGCGTCACCCTGCATGTGCTCGGCGAGGGCACCGAGGACGGCGTCGGCGCGGTCCTGGCCCGCGCGATCGTGCTCGCCACGGGCGGCATGGGCCAGGTCTTCGCGGCCACCACGAATCCGGTCGTCTCGACCGGGGACGGGGTCGCACTCGCGATGCGGGCCGGCGCCGTCGTGACCGATCTCGAGTTCGTGCAGTTCCACCCGACCGCGCTCCTGGCGGGCGCCGGCCGACCCAGCGCGCAACAGCCTCTCGTGTCCGAAGCGCTGCGCGGCGAGGGCGCCTACCTCGTCGACGCGGACGGCAAGCGGTTCATGGTGGGTCAACACGAGCTCGCCGAGCTCGCCCCTCGGGACGTCGTCGCGAAGGGCATCCACCGCGTTCTGCTCGCGACCGGCGCCGACCACGTCTTCCTCGATGCGCGGCACCTCGGCGGTGAGTTCCTGGAGCGGCGGTTCCCCACGATCGTCGCGTCGTGCCGGGCGGCCGGCGTCGATCCCGCCGTCGACCTCATCCCGGTGGCCCCGGCCGCCCACTACGCGTCCGGCGGCGTCCGCACCGACCTGCACGGCCGCAGCTCCATTTCCGGTCTGTACGCCTGCGGCGAGGTGGCGTGCACCGGCGTTCACGGGGCCAACCGGCTGGCCAGCAACTCGCTGCTGGAGGGCCTGGTGTTCTCGCGACGTATCGCCGAGGACATCGCCCGGGACCTGCCGCCACAGGCCGACCCCGCCCCGGCACTACCACCCACTCCCGCCGATCTTGCAGTTCTGGTGGGCGGTTCGGCCCATCCAGCCCCTTCTGCGGCCACCACAACTGCAAGATCGCGAGAGGAGTTGCAGCGCGCCATGACCCGGGGTGCGGGTGTGCTGCGCAGCGCCGAGAGCCTGCGCGCGACCGCCGCGACCCTCCGCGAGGCGGGTGCGGGGGCGCCCGGCACGGGCACGGCGGCCTGGGAGCTGACGAACCTCGTGACCGTCGCCTCCGCCCTGGTGGCGGCCGGCTACGTGCGCCGCGAGACCCGCGGCTGTCACTGGCGTGAGGACTTCCCCGGGACGGACGACGCGTGGTTGGGCCACGTGCTCGGCGCGATCCGACCGGACGGTTCGTTTACACAGCGTTGGGAGCGACTGTGGTGAGGGAGTCCACTCTGGACGCGCTGATCGGCGCCGGGCTCGATCCCGTCGCGGTGGACCACATCGTACGCATGGCACTCCTCGAGGATCTCGGCCCGGAGTTCCTGGATGTCACCAGCGTTGCGACCATCCCGCCAGACCAGGTCGACACCGCCGACGTGGTAACCCGCGGGGATGGAGTGGTGGCCGGACTGCCGGTGGCGGCCGCGGTGTTCGATATCACGGCCGAGGTCGCCTCGGGCGGCGGGGGCCGCGCGGTGCCGCGTACCGTCGAATTCGTCGCGAAGGCGCGCGACGGCGCGCGGGTCGGCCGCGACGAGGTGTTGGCGACCGTCACCGGGCCGACCCGGATTCTCCTCACGGCCGAGCGCACGGCGCTGAACCTGCTCTGCCGTGTGTCGGGTGTGGCCACTCACACCCGGGCCTGGGCGGACGCGCTCGGCGGAACCCCGGCCACCGTCCTGGACACCCGAAAGACCACGCCCGGCCTGCGAGTCCTGGAGAAGTACGCGGTCCGCGCGGGTGGTGGCGCCAACAAGCGCATGGGGCTGTACGACGTCGCGATGGTCAAGGACAACCACAAGATTGCCGCCGGCGGGGTCGCGGCGGCCTACCGGAGGGTGCGGGAGCGCTTCCCCGACGTGCCGGTCCAGGTGGAGGTCACGACCGTCGCCGAGGCGGTCGAGGCGGTGGACGCGGGCGCCGACTTCCTGCTCTGCGACAACATGTCCCCGGAGCGCCTGCGTGAGGTCGTGGCGGCCGTGCGGGGTCGCGCCGAGCTCGAGGCGACCGGCGGGCTGACCCTGGCGGTGGCGCGGTTGTACGCGGAGACCGGAGTCGACTACCTGTCCGTTGGGGCGCTGACCCATTCCTCGCCTATCTTGGACATTGCCATGGATCTCCGGCCGGAAGGCAGCCCACCCGATGCTGCTATGTATCGACATCGGTAACACCAACACCGTGCTCGCCACGTTCGACGGCGACAAGCTCGTGCACTCGTGGCGGATCAAAACGGATGCCCGGTCCACGGCCGACGAAATGGGTCTGCTATACCGCGGCCTGCTGGCCGGGGACGCCGTGGAGATAACGGGCGTTTCCGCGTGCTCGACCGTGCCGGCCGCGCTCCGCTCGCTGCGGACCATGTTGAACCGGTACTACGGCCACATCCCCAGTCTCATCGTCGAGGCGGGCGTGAAGACCGGCGTCCAGCTCGCGATCGACAATCCCAAAGAGGTCGGCGCGGACCGCGTCGTGAACACGCTCGCGGCGTTCAGCCTGTTCGGTGGGCCGTCGATCGTGGTGGACTTCGGCACGACCACGAACTTCGACGTGATCAGTTCACGCGGCGAGTTCCTGGGCGGCGCGTTCGCGCCCGGTATCGAGATCTCGTTCGACGCGCTCGCCGCCCGGGCCGCGCAGCTGCGCAAGGTCGAGCCCGCCCGGCCTCGCTCGGTGATCGGGAAGAACACCGTGGAGTGTCTGCAGTCGGGCATGTACTACGGGTTCGGTGGTCAGGTCGACCGCATCGTGGAGCGGATGACCGAGGAGCTCGGGCCACTCCGGGCCGTGATCGCGACCGGTGGACTCGCCCCGGTCGTGATGGGCGAGTGCCGGACGATCACCAGGCACGAGCCCATGATTACGCTGATCGGGCTTCGAATGGTCTACGAGAAGAACCAGCCGTCGTGAACACCGCTGGCGCAGTCCAACGAGTGATGACCGCCATTTGTTACTCACAGCAATGCAACCGATATAGATCTGTGTCTGCGTGCCCGGCCGGCCATTCATGAAGTTGAGCGCCGGTGGGCCGATGGCACCGGTCAGCCGCCGGAATCGTGCCGCCCGGCGAGGTATTAACGGCCATCGCGGCCTTCCGTTCGTTTCGCCGTACGAGCGATTTTCGCTCCCTAACGACGCAGCACCGGTCACACGAGCTATCGTTTCCAGAACCACCCGCGCAGATTGGTCGAAGGGAAACGCCACGTGGCCAAGCAGATCATTCACAAGCTCGTTGACGACCTCGACGGCGGCGACGCGGACGAGACCGTGAAGTTCGCCCTCGACGGCGTTCAGTACGAGATCGACCTCTCAAAGAAGAATGCCGCGAAATTGCGGGATGCATTCGCACCGTACCTCGACAAGGGCACCCGGATCGGGCGAGGCGGGGTCGTGGTCGGTGGCCGGACGGCGCGCGGCCGAGGCGGTGCCGTGGACCGCGAACAGAACAAGGCCATCCGGTCATGGGCCAAGCAGCAGGGCAAGGACATTTCTGACCGCGGACGGATCCCCCAGGAGATTGTCGACGAGTACCACGCGAAGGCTGGCCGCTGAGCCGAGCCCGGCATGGCGGGATCCTGGGCGAATCGGAGGGCCCGCGGTAGTCGCCGCGGGCCCTCGGCGTACCCGCCGTCGCGGACGCTGATCGTGACCAACGCCACGTCTCGCCGGTGCCGGCGCGGGCGGGGCCACCCACAGCGCCGGGTCGATTTCGCTGTGCGCGTACTCCAGCCCGGCGGGGAACAGCGGTTGAGCACGGAGAGTTGGGGATTTCGTCTCGGATAGGCGTCAGTCCGACACGCGCGGCGACGGAAGAGTCGGCCCACGGCGATAGAGTGATGGCACGGGCACCCACGCGGGTGTCCGGGCGCTGGCCCCACCAAGATTCAGTGGCGCACGGCACGTGAGGAGCACGAGGAGATGTTCGAGCGGTTCACCGATAGAGCTCGACGGGTTGTCGTCCTGGCCCAGGAAGAGGCCCGGATGCTCAACCACAACTACATCGGGACCGAGCACATCCTCCTGGGTCTCATCCACGAGGGTGAGGGTGTGGCTGCCAAGGCTCTCGAGAGCCTCGGCATTTCCC
>DASXRC010000106.1:0-18783 GCA_036506795.1 Micromonosporaceae bacterium
GGGCTTTCTTCTTGACACGCGGCGTGATGGAATCTCGGGGGTCCGACCCACCCGGGTCGGTCGCTGAGCGTTGCCCGGCGCCGCGTTGGTGACCGGTACGGGAAGGGCGGTGACGTGAGCAAGCAGCCATCGACGACGCCAGCTGTCATATCGCGTCTCCGCCGGCCGGTAGGCCGGCTACGTGATCTGCCGATCTGGTCGAAGCTCGGTCTCATCATGATCGTGCCCACCCTGGCCACCATCGTCGTCGGCACAAACGGACTGGTCGGGCACATCGAGACCGCGAACAACGCGGACCGGGCCCGCACGCTCGCCAATCTCTCCGAAGTCTCCGGCGTCCTCGTTCACGATCTGCAGAACGAGCGCGCCGACGCGGCCATGCTGCTCGCCGCGAGCGACCAGACCTCCCGGTCGAAGATCCTCGCCGCGTACACCCAGATGCAGGAACAGGTTGACGCCGCCCGGCGGCCGTACTCCCAACACCGCACCGCGCTGGCCGACCTACCGCCGAAGTTCCGGGAGCTGCTCAGCAACATCGACGCGAACCTCTCCGAGCTGCCCACGGTGCGCAGTCAGGTCGTCAACGGCAAGCTCAAGCTCTCCGACGCGGCGCTGAGCTACCAGGCGCTGCTCACCGACCTCGTCGGCATCCGCGACTCGGCGGCGCAGCTGGCCGGCGAGACGACGCTCAGCGACCGGATGCGGGCCGCGGCGGCCGTCTCCCGGGTCAAGGACTATCTCTCGCAGGAGCGCGTGGTCGTCCACGAGGCGTTCAGCCTCGGTCGCATGACGCCCGCCCTCAAGCGCAAGTACATCGCCACGCGTACCGGCCAGGACCAGGCGCTTCAGGCCTTCGCGGCGGTCGCGACGCCGGCCGAGGTCGAGGCGTACAAGGACACCGTCTCCGGGTCGGTCCTGCGCGAGGCGGACACGTACGAGGGCTACCTGGACAGCAAGCCCGACGAGTCGATGGATACCACCAAACAGCGCTTCGACGACGCCGAGTGGGACACCGCGATCGTTGGGCACGCCGATCTGATCCGGAAGGTCGAGGCCCAGCTCGACCGCGAGATGGTGGCCCAGGCGACGGACCTTCGCGACGCCGTGCAGCAGCGCGTCCTGGTGGAAACCGGCCTGCTGCTCGGCATGCTGCTGCTGGCCATTCTCTTCGCGTGGCTCGTCGCGCGTTCGATGGCGCGGTCGCTGCGCGAGCTGCGGCACGGCGCCCTGTCCGTCGCGCAGTACGGCCTGCCGCAGGCGGTTGCGCGACTACGGGACCCGGCGCTATCCACCCAGTTGTCGCCGGCCCAGGTCGCCACCCAGATCGCGGAGCCGCTACCCGTGCGCAGCATGGACGAGTTCGGCCAGGTGACCGAGGCGTTCAACGCGGTTCACCTGGAGGCCGTGCGAACCGCGGCCGAGCAGGCCGCCCTGCGCTCCTCGGTCGCCACGATGTTCGTCAACCTCGCCCGACGTTCGCAGATCCTGGTCGACCGGCTCATCGGTCACCTGGATCGGCTGGAGCGCGGCGAGGAGGACCCGGACCGACTGGCCGAGCTCTTCCAGCTCGACCACCTGGCCACCCGGATGCGCCGCAACGACGAGAACCTGCTCGTCCTTGCCGGCGCCGACTCCACCCGCGTCCAGCGCGAGCCGGCCGCGCTCATCGACGTGCTCCGCGCGGCGCAGTCCGAGGTCGAGCATTACACCCGCATCGAGTTCGGCGTGGTCGACCGGGACATCGAGGTCGCCGCGCACGCGGTCAACGACCTGGTGCACCTCGTCGCCGAGCTGTTCGACAACGCCACCGCGTTCTCCCCGCCAGACTCGCACGTGGTCGTCGAGGCACGCCGGGTGGGCGACCGCGCGGTGCTCTACGTCGAAGACCGCGGCATCGGCATCGGTCCGGAGCAGCTGGCCGACCTCAATGAGCGGCTATCCACGCCGCCCCTGGTGGACGTCGCGGTATCCCGGATGATGGGCCTGGTCGTGGTCGCCCGGCTCGCCTCCCGGCACGGCGTCAAGGTCGAGCTGCGTCCCGCTGCCGAGCGCGGCACGATCGCCGACGTCACTCTTCCCACGTCCGTGCTCGTGCCCCGAGCACTCGGGACTCGGCCGCAGCCGTACGCGGGACAGGCGGTCCCGGCCGGACCGATCCGGCAGCAGCCGAAGATTCCGGCGCAGCGCTCGTTCGCCGCGCCGCTGGCGCTCGAGAGCGGTCCTGCCGCGGCAGCGCGCCCGGCCGACTTCGGCGCACCGCCCGATGGGCGTCGGGTGGGGGCGGCGCCGGCGCCCAACGGCGGCGGACTGCTGGGCGCGTCCGCGTCGTCACGGGCAATGCCCGCGTGGTCCGACCTGACCGGCGCAATCCCCGGCGGCGACGACATGTTCACGCCGCGCCAGCCGAACGGTCGACCGGTGGAGCCGCTGCCGCAGCGGCACGCCGCCGAGCACCGGACCGTCGAGGGCGAGGTGACCGGGTCCCGGACCGGCCCCACCATCCCGCGCCAGGTCACCCCGGAGACGCGTACCGGGGGTCGGATCGGGCAGCGTCCCGGCGACGGCATGCCAACCGGGCACATGGCGCCGCCGTCCGCGATGCCGCCCGTGGTCCCCCCCGTGATCTCGACGCCGCCCGTCAGTTCGGCACCCCCGTCTGGCCCACCGACTGCGCCGATGTCGTCCGGCGCGCCGGCTTCGGCGCCCCCGGCGTCGGCCCGGCCGGCCTCCGCCCCGCCGGTGCCGTCCGGACCGCCGTACATCGGTCCGCCATCGGCGGAACCCGAGCCGGAGGGCATGCTGAACATGCCGATCATGCCGCCGCCCGGCGTCGTCCCACCGGCGGCGGTGCCGCCGGGTGGCGCCACCCCGCCCGCGGCGGTTCCTCCGGCCGGAGCTTCGCCGCCGGCAACGCCGGTGGCCCCGGCCGACGGGCCGGTGCCGGCACCTGGAGGGCCGGCCTCGCCCGGGGAGCCCGCCGCGTCCGGCCAGCCCGTGCCGCCCGTCTGGCCGCCGGTCGCTCCGGACCGGGACAATGGCGGTGCGCCCCAGGTTCCGGAGAAGTTCGCCGCAGCGCTCGATATGACCGCCGAGATTCCGAAGGTCCGACCCGACGGGGAAGAGCCCGACGAACCACTGGGCCGGGGGCCGGTGACGCCGCGGCCCTACGTGCCCCCGCGGCCCGCGGAGCGACGCGTCGCGTACGCCGACGAGACGATGGAGCTGCCCATCTTCCGTGAACTCGAGTCGGCGTGGTTCCATACGCACCGGTCCGCCGCGCCGGAAGCGGCCGCCGCCGGCGTCGTAGCCACCCAGACGCAGCCCGAGCCGGGCGGCGATCAGTACGTTTCCGTTGACGCCTCGGCCCCCACCGGCGCGGAGGCGGCGCAGAGCATGGCAACGGGGACGACAGGTAACGCAGCAATGGCCAACCCGCCGATGCCGGCCTCGGCAGCCGCCGCGGCCCCGACTGCTCAGGTTCCGCCCGCCGAGCTCGACGAGCCCGCGTGGCACACCGCCGCCGACGACGGCTGGCGAGCGGCGGCGGAAGCCGCGGAGATGATTCCCACCGAGACCACCGAGGCCGGGCTGCCCAAGCGGGTGCCGATGGCCCAGTTGGTGCCCGGCGGCGTGGACAAGAGCGCGAGCGCCACGCAGCGCCGGACGCCCGAGGGCGTACGCGGTCTGCTCTCCGCGTACCACCGTGGGGTTCAGCGGGGCCGCACGCAACCCCAGGACGAGGACTCGACCGACCCGGCGGCGACGTCGGCCGGGCAGCAATCGGCGCAGGCTGGCAAGGAGCATGACGAATGACAACTCCGCAGGATCTCGGTTGGCTGCTGGCCAACTTCGCCGACCGCGTGCCCGGGGTGGCGCACGCCATTGCGGTGTCCGCGGACGGACTGCTGCTGGCGTCGTCCCGCGACTTGCCGCGGGACCGCGCCGACCAGCTCGCCGCGATCTCGTCGGGCCTGGTGAGTCTCACCCAGGGCGCGGCCCGCTGCTTCGAGGGCGGCGCGGTGTTGCAGACGGTCGTGGAGATGGACAATGGCTTCCTGTTCCTGATGTCCATTTCGGACGGTTCATCATTCTCGGTCCTGGCCGCGCGCAGTTGTGACGTGGGTCAGGTCGGTTACGAGATGGCGCTGCTGGTCGATCGGGTCGGCGAGGCGCTGACCCCTCCGGCGCGTACGGCGGCGGGAGTCATGGGGTAACGCGGCCGCCTGCCGCAACGCGATACGTGGGCGCATGAGTCTTCTCGGTCGACGAAGGGGGTGAACGGCGACGATGGCCGAACGCGATGAGCCGGCCGGTGCCTTGGTGAGGCCGTACGCCGTCACCCGTGGCCGCACCCGGCCGAGGCTGGACATCGCGCTCGAGGCGCTCGTTGAAACGACCGTGCGCGGCCGTACGTCCATTTCGAACAGGGGCGGCCAGGGCCGCGAACACCACTACATCGCCGCGCTCTGCGACGGCCGGCTGCAGTCGCTGGCCGAGATCGCGGCGCGGATGAAGCTACCGCTCGGGGTCGCTCGAGTGCTGATCGCCGACATGGCCGCGGAAGGCCTCGTCGCCGTGTACGAGCCAACCTCGCTGGACGACGCCAACGACGCGGTGGGCACGGAATTGCTGGAGAGGGTGCTGAGTGGACTTCGCAGGCTCTGATATGTCGCCCCGCCCGATGACCGGGCGCGTGACATCGGCGAAGATTGTGATCGCCGGCGGCTTCGGCGTCGGTAAGACGACGCTCGTCGGTTCGGTCTCCGAGATCACGCCGCTGACCACCGAGGCCATCATGACGTCGGCCGGGGTCGGGGTCGATGATGTGCGGCAAGTCCCGGGGAAGACGACGACCACCGTCGCCATGGACTTCGGCCGGATATCGATCGACCGCGACCTGATCCTGTACCTGTTCGGGACGCCCGGTCAGACGCGGTTCTGGTTCATGTGGGACGAGCTGGTGCGGGGTGCGATCGGAGCGGTCGTCCTCGTCGACACCCGCAGACTGGCCGACTGCTTCGCCGCCATCGACTTCTTCGAGCACCGGCGGCTGCCGTACCTGGTGGCCATCAACTGCTTCGACGGCATGCAGTACCACGACGCGCAGGACGTCCGTGAGGCGCTGGCGATCTCTGTCGACATCCCCGTGGTCAGCTGCGACGCCCGGAACCGCGAGTCGACCAAGCAGGTACTCATCTCGCTCGTCGAGTACGTGCTGACGATGCGGCGCAGCCGCGCCGTCGCGCCCGCCTGAGAGGGCCGCTAGGAGCGATACCCCGCCGAGCGGTACTCGTACTCCCAATCGTCGTGCTGCCGCATCTCCTGGTCGCGGGAGAAATCCCAGCCTCCGGCGGAGTCGCGGCCCGGGCGACCGCCGACCGCGTACCCACCGATCTCCTGTCCACGACGCCAGCCGCGGAAGTAGCCGGTGGTGTGCGCGGCAATACTGGCCGGGTCGCGCACGATCCGCAGCGGGCGCTCGTCGCGCAGCGGCGCGCCGGGGACGAGGTTCGCCTGCGGTACGCGCCGGGGCAGACCCGCCCGCGTGTCCTCGCCGACCGCCGGGCGGGCCGCGCGTTCGGCCGCCTGCCAGCCGGTGTCCGCCGACGATGTCCACGCCATCTCGTCCTCGATCTCCGCGTGACCGGTGAACCAGGCGGAGCGGGTCGCCGAAAAGATCAGCAGGTCGCCGTCGTCCTCCTCGGACACCGGCGGCGCGAACGCGCGCTCCGCGGCGTGGCCGCGATGGCCGCGGCCACCGCCGCTGTGGTCGGCAGGTTCGGACTCGACCAGGCGCAGCGGTGGTGGGTCGTAACGCAGGTCGTCGAGCGGACTGAGCTCGTCCCGCAGCGCACGGTCCGCCAGCGGCGGCGGTTCCACGAGGCGGAGGGTCGGCGGCTCGGGGAGGTCATCCGCGAGCCAGGGCGGAGTTACCCGACCGGGTGCGACGGCGGGCTTCGCCGGACGGTCCAGTTCGGACGGTGGTCGCTCGAAGTCGTACCCGCCCGGCCGGTCTGATCTGGTCGGTGGGTCGTCCCCGAGGCCAACAAGGGGCCAGTTCGCGCGCGATACCGGACTGGCGCTCGGGCGCGGCTCGGGCATCTGAACGGTGATGTCGGTAGGCCGGTAGCCGCTGCCACCGTCGTCCTCCACGGTCGGTGGCTCCGGGGACCGGTGGGCCGCGCGCACCGCGCGGGCGCTGTTGAGGGCCGCGGTGGTCAGCGTGGGGCGGAACGGTTCGCCGACCTCGGCCGGTGGGATCGGGTTCCGCTGTATCGGGATGATCGGCGTGATCCCGGGTGGCGGTGGCGGTGGCGACGAGACCGGACGGCTCGGCCCGGCGGCCGGCGCGGGTGCCGCGTGCGCGGCCTGCCGCGGCGCAACCGGGGCGGCGGGGCTTTGCGGCGCGGTCGGGATGGACGGCGCGGCCGGGGCGGGCGGCGCGGCCGGGGCGGGCGGCGCGGCCGGGGCCGGCCACGACGGAGCACCGAACGGATCAGCCGACGGCGCGGTGAGCGGATCGGCCGACGCCGCGGCGAGCGGATCGCCCGACGGGGCACCGAGCGGATCGGCCGACGGCGAGGGGAGGTTCGAATGCGCCGGTGCGGCGTGCGAGCGCGCTTCCGCGGGCGGCACGGATGTCTGCGCCGCCGCTGCGGGCATCACCAGCGGGGCCGCCGGTACGACCGGCGGTGGCGACATCGGCTCCGGCGCGACCGGCGGTGGCGACAGCGGGGCCGGAGCCACGGGTGGAGGCGCCACCGGCTGCGGGATGACTGGAGCGCTACCCGCGGCCGGGTGGGGCCGGGCCCGCCGCGGGCCGAGCACCCTGCCGTCGGTGTGGTCGGCCGCGGCCGGCATCGACCGCAGCGGGGATGCGGGTGGCGCGGAGGACTGGCCGCCTACGGGCCGCCGGGCCGGGGGACGCGGCGTCACGCTCTGCTCCGACGGCTCGCTGGTCCGATTCGCCAGGGTGGCGACCAGGGCCATGCAGGCTGCGTCGCACCCTCGCACGGCGGCGACCGCGTGCCGCACGGCTTCGGCCGCCGCCGCGGCGAGTGCCCTGTTGACGCCGCCGCGCCGCGGGGTCTCCGCGATCGCCACACGCAGCGCGGTGACGGCCTCGGTGATCGTCGCCGGATCGGCGATGCCATCCTCGGTCAGCTGGGCGACCACCGCGTCGGCGGCGACCGCCGCGTCGCGCCCACGGGCCGCGGTGGGCGCCCCGAGCAGACCCGGCTCCGGCAGTGCGTCGAGCACGGCCAGCGCGATCGGCTCGGCGGGATCGGGGTAGGCCCGCAGCGCGGCCGGGTAGAGCTCGCGGAGGACTTCGCGCAGGGCGACCGCAGCCGACTGCCGCCCGGTGGCCAGCGCCGCGTGCGCGGCGAGGATCGGCTTGAAGGTGACCAGCTCGCGCGGCGCGGCCACCGCCACCGCAGAGAGGGCGCCGGCCTGCAGGGCGCGGGCGAGGCCCACGGCGCGCCGCTCGGCCTGTGGCGACTCCAGCTCCTCCAGCGACTCGTCGTCGGCGAACCGCTCGGCGTAGTCATCGGCGGAGTCACCGTCGGCGAAGGCGAGCGGACGGCCGGCGGCGCCGAGCAGCATCATGACGAGGTGGTCGTCGCTGTCGGAGGCGATGGCAACCCCGGTGGCCCCACTCGACCGCTCCGCGAGCAGCCCGCCGAGCCGGGCGTACCCCGCGGCGTCGTCGCTGATCTCGCAGACGTCGAGCAGCCGGCCGGCGTCGTCCACGACGGCTGCGGTCAGCCACGAGCCGGCCGATGCCGGTCGGCTCGCTGGATCGGCGGAAGCCAGACCGCAGTACACCCGCACGAGCGCCACGGCGTCGTCCTCCTCCCGGGGCCGGCGTCATCTTCCCACGCGGCGCTGCGCGAGGGCGTGACGATCGGACCATCGTGTGCCAAGGACTGATGCTCCCTGGTCAGGGGTCAGTCGCGCCAGTCCACAGCAGCAGAGATCTTGCCGATAATCGTGCGCCAGCCGAGACTTGCCTGTTGTGCCCCGATTTTCTTGATGCGGCGCCGACCCATGAAGCCACCGAAGCCGCCCGTAGCGGCGGAGCGTAGCGCCTCGTCGAGGTCGTCGAGCGGGGAGCCCGGTGCGAGCGCGGTGATGACCGGTTCGAGCCGCAACGCGTAGCCGAGGTCGCGGGCGATCTCGCCGGCCTCGATGAGCAGGTCGAGGTCCCACGCGTCGTGGCCGCCGCGCAGGTTCTCCACGACGAGGTCGAGTTCGTAGGTGTTCTCGTCGGAGGGCTCGACGTCGCGGGGCTGGACGCGCTCGGCGAACGCCGCCCACGAACCCAGCTGGGTCATGTCGTTCGGCGCGGCCGAGCGGACGAATGTCACGAGCGACTCGGCGTTCTTGAACAGCAGGAGCCGGCCGCGGTGGCTCAGGAAGACCGGGACCTCGTCCTCCGCGCGCTCGCCTTCGTCGTCCGACTCGGCAGCCTTGTCACCCTCGTCGGACTCTTTCTCGTCGCGCTCGCCCTCGACGCCCTCGTCCCGCTCGCCCTCGTCGTCGTCGGCGACCAGCGCGGCGAACTCCTCGTCGAGGATCACGACGGTGTCGTCGTCCTCGCCGTGCGCGTGCCGATGCTTGCGCGCGTCGAAGGGGTCCTCCTCGTCGCGCTCCGACACCTCAGTGGGTGTCAGCTCGGCCGCCGAACGGTATGCGCGCAGCGTCAGGCCCACGCCGGCCGGCAGCGCGATCTCGACTGGGTCGATCCCGGCCTCCTGCCATAGGGAGCCGGCCGCGGGCTCGGCGGCATCGCCGACGTCGCCCAGGTCGCCGGCCTCGTCGGGGTCGGCGTCGGGGTCGCGCGGTTGCGGCGACTGGCGGGGCACGATGACCTCCGTATGAGCTGCTGACTGACCGGACCATGGCGGCGCGGTGACTCTGCGCTCACACCCTAGTCGTCGGGCGGCCCGGCCCGGTGCCCGCATCCGGTTTCCGCAGCACGTGCCCGTGGTCAGACCCGGAAGTAGCCGCGCTCGGCCGCGTCCTGGAGCAGCCACTGGTCGCGGAACCAGCCGGGCTCCTCGCGCACCTCGGCCGGCCGTCCCCGCTGGATGATCCGGCCAGAGTCCATCACCAGGATTTCGTCGAAGTCGGCCAGGCCGCGGAGCCGGTGAGTGATCAGCAGGACGCCCCGATCGTGCCCGGCGGCGACCGCGTCGGCCAGCACCCGATCCGCGGCCGCCGGGTCGAGTCCCTCGGTCGGCTCGTCCAGGATCAGCACCGCCGGCGCGGCGACCAACGCGCGGGCGAGCGCGAGCCGCTGCCGCTGACCGCCCGAGAGTTGGCCGCCGTCCTCGCCGACCACGGTGTCCCAGCCATCGGGCTGCTCGCGCACCCAGTCGAGCAGCCCGGCCGCCGCGCACGCCGCGTCGAGCTCGGGCTCGATGGCGTCCGCACGGCCGAGCAGCAGATTGTCGCGCACGCTGGCATGGAACACGTGAGCATCCGCGAACAGCCCGCCCACCGCACGATGCCAGCTCTCCACGGGGTACGCCGAGACGGCCGCGCCGCCGTACGTCAGCTCACCCTCGTCGGTCGGGACCGCCCGAGCCAACGCGGCCGCGAGCGTGCTCTTCCCGGCCCCGCTCGGCCCGACCACCGCGATCCGACGGCCCGGGGGGATGGTCAGGTCGACGCCGTCGAGCGCGCGTAGCCCACCGGCCCGGTAGCGCACGGACACCCCGCGCAGCGCGAGAGTCGCGCGCTCGGGCAGTCGCCGGTCGGCGGCCGGGTCGCCGTCCATAGCGGGCGTCGGGGTCGCGAGCAGGTCAGCCACCCGGCGGAGGGCGCCGCGGATCTCCGCCCAGCGGCGGGCGGCGGCCACGAGGGCCAACGCGGACTCCACCGCGGCGAGCGTGGCGACCGCGAGGACGCCGACGGTCACGCCCGACACACCCGCGCGCAGCGCGACGACGACGACGGCACCAGTTGTCAGCCCGGCGACCAGCGTGCCCGCGCCGTCGATCGCGGAACCGGTGGCGGCCAGGCGGCGCTCGACCCCGGCCAGGCGGGCGATCCGGGTCGTCGCGACCTCCCATGCTCGCCGGGTGGCCCCGAACGCGGCGAGGTCGGCGGCGCCGTGCGTGAGGTCGATGGCGTCGGCGGCGAGTTCTCCGCGCAGCGGCGCCACCGCGAGGGCGTGCCGGCGGGCCACCGCGACCGCCGTGGCCGGTAGGGCGGCGCCGGCGACGAGCCATCCCGCGACGAGGGCCAGCGCGGCGGCGGGCGCGACCGCGGCCACTCCCACTGCCGCGAGTCCGCCCACCGCGATCGCGGCCACCCCGGGCACGACGACCCGGATCACGAGATCCTGGACGGCATCTACATCGGACACGAGTCGGCTCAGCGTGTCGCCCGACCGGGCCGGCTGGCGCTTCGGGTCGGGCGGCGCGGTAGCCAACGTCCCGAAGATGCGGGCCCGAACGTCGGTCAGCATCCGCAGCACCGCGTCGTGCCCGGCGAGCCGTTCGCCGTAGCGGAGCACGCCCCGGGAGATCGCCAGCGCGCGCACCGCGACGATGGCGACGGTGAGCGCGGTGATGGGCGGCTGGCCGGCCGCCGTGATCAGTAGCCAGGTCGCGGTGGCCATCAGGCCCAGCCCGGCCAGGTCCGTGCCGGCGGCCAGCGCGGCGGCACCGGTGAGGCGCGCGGCGTACGGTCGGGCGAGGCCCAGCACCGTGCGCTCGGCGGCCAACCCGTTCGGCTCGCTCACGATGCTCGGACCTCTACTCCGGCGGAGGCGGGCTCGGTGAGCCGGCCGTCCTCGATCCGCACGATCCGGTCTGCCTCGCCCAGCAGCGCCGGGCGGTGCGCGACGAGCACGGCCGTACGCCCGGCCAGCAGCCGCCGGGTCGCGGCCAGCACGGCCGCCTCCGATGCGCCGTCGAGGCGCGCGGTCGGCTCGTCGAGCAGCACCAGCGACGCGTCGCGCAGGAATGCACGCGCAAGCGCGACCCGTTGGCGCTGCCCGCTGGACAGCCCGTACCCATGCTCTCCGAGCCTTGTCTGCAATCCGTCGGGCAGGCCGGCGACGACCTCGTCCAGCCCGGCCGCGTGCACGGCGGCGGCCATCGGGGCGGGGGACGCGTCGGGGTCGCCGAGCGCGATGTTCTCGGCGAGGGTCGCGGCGAACAGGTGCGGCCGCTGCGGGACCCAGGCGACGCCGCGCCGCCAGACCTCGATGTCCACGGTGGACAACTCGACGCCGTGCACCAGCACCCGTCCCCGAGTGGGTGCGACGAGGCCGAGCAGGAGGCCCAGCAGCGTGCTCTTGCCGGCCCCGCTCGGCCCGATCACCGCGATTCGCTCGCCCGGCCGGATCGTCGACGACACGTCGCGCAGCGCGGTCGTCCGCTCGTACGCGACCGTCACGCCCTCTAGCCGCACCAACTCCGTGGGACTTGGGCTGTCGACCGGCACCCGATCCACCAACTCCGTCGGAGTTGGGCGAGGGGGGACTGGCGGGGACGTCAACGTGAACGCCTGGTCCAGCGCGGTCAGCCCCTCTAGGCTCGCGTGGAACCGGGCACCGGCCGCGCGCAGCGGCAGGTACGCCTCGGGGGCGAGGAGCAGCACGATCAGGGCGGTCTGCAGTGTTAGCCCACCGGCGAGCAGCCGCAGCCCGACCGGCACCGCGACGAGCGCGACCGATAGCGTTGCGACGAGCTCGAGCACCAGCGCGGACAGGAACGCGATGCGCAGCGTACGCATGGCCGCCACGCGGTGCCCGTCGGCCATCCGGCGGACGACCTCGATCTGAGCGCGCGCTCGGCCGAACGCGCGCAACGTAGGCAGGCCGGCCACCATGTCCAGGAAGTGGCCGCCGAGCAGCGAGAGGCGCCGCCACTGCCGCCGGGTGGCCGACTCCGTCTGCCATCCAACCAGGGCACCAAAGATCGGGATCAGCGGCAGCGTGACCGCGATGATCAGCGCGGAGCTCCAGTCCGCGAACGCCAACCGGGCCAGCACCGCGACCGGCACCGTCACGGCGAGGACAAGCTGGGGCAGATACCCGGCGAAGTAGTTGTCCAGCGCGTCCAGGCCGCGCCCGGTGAGGGTGGCGATCTCGCCAGCGCGTTGGCCGGTGAGCCACGCTGGCCCGCGCCGCCCGACGGCAGCGAGCAGCTCGGCGCGCAGGGTCGCCTTTACGCCCGCCGCCGTCCGGGTCGCGACCAGGCCTTGCAGCGAGCCGAGCCCAGCCCGGGCGGCGACCGCCAACAGAAATCCGAGCAGCGCCGAGCGGTCCAGCCTGCCGCCCGCGGCGGCCGCCAGCACCGTGGCCAGCGCGGTCGCCTGCGCCACGACCGCCACGCCCGTCGCGGCACCGACGATGCCGAGGGCCGCGAGCTGGCGCCGAGTCGCGGGGACTCGGCGCGGCAGGCGTGGGTCGAACGGGCGCATCACTTGAACAATGGTCCCCTGCGCCCAGGTCCGCCCCGAACGGCCCACCACAACTCGCCCGAACGCCGACGACCGACGGCGGCGACGGCAACCCCGGCCGGCCGAGCAGCGGAGGCGTCGCGCCATCGGCGTGGCATCGGTGTCACGTCAGGTAGACCAGCACCGGCACGGCGACGAGCACCGCATGATTGCCGCCCGTGGGCAACGCCAGGTCCAGCGGGCGCGGCCGAGGATGAGCGCGGCCCCGCCACTCGTCACGA
Organism: Micromonosporaceae bacterium; assembly: GCA_036506795.1. Taxonomy (GTDB): domain Bacteria; phylum Actinomycetota; class Actinomycetes; order Mycobacteriales; family Micromonosporaceae; genus DASXRC01. The sequence goes on from DASXRC010000106.1 coordinate 12,702, forward strand.
GCACCGCGGCGAAGAGGACGACGTGTGCCATCGTGTCAGTCCTCGCGGGCCTGCTCGTCCAGCGCTCGGCGGAGCACCCGCGCCTCGTCGCCGGTCACCGAGCGGACGAACCGCACCAGCGCCGCGTCCCGGCTGCCGGCCTGGTCCAGCGCGTCCAGCATGAGTTGGGCGATGTACGCCTCGCGACTCGCCGCTGGGCGATAGCTCCACGCGCGTCCGGTCCGCTCGCGGTGCACCATGCCCTTGCCGGCGAGCCGGTCCAGCACAGTCAGAACCGTGGTGTACGCCGGGTCGCGATCATGCAGGGCCTCGGCGACCTCGCGGACCGTCGTGCCGGACTCGGCCGCCGTCGTCCCGGACCGGTCCCACAGCACGTCCATCACCGCACGCTCGAGCTCACCCAGGCGGGCCACGGCGGTCACATTACTACACGCCGTCGTAGAGTGGTCCGGGTGTGGTCAGGGCCACTCCGGCAACGGGTTGCGGCCGGCCCTAGGCGGCGTACTGTATCGATTTAGAGGGATCTGGATCGATGCAGAGGGGGTCGCCGTGAGGCCGACGCTGCAGACCGTCGCCGACGCCGTCGGGGTGTCCCGCAGCACGGTGTCCAACGCGTACGGCCGGCCTGACCAGCTGTCGCCGGAGCTCCGCGAGAAGATCTTCGAGGCCGCCCGTCGGCTGGGCTACTCGGGCCCCGACCCGATGGCGCGCTCGCTGCGTCGGCGGCAGGCGGGCGCGATCGGCGTGCTGTTCACCGCCACCCTGTCGTACGCGTTCACCGATCCGTACGCCGTGCAGTTTCTGCGGGGGCTGGCCGAGTCCGCCCAGCGGCAGGAGACCGGGCTGCTACTCGTACCACAGTCGCTCGAGGACGAGGAGGCCGCCGTCGGCGCGGTACGCAACGCAGCGGTAGATGGGTTCTGCGTCTACTGCATGCCCGACTGGCACCCGTCGCTCGACGCGATCCAGGTGCGTGGGCTCCCGGTCGTCAGCGGGCAGCGCCGGGCCACGGACAGCCCGGACACCCTCTACGTCGGTGTCGACGAGGCGGGCTCCACCCGTATCGCCGGCCGGCACATCACGCGGCTCGGTCACCGGCGCGTCGCGGTGATCGGCGACTACCTCAGCCATGATGGGTCAACCCGCCCCGTCACGGTGCCGACGCCCGACGACGTGCCGTACTTCGTCAGTCGGGAACGACTGCGCGGCTACCACGACGCCTTCCGCGAGGCGGGCATCGACTGGGCCGACGTCGCCGCGGTCAACGCCGAGGCGAACAGCCGGGCTGCGGGGGCCGCCGCGGCGGCGCACGTGCTCGATCGCGCACCCCGGCCGACCGCCGTGGTCGCCTTCACCGACCTGCTGGCGCTCGGCGTACTGGACGCGCTCGCCGCTCGCGGGCTGCGTCCGGGCCACGACGTTTCGGTCGTCGGCTTCGACGACATACCGGAGGCGGCGGCCGCCTCCCTGACCACCGTCCGGCAACCGGCCGTCGAGCGGGGCCGCGTCACCGGACAACTGCTCCTCGATCCTCCCGATAACCCGGCCGAACGGCACGTCGTGCTCCCGACCGAGCTCGTCGTGCGTGCCTCGACCGGGCCCGCACCCACAAGGAGTGAGTGACATGGAACCAACCGGCATGATCCTCGCCGTCGCTGCCTCGCGCGACCACGTGTTGTCCGCTCGTCCGGACGCACCCGTCGTGCCGACACCGCCGCCGCGACTCGGTCACACCGATACGGCAAGACGCGCCACCGCCGCTCTGCTGCGGCACCTCGCCGACCGCGTGGAACCCCATGCCGCGCGGCCCTGCCAAGCGGCGATCTCCTGACCGGACCTCGGCGGGCGCGGCTCGGCTAGCCGCGCCCACCGGGGACGACGAGACCCGACTCGTACGCCATCACGACCGCCTGCGTGCGGTCGCGCAGGCCGAGCTTGTTGAGCACGCGGCTCACGTGCGTCTTGACCGTCTCCTCGCTCACCACGAGGCGCGCGGCAATCTCCGGATTGGACAGTCCCTCCGCGATCAGGTAGAGCACCTCCGTCTCCCGCGGCGTCAGCCCTCGAAGACGTGCGGTGGCCGGTCGTGCGCGTGGGCGGAGGCGAGCGAACTCGGCGATCAGCCGGCGCGTCACCGTCGGCGCGAGTAGCGCCTCGCCCGCGGCGACCACCCGAACCGCGTCGAACAGCCGCTCCGCGGTGACGTCCTTGAGCAGGAAGCCGCTGGCGCCGGCGCCGAGCGCGTCATACACGTGCTCGTCCAGGTCGAACGTGGTGAGCATGAGGATCCGCGGTCCGTCCGAGCCGGCGGCGGCCACGATCCGCCGGGTCGCGTCGATACCGTCCATAACCGGCATCCGAACGTCCATCAGGACGACGTCGGGGCGGGTCTCGCGGCACAGCCGCACCGCGGCCGCACCGTCGGCCGCGGTGCCCACGACCGCGAAGTCCGGCTGCGTCTCGAGGAGCGCGCCGAATGCCGCGCGTACGACCTCCTGATCGTCGACGACCACGATGCGCACACTCACGGCAACTCCTGTTCGCTCCGTGTGGCGCCGTGGGCGCCGCCTTCCCTCGGCGCCACGCGGCGGCTTCGCCGGCGCGTCGCCTCGGTCCAGGCGCCGCCGCGCCACACTGCGCTCACGGCATCTCCGGTCATGGTTCGACCTCCGGGATCGGCAGCTCGGCCTCGACCAGGAAGCCGCCCAGCGGCGCGGGGCCGGTCGACAGCCGGCCGCCGACCATCCCGACCCGCTCCCGCATGCCCGCGAGACCGTGCCCGTCCGGCACGGAGCCGTTCGCGGCGGCGGGCCCCGGACCGTTGTCGCGTACGCGCAGGTGCAGGGCGTCCTCCCCGTAATTCAGCTCCACGTCAACCGCGGCACCCGGCGCATGCCGGCGGGCGTTCGTGAGCGCCTCCTGAACGATGCGGTACGCGGTGAGCTCGATGCCCGGGTCTAGCGGCGCCACATGACCTCGCACGATAAGCCGCGTGCCACCGGCGTCGAGGCCGCGTGCCTCGTCGAGCAGCTCGTTGAGCTGCTGCAGCCCGGGCTGTGGTCGGCGGGTCGGCTCCACGCCGGCATCCTCACGCAGCACGCCGAGCAGCCGGCGCATCTCGGTGAGCGCGGTCCGGGCGGTGTCCGCGATGGCGCTCAGCCTCCGAGCGCCATCGGACGGCATCCCCGGCGTCGTCAGTCGGGCGGCCTCCGCCTGCACCGCGATCATCGAAATGTGGTGAGCCACCACGTCGTGCAGCTCCCTGGCGATCCGCGCGCGTTCGCCGCGGGCAGCGTGCTCGAGCAGGCTGTCCGCCATCGCCCGTACCGACGCGTCGCGCCGCACGGCCTCGTCGCGCGCCCGCACCGCCGCGCCCGTCGCGGCCGCACCGGTAGCGAGCAGGAGCAGGAGTACGCCGAACGCCCGGTCATCGCGGGTCGGCAGGGTGATCCCCGCGTACGCGATGAAGGGCAGCAGCAGCAGCGCGACGGCGCGCCGGGATCGGCGGCGGCCGACCAGGTAGAGGACGACGACCAGCGCGACGAGGCCGGCGAGCGGCGGGCGGCCGTCGCCGATCGTCGTGATGATGGCGGCGGCGCCGACGAGCAGGGCCGCCACCACCGGCTGGATCCGCACGAGGGCGACCGGCAGCGTGACGGCCAGCGCGAGCAGCAGCGCGAACGACGGGTTCTCCCGCTCGGCCAACGGACGGACCGCGACCTCCGTGAAGGCGGCCAGGCACAGCACACCGGCGGCGAGGTACGGCGTGGCAGTCTCGGCGGTGGCCCGTCGAACGCCGACGACCGCGCGGTCGACCAGTTCACCCGCCTGCCTCACGTACGCCATTCTCGCCGGAGCCGCGCGCACCGGCGTCACCCAGGTCAGCAGGCTCGACGTCGCTCGCGTGGGGGATGCGTCCGGCCCGGGCGTCGCTCCCGACCGGGGTGGCGAAGACCGCCCCGCGGCGGGACGACCCGGCCGCGAGCGGTTCGTAACCTCACTGCCATGCAGCCATCCATCGAGGTACGCGGACTGCACAAACGGTACGGGCGCACCGTCGCCGTCGACGGCCTCTCGTTTGCGGTCAAGCCGGGCGAGGTGACCGGGTTCGTGGGGCCCAACGGGGCCGGCAAGTCCACCACCATGCGGCTGATCCTTGGCCTGGACTCACCGGACGAGGGCGAGGCACTGGTCGGCGGCGCGGCGTACCGATCCCTGCGTACCCCGCTCGTCAAGGTGGGTGCGCTGCTGGACGCGGCGGCCGTGCACCCCGGCCGCCGGGCCAGGGACCATCTGCTGTGGATGGCCCACAGCAACGGGTTGTCCCGGCGGCGCGTCGACGAGGTGCTCGAACAGGTCGGTCTCGCGGCGGTGGCCCGGCGCCGGGTGGGTGGCTTCTCGCTCGGTATGCGGCAGCGTCTCGGTATCGCGGGCGCGCTGCTGGGGGATCCGCCGGTGCTGATGTTCGATGAGCCGGTCAACGGGCTCGACCCCGAGGGCATCGTGTGGATCCGTGGCCTGCTCCGGTCGCTCGCCGCCGAGGGTCGCGTGATCTTCGTGTCCAGCCACCTCATGAGCGAGCTCGAGGACACCGCCGACCACCTGCTGGTCGTCGGCCGTGGCCGGCTCATCGCGGACACCAGCGTCGAGAAGCTGCGCGCTGCGGCATCGGGGGATCGCGTCGACGTGCGCACGTCGCGGCGCACCGACGCGATGACGCTGCTCGCCAACGCCGGCGCCACCGTCGCGGCGATCGACCACGAGCTGCTGACCGTCCACGGCCTGTCCGGCGAGCGGATCGCCGGACTGCTCACCGGGGCCGGCGTGCCGTTCTCGGAACTGCGGCAGCACCGGGCCTCGCTGGAAGAGGCGTACATGGAGATCACCCGGGACGCGGTGGAGTTCAACGTGCCGACCGTGCGGGAGGCGTGATGTCCGCGCCCCGGGACGGGTTCGGCCAGGTGTTGCTCGCCGAATGGACCAAGCTCCGATCGGTACGCCGGTGGGTGCTCGCCCTCGCCGCTCTGGTCGTGCTGTCGGTCGGGTTCAGCCTGTTCGCGTCCGCCGCCAGCGGCACCGACTCGAACGAGCATCCCGACTTTGTGGTGGGACCGAACGGGCGCCCCGTGGCGGACGAGTTCCAGTTCGTCCACCAGCCGCTGACCGGCGACGGCAGCGTCGTAGCCCGCGTCGTATCCCAGCGGAACAGCCACGCCTGGGCCGGCGCCGGCGTGATGATCAAAGACGGCACGCGGAGCGGGTCCCGATACGCCGCGCTCATGCTGACGCCCGAGCACGGCGTACGCCTGAGCGCCAACTACGAGGCCAGCCGGGCCGGTCGCCCGGGCGGCGCACCCCGGTGGCTGCGCCTGACGCGGACGGGCACCTCCGTCACGGGGTACGAGTCGACCGACGGCGCCACCTGGCACAAGGTGGGCACGGTCGACATGCGTGGGCTGCCCGCGACGGCCGAGGTCGGGCTCTTCGTGTCGTCCCCGCCGAAGGTCGTCGTCTCGCGGTCGGCCGGCACGACATCGGTCTCCGAGGACCAGACCACCGGCACCGCGACGTTCGACAACGTCCGGGTCGACGGCGCCCAGGCGACCGGTTCGGCGGCGGCCTGGCAGAGCGACCGTGTGACCCAGCCAAGTCGGCCGGAGGACTCCCTGGAGGGGGTTCCGGACTTCAAGCGCAGGGGCGGCACTCGCACCGGTTCGACCGAGGTGAACGGCGTCTTCACGGTGTCCGGATCCGGTGAGATCGGTCCGCGGGAATCGCCGGACGACCCCGTGCAGGCCGCCCTTTTCGGGATCCAAATCGGACTCATGGTGATCGTGGCGATGGGCGTCCTGTTCATGACGTCCGAGTTCAAGCGCGGCATGATCCGGACCACGATCGCGGCCAGCCCGCGCCGCGGCCGGGTCCTGGCCGCGAAGGCGCTCGTGCTCGGTGCGACGGCGTTCGTCCTCGGGCTGGTCGCCACCGTCGTCTCGTTCCGGCTCGGCCTGCCGCTCCTGCGTGACGGCGGATTCGCGCCGCCGGCGTACCCGATCCCGAGGCTGACCGAGTGGCCCGTGCTGCG